>VFZO01000036.1 GCA_016871155.1 Acidobacteriota bacterium | reverse complement strand
TCGCGAATCTCAGATCCCAAACTGTTGCAGCAGACCTGGCTGATGCCCGGCACTGGCGGAGGCCGCGGTTTTGGCGGCGGAGCGCCCGTCGTCCGCGTCTCACCCACCACCGTTACCGTCACGCTCGCGGGCGGTGCCAAGCACGAGGGGCGCCTGAACCGCATCGACGATTTCTTCGTTACGCTGACAGACGCCGAAGGCGTGCAGCGCACGTTCACCCGCGATGGCGCTGTGCCGAAGGTCGAAGTGAAAGACCCCTTGAAACCGCACAAGGACTTGCTGTCGAAGTACACCGACAAAGACATCCACAATCTGACCGCTTACTTGGTGACTGTGAAATGAAGACCGCACTCGCACTTCTCTCCCTCGCCGCCGCCGCGCAAACGCTGGACCCGGCTTCGCTACTGAAGCCTCTCTCCAACGAGTGGCCCACTTATTCCGGCGACTATTCCGCGAAACGATACAGCAAGCTGACGCAGGTTACTCCGGCCAACGTCAAGAACCTCACCCTTGCCTGGACCACCCGCATCACAGGCGGCGCCGGCGGACAGGCCCCTGGCGGCTTCCGCGGCTTTGGCGGGCCCAGCTACCCGACTATCGTCGGCGGTGAAGGCACGGCCGATTTTGGCGGCGGCGGATCTACTGTCCGCGCCTCTCCGTTGATGGTCGACGGCGTTCTCTACTTTTCGACTCCCGACAACGCCTGGGCAGTCGACGCCCGCGACGGGCACATTATCTGGCACTACTTCTGGCGCACTCGAGGTGGAACACACATCGGCAACCGGGGACTGGGCATGTGGGGTAAGTGGCTCTACATGGAAACGCCTGACAACTATCTGGTCTGCCTGGACGCGGCCACCGGCAAGGAACGCTGGCATAAGCCCATCGCGTCGTTCGAACGCCAGTACTTCTCCACCATGGCGCCCATTGTCGTCGGCAACCACATCCTCATCGGAACCGGCAACGACCTGGATGCGCCGGGCTACCTGCAGGCCCACGATCCGGAGACCGGCGACGTGCAGTGGACCACGCACATGGTGCCGATGAAGAAAGGCGACCCTGGCCTGGAATCCTGGGGCACGCTGGAAGCGGCCCGCGTCGGCGGTGGGAACGTTTGGATCCCCGGCGCCTACGACCCGGAAACAAAGCTCTACATCTTCGGCACCGGCAATCCCACACCGTCCTACACCAATCCGAAGTCCCGTGACGGAGACAACCTGTATACGTGCTCGCTTGTGGCAATCAACGTCGACACTGGCAGAATGGCCTGGTATTACCAACTAAACCCGCACGATACGCACGACTGGGACTCCTCCGAAACGCCGATTCTCGTAGATGGCTTATTTAAAGGCAAGATGCGAAAGATGGCATTGCATGCCGACCGGAACGGTTACTTCTACGTGGTGGATCGTACCAACGGCGCTCATCTGCTGACCAGTAAGTTCTCCGATACCGTCAATTGGGTGAAAGAGATTAACGCCAAAGGCCAGACGATTCGGGATCCCGAAAAGGACTCCACCGTCGGCGGCACACTGGTCTCGCCGAACAACTACGGCGCCACGAACTGGCCGCCCGCGGCGTACTCCCCCGATACCGGCCTGTTCTATGTGCCGCAGAGTGACACCTACGCGATGTACTATCTGACCGAGACGGACCCGCGCGGCGCGATGGGCCTGGGCGGCAAGGATGAGCAGCAACTGGCGCAGGTTGGAAACTACCTTACCGCGATCGACTACAAAACCGGCCGCATCAAGTGGCGTCACAAGTATCCGGTCTCCGGCGGCTTCGGCGGAACTAACGGACTGCTGACAACCGCAAGCGGTCTGCTGTTTGGCGGTGACCCAAGCGGCAACTTCCTGGCCTTCAACGCGGCGACAGGAAAGATCCTGTGGCACTCCCGCGTCGGCGCGGTCTCCAATGCACCGCAGACCTACCTGGTGGACGGCAAGCAACATGTTCTGGTTGCCGCCGGCGACACCTTGTTCGCGTTCTATCTCCAGTAACCGCTATTGGAGTTTGCCGCGGCCCGCCACGTCCCAGGCCGAAATGACTTGCTCGCCCCGGATCCCGAAGATCTTCGGGTGAAGGTTCACGGCCGCGCAGACGTGATTGGGCAGCACCCGGACCATCTCTCCCACCTTGCGGGAGTGTCCTTCGTGCTTCACGTAGCCGTGCTCCTCGTTCATCTTTTCAAACAGCGCGCCGGGAGCATCGAGCATGACTCCAAAGCCTTCGGCCGCCGCCCGGTCCGATGAAAAGGTCTTCGATCCGCCATCGATCACGTAGCGGCCCGGAACGCTGGTCGAAACAACGGTGGTTAGAATCGTTACGGCGCAATCGGCCATGGTGCAGGCGCCGGAGATGACCGTGTTGCGATCGTTGAAAATGTAAGTGCCGGGGCGGATCTCGTTCATCCCCTGCACCAAGTGCGAAGACCACATCGTGGGCGTTGACCCTCCGGATACAACCGGCAACGCAAAGCCCGCCGTCCGCGCCTCCGCGATCAACCCGCCGATGAGCCTAGACAGAGCCGAAAGGGCTTCCGCGTCTTGGTCCTTGATGTGCCCCGGATAGAATGCCATGCCCCGCAGTTCGATACCGGGCAGTTGGTCCAGTTCCTGCAGCAGCGGTACGAAGAGCTCCGGCTGCACACCGACCCGGAGCAGCCCGGCATCGACCTCGGCCAACACGCTGATCCGGATGCCCGCAGCCATCGCAGCCTCTGAGATGGGCCGGGCCACGTCCACGCTATCGACCGATACGGTTAGATTCGTCCGCTTGGCGACATTGACCAGCCGGGCCATCTTCGCATTGCCGAAGACCGGATACGCCACCAGTAGATCTGGAGTCTCCGATTCAAGCATTACCTCGGCTTCCGACACCTTCGCCACCGTAAGCCCTACCGCCCCTGAGCGGAGCTGCATCTCCCCCAAAGCAGGCGTCTTGTGCGTTTTGGTATGGGGACGCAGCCGCAGACGATGTTCGCGGGCATAGCTGCCCATCCGGCCCAAGTTCCGCTCCATCACATCCAGATCGATCAATAGCGCGGGCGTATCGAGATCGTATATTTTCATTGCGGCTTGTAGGATACAACGAATTTTCCGGCTGGGCCCCGGTACCAGAGTTCGATGTCCTTTGGCTTGTGTTTCCCGTCGAGTGAGAAGTAGAGCAGGCCCTTCACCGGTTTCAGCGTCTTGCCGTAGACCAGCTCCTTCGACTTCAATGTCTTCAATACTGGATTCTCTTTGGAGTCCGAGGCCTCTTCGACTTTGTTCTCGGTCACCACACTGGCCGTGTTGCCGATGCCGCCGCCCCCGTCGTTGATCTGCCGTGGCCGGCCGCCGGTGCCCGGGATGCCGCCGATGATCGGGCCGTTTGGGTTGTTCCGTCCCATTACCGCGCTGGCCGCGCCTTTCTGGGTCAACAGCAGGGCGCCCTGGCCGGCCAGTTGGCTTGGATGGAACGCGGGCGCTTTCTGGGCATCCTTGTTGGAGAACAGCGTCCAGTCTTCCCGCTCGACGTCCAGCGCCTCGCCGCCGCGCGGTACGACGGTCACTTCGATAACGGCCACCGACCCGTCGAAGTCGCTGCCGAGCAGCGCCTTGACCTGGGTGCGGTCCAGCAGTAACACCGATTCGACCGAGATCCGGTCGTTCTCATACGCTCCCGGCGTCCGCTTCAGTTGCGCTGAGGCAACCAATGTAACAAGACCCGCGAGCACTGCGATTCGCATGTGCCGATTATACGCTCAAGAAACCGAATCCGTCGCCGAAAAGGACCTCATGGATGGGTTCCTCGATACTGCGGCGCGGATTCTCGATGGAGCCCTTTCGGCGATTCGGGCCGGACATGCGGAGCCGGCCTGGACCGTCCTGATGGGCGGCGCCTGTGGCGTCCAAATGGTCGCCGGGACCGATTGGCCGCTGCGCTCGCTGCTGTTGGAACACGGTGCGGACTCTGCCTACCGCGTGAATGTGGCGGGCCGGCAAGTCACTGTCGACGGCATCACCCGCTCCCGTCACTGCCGGCTGCAATCCCCCTTCTTGCTTCGATAAACAAAGCGATAGAGTCCCCGAATGGTCCGGCCGCACGCTGACCAACGAGTCCGGACTCTACATGCACCCCGCCGGATTGGTGGGTCCGTGTGGGATCGAGGTGGCCGCTTGGAAACCCTGCAAAGGCCAGCTCCTTCCGCTATCCGGCGGCTAGGAACGCGCATATTTCCGGTCGAACATCGACTTTTTCAGCGTATTGAGCACGCCGGGAAATCGGAGAACGCCGGACCTCGGTGCCGGGCTGATCGACGCGACGTTCTCCTGTAACGGCGCGCGCGCTGGAGTTTGGGCTTCAACTAAATTGGTAGGCTAGAAAAACCATGAAAAATCTGTCGCGCCGCGGTTTCCTTGCAATGAGCGGCGGTCTGTTCGCGGCCGCCGAGAAGCCGAACGTCTTAATGATCTGTGTTGACGATTTGAACGACTGGATCGGGTGTCTAGGCGGGAATCCGCAGTCGATTACGCCGAACTTCGACCGGCTGGCGAAACAGTGCGTGCTCTTTACGAGCGCCCACTGCGCCGCTCCGCTGTGCAACCCGTCACGCGCCGCACTGATGACCGGCATTCAGCCGGCCACCTCCGGTATCTATCAGAACAGCCAACCTTGGCGGGAGGCTCCGGCCTTGGCCAAGACCCGCACCCTGCCACAGCATTTCATGGACCATGGCTACAAGGCCATCGGAACCGGCAAGACGTATCACGATGCGTTCCCCGATCCGGACAGTTGGGAAGAGTACTTCCCGTCAAAGACCCAGCAGAAGCCGAAAGATCCCGAACCGGCAAAGCTCCCGGCGAACGGCATCGCCGGAACCGGCAACTTCGATTGGGGCCCGCTGTCGAATGGCGACGGCGAGATGGGCGACCACAAAGTGGTGGATTGGGCCCTGGGCCAGATGGGCAAAGCTCATGGCAAGCCGCTGTTCCTGGCCGTCGGCCTTTACAAACCACACCTGCCCTGGTATGTGCCGAAAAAGTATTTCGATCTGTACCCCCTGGATCGAATTGTCGTGCCGAAGATCAACGGCGACGACTTGGACGATGTGCCGCCGATCGGTAAGCAGATGGCGAAACCGAACGGCGACCACAAGTCGGTTACGGATAACAACCAGTGGAAGCAGGCCGTGCAGGCGTACCTTGCCGCGATCCGGTA
Organism: Acidobacteriota bacterium; assembly: GCA_016871155.1. Classification (GTDB taxonomy): domain Bacteria; phylum Acidobacteriota; class Terriglobia; order Bryobacterales; family Bryobacteraceae. The sequence goes on along the minus strand of VFZO01000036.1, from coordinate 29,221 downwards.
CAACGATACGGAGCTAGGACGGTTGCTGGACGGTTTCGAAAAGAGCCCGCTTGCCGCCAATACAGTGATCTGCCTGTGGAGCGACCACGGCTGGCACCTGGGCGAGAAACTGCATTGGCGCAAGTTCTCGCTCTGGGAAGAAGCGACTCACAACGTTTTGATGATGAAGGTTCCGGGTTTGACCCAGCCGGGCCGGTGTGACCGGCCGGTGGGTCTGATCGATGTGTTTCCAACGCTGGCGGACGTTTGCGGGCTGCCGGCAAAGGCGGAGTGCGAAGGCCGGAGCCTGCGGCCGCTGTTGAGCAATCCGAAGGCGAAGTGGGACCGGCCCGTTCTGACGACGTACGGACGGAACAACCATTCGATTCGAAGCGAGGATTGGCGATACATCCGTTACAGCGACGGAGGCGAGGAACTCTACGACCGGAAAAACGATCCACTAGAGTGGAAGAACTTGGCCTCCGATCCGAAATTCGCATCGGTAAAGGCCGACCACATCCGCTGGCTCCCCAAAGTCAACGCCGGGGAACCAGGCTCACAACGCCGCGCGGCCAAGAAAAGCAAAAAGGCCTGATCGCGGCTTGCTAGAATCGTAGGGATCTTTCAACCTTCAAAGGAGAATCACCAGAATGCGTTTCTTTCTTTCCGCCGCGGCTACACTGCTGCTCACATCAGGTCTTGCCGTTGCCGGCGAAAAGGGCATGATGCACTGTTTTGCGTTCACGGTCATCGAATCGGCGACCGACGCCGATTGGAAAGCTTTCGCTGAGGCGACGGATGCCTGGCCGGGCAAGTTCAAAGGCATTTCCAAGGTTTGGCATGGCAAGCTTCGCGCGCCGCTGGCCCAGTTTACCGTTGACGGCGAGGCTCGCAAGAAGCTGGCCGCCGGCGGCAAGGACGTGGAAGCGAAGGCGAACCGCGTGACGCGCCAACACGGCGTTTGCATGTTGATGTCGGGCCCGGAGACGCTGAAGGAGTACACGGCGAATCCTTTCCACAAGGAATGGATGTCGAAGTACGAAAAAGTGCGCGTCGCCGGTACGACTACCTACGACATCCTGGGCCAGTAACCCCCATCCTGACCGCCGGAAGCCCCTTCACTGCGGCTTCCGGCGCCATTGGTCCGCGCTGACCCTGCCCGTGTTTATCCCCGCCCGCACTTTCTTCCTCCAGACCTTCGCTTCCTTCGACGCTCCTCTCGCTTCGGCGATTTCCGCTTTCACACCATAGACGGTGTCCATCAAGGGATGGTCCGAGGCGAGTTCCGCTCCGGCCTGCTCGGCCAGTGTTTTGGCGCGACCGTGGGCGCCGGCCACGGCGGCGGCACGGGCTGTTTGAAGCCGGGCCGTGGTCCGTGTGGCGGGAGAATCGACGGTCAACATGCTTGGAAGCAACTCTTCGAGTTCGCTCCAGACGTTTTCGGACTCCATGCGCGCGACGGCCGCGTTGAAGCGGCAGGCGGCGTGTTCCGGATTCAGCCCCTCCAGCCGAACGCAGGCCCGGCCCCAGTAGCGGTTGGCCTCCGCTTTGTGACCTCCGGTATACAGTGCGACGGCGAGACCGGACTCCGCGACCGCTTTTAGACGGGGATCGAGACCTTCGATTTCCAGCATGGCGCGTCGCCATTGAGCGGCCGCGGCCTCCGGCGAGCCGCCGTGAACCAGGACGTTGGCCAATTCTGAGCGGAGAATGAGCTTTGCCTCGGGCGAACACTGGGCGCAAGCCAGCAGCGCCGAAAAATACGCGTTTTCGGCCACCTTCCATTCCCCTCTGATCGCCGCCTGTCTGGCGCTGGCGCAGAGCGCGTCCGCCTGGTCGTTGGCAAAGGCCAAGGTGGTCCAAACGAAAACCGTTTTCATACTTCGACGTTCGCATTCGGTCGAGTTGAATTGATCGCCTAATTTTTTAAATTGTTGATTTAATTATAAATATAATTTTTGTTTTTTTGTGAACGAGATTCTCAGGTTCGTTTTTTCTGCCCCCACTGACTCGATATTTGTGGACCCTCCGTCATTCCGGGCAGAATTCGAATATACCTAAAAATGAAAGAATTTTATTGGTGTTAACCTTATTATTATCGCCGAATCCCATTCCGGTGGAGTCAAGGCGCTAAGGCGCGAGAATAGAGCCAGAGAGTTTTGACTGAAGCGGCTGAGGCACGGGAGATTAACGAATGCAATACGAATTCTCAGATCCGACCGAAGCGCTCCGCCTCGCCCGCCGTTTGAGGGACGCCGGCGACCTTCGATCGGCACTCGACGCTCACCAGTGGTTCCATGCCAATGCCCTTGCTCTAGACCCGTCACTGGCGGGGGTGCGGACGTCGTTCGCACTGTCCAGTTGGGCCGCATTGGCCGAGGCGTATCCTCCTGCGCTCTCGGCATTGAGGACCGTCCGCGATGCAGCGGTCGAGGCTTTCCGCGCCGCCGAGTACCGCGCCCCTAGTTTGTTTGCGGAAGTTTGTTCAATCAACCGCGTGCTTCACGAACTGCCTGCGACTGTGCAGCTTTTTGAAGAGACGGCCGGCCGCAATCGAGACACTGCGGATCGGTGTTTTCCGGAAGTGTTGGCCGCGCTGGTACGCGAAAAAGAGTACGGACTCGCTCACGAGTTCTTGCGGGCGCCGGAGAGGCTTCTCGAACGTTCGCTGCTCACTCTGGAAGACAACATCGAATCGCTTCCCTCGCCGGGTGAGCTTCATTTCGAAGCGCTCAAGGAGGCATACGCCGGTCTTTACGCGGAGGACCTCTACCACTGCTTGGCCGTTCTCGAGGGCGTGGGTCAATTTGAGCCGGCAGTTCGTTTACGGGCGGAGTTTCTTGATCGCGTTGACCCCCCAGCTCTGCGAGCTGAGGTGGCCCGAATGCTGGACATGTTGGATGCCGGGGCCCGGCTTCCGTGAATTCGGCTTCCGTGTTCGTTCGCCGCGTGACTGAGCCGTGTTGCTGGCCTCCTAACGGTCTCAACGCTCGCGTTCGACGCCCTTCAAATGGCTCTCAGGACAGTATCGAGGAGCTTTTGGCAGTGCGGCATCCGTTTTCAAGAATGGCGTAAAGGAGATGATATTTGCCAATCCAGGCCCCTTCGGCCCCTACAACCATGCCGTCTTCTGGACCGGATTAGGAGGACGTGTGAAGCGAGGTTAGCGACGCAACCTTCCGAAGCCGATACCTTTGCAGCAGTGATGAGGCTGACGCAAGTGCTTACCATTTGGGGTTCTGACGATCTTATCCAGAACTGTGGCGAGTTTCGTTAAATTGCTGCAACAAGCGCGGCCGGGCCAGCGAAGTTGGCTGGCGTGATCGAGGGGGCGCTCTTTAGCCCTAGACCGGACTTGGAGCGTGCAACTGGCCTGCGGCGCGGCGACCTCCTTCGCTTGTTCATTCTTGACATGGATAAGCGTTCGCCGCGTGCACAGTGGTGGACCGTTTTAGTGTTTCCCGGGGCGGATGTTAATGGTTCTGCGACACGTTCTTATTGAGATGACCGGTCGCGGTTGGCTGGGCGCCGCGTCTCGTTATGCTTAGAACGAAACGCGGGCGCCGAGTTGGATGTTGCGGGGGCCGTTGCCTTGCGGGGTGTTGATGAAGCCGAAGGCGCTGTTGTTTTGCGCCGTGACCGGTGCGGCGAGCAGCGAGCGGTTGAATGCGTTGGATGCCGCACCGCGGATTTCGAAATTGACCTTCTCCGTCAACTTGAAATCCTTAATTAGCGCGATGTCCTCATTGATCGTCCATGGCGTACGCAAGTACGACATGCGGCGGGGCGTGTCGCCGTAGGTCATGTTCGGCGGCAGCACGAAAGCAGCCTTGTTCAAATACGGTACGCGGAAGGCGGTGTCCTTGCCGGAGTTCCACTCGGGGTTGATGAGTGGGATCGCACCGGTGGAAACGCCGGGCGCGAAGCTGCAACGCGCGTTGCTGCCGGCGCCGAAAAGGTTCTGACTGCAGTTGACGACAAGCGGCGTGCCGCTGACATAGGTGTGAATCGCCGAGACCTTCCAGCCGCCCAGGTATCGGTTGTTCTTGAAGAACGGGATATCGTAGACGTAGCTGACGCGCAGGTTGTGCGGCGTGTCTTGACTCGCGACGGCTTTGTCGAGACGGCGGTTGTATTGATTCTGCACGGCACCGTCGGAGGCCCGATTCGCGTCCTCGCCGTTGGAGCCGGAGATCAGTTTTGCGAATGTGTAGGAGGCCATCATGAACAGGCCTTTGGAGAAACGGTGCTCATAGCTGGCTTCGAGCGCGTGGAACGTGGAGTGCCCGTCGTTCTGGCCGCCGGCGTTGCTGTTGATGTCCGAGTACTGCGGGAACGGACGTAACGCCTGTTGCAGTTGGAGATTTCGCGGGAACGTTGCGTACGGCAGGCTGAAGCCGGCAGCGACAACGGCGGGGTTGTTGAGGACGGCGCTGACCGGCGAACTCAACAGGTTTCCGTAGATGGCCCAGTATTTGGGATCGAGCTGGTTCTGCGATTGCTGGCGCGACAGCAGCTTGTTGCCGACCACTCCGTGATAGCTGGTGCGCAGCAGGGACGTGGAGGTGATCTGCCGCTCGATGGTGAAGTTCCAATCGCTGAAATACGGCGCCCGGCCAGCTTTCGAGAAGTAGAAGAACGGCGTCTGTTGCAGCAGATTCGCGCTAAGGGTGGCGGCGTCCCGGATGGGCGGTTTCAACGCATTGATTGCCGGCGCAAAAGACGTGAATCCGTCGCGCACCAGATTACGATACGCCGCTGGAGAGATTGTTCCCGACGGCGCCGAATGTGCCGCCGAACCCTTGAATGCCGTTGTCGGCGTTGCCGTCCTCGCGGCTCGGCTGATAGTAGATCGCGCTGCCGGTGCGAATCATGGTCTTGCCGTTCAGTTGATAGGCCACGCCCAGGCGGGGGCCGAAGGCGTTCCTGCGCGTCTCGCCAAAGGTCTCCGGAGCGCCGTCGCGGCCGGCGAACACCATGGCTCCCGGAATTCCGCCGGCGGCGGCATTGGGGCAGGTTGGGCAGAAGTTCGAGTTTTTCAGATTGCGTTCTCGCTTGGGGATCGGGAGTTCATATCGCAGGCCGGCCGAGACTGTGAGGCGCTTGCTGATCTTGAAATCGTCCTGGATGTACCAGGCATAGTAGGGCCATTGAAACGCGGTGTCGCCGGGGTAGCGGAAGCCGCCGCCGCTAGCGACGCCGAGGAGGAAAGAAGCCCAATCGGAACCGCTGTTGCCGACGGTGGGATTTCCAGTGCCTGCGGCGTTGAAACCGACCGAACCGTAGGCGTTGTTAAAGTCGAGCCGTCGATAGATGCCGCGGAGGTATTCGAAGCCGGCCTTGACGTTGTGCCGGCCACGGGTCCAGGCGAGCTGCTCCTTAATGTTCGTGGTGCGCTGGCGCGAATCGGTGAAAACGCTGTTGCCCCATTGCACGCCGCCGGCGCTGTAGACGCTGGATGTTCCGGGCGCGAGCGGCGTGACGGTTCCCTGAATGTAGGTTTCGCGGGCGAGGCCGGCGGGAAAACTCGAAACGTAGCCAGGGGCCTCGATGACGTGCCGGTGGTTGAATCCGATGGTGATGTGATTCAACAGATTCGGGGTGATGACGTAGTCGTCGTTGTAGCGATGGTATTCGGTCAGGGCCTCCGAAGGGAATCCGGTGCCGGGGAGGCCTTCGAGCGGGTGGGGGCTGGGGCGGGCAGGGCTGAAGAAATGACTGAACAGATATGACGCGCGGTGCTTGTCGTTGAAGACGTAGTCGCCTTTGATCGACGGCAGGTGCGAACGGGAGGTGGAGAAACTGCGGGAACGGTAGTTGTTGACGATGCGGGTTGGATCGTCGGGTCTGGGAAGGAGCGAGACAAGGCGGCGCGCGGTGGGATCGATGCGTTCGGGGCAGATGACGTCCAGGACTCCGCGGCACTGCAAGCGAGGGCGGTCCGCGGCGTTGGCGATGATACGGCCGTTGGCGTCGAAGGGATCGTAAAGCGGGATGGTGCGGTTGGCGGCGTCGACGTTGCGGCGCATGTCGCCGATCTTAAATTCGTCGACCGGCGCTGTGACGAGAGCGGTGGATTGGCCGTTGCGGGTGGAAGCGCGTTCATAGGCGAAGAAGAAGAAGGCTTTGTTGCGGCCGTCGAAGAGTTTAGGGATGAAGATCGGCCCGCCGAGGCTGCCGCCCGGGTTCCACTGCCGCACGATGGGGCGGCGCGTGGGTGCGAACGTGAATCCGCGCGCGTTGAAGACCTCATTGCGATTGAACACGAAGCCGCTGCCGTGCACGGTGTTCGTGCCGGACTTGGTAACCCAGTTGATGACGCCGTTCGAGGTGCGGCCGAACTCGGCGGAGTAGCCGGAGCTTTGCACTTTGAACTCTTCCATGCCTTCGACGGAGACGCCGTTCATTGCCGGGTCGTTTCGGCGCTCACTCTGCGCTTCGGCGCCGTCGAGCTGTTCGCTTTGCCCATCCAGGAGGCCGCCGCCGATACGCGGATTGTTTGGCGGGCCGATTACGCCGGGCGTGAGGATGACGAATGCGAGGTTGCTGCGAATGCCTCCGCCAATGAAGAGCGGGAGATCTTTGATGGCGGTTTTCGGCATCACCTTCCCGAGGTTGGTGGCTTGGAGTTCAAGGATGGGCGGGGCGGCGGAGACCTCGACGGTCTGATCGACGGTGCCGATAGTAAGGGCGACGTCGACGCCGGTGACGGTGGCGACATTCACGCGGACACCGGTGATTTCCGATTTGCGAAAGCCTGTGCGTTCGGTGGTGACGCTGTAGTTGCCGGCGGGGAGATAGGGAAGATTGAAAGCGCCGTCCGCGCCGCTTACGGTCGACTGGCGAAGGCCCGTATCGACGTTTTGAGCGGTGACGTTTGCGGCGGGAATGGCGGCGCCGGCGGGGTCGGTGACGGAGCCTCTTATCGTTCCGCGGTCCTGAGCGAAGACGGCGGCGTTGAGCAGAAGGGCGAAGCGGGCGATTTTCATCGTGAGCGGCACCATCTTATCGGGAATTTTGGGCGACGGTCTGCACTTTCCGCGAGAATAAAGCGGTCTTAACTTTACTGCCGTGAATCGGAGGTCAGTGAATTTCCCGGGCGAGCGCCGCGTCGAGGCGGCGGAGGAACTCGTCGACGTCGGTGCGGTGGATGTTCAGGGGCGGGGAAATCCGGATGCAGTTGCCGTGGAGGCCGCCACGGCCGACAAGCAGGCCCTGGTCGCGGGCGGCTTCCATCACGCGTTGGGTTGCGGCTTTGGCCGGTTCTTTGGACGCGCGGTCTTCCACCAACTCGATGGCCTGCATGAGGCCCATGCCGCGGACGTCGCCGATTTGCGTGTATTTCCCTTTCAACTCTTCCAGTCCGGCGCGAAGGTGGCCGCCGGTCGATGCCGCGTTTGCCAGGAGGTTCTCCTCCGTTACCAGGTCGATGACCGCTTTGGCGGCGGTTGTCGAGATGGGACCGCCGCCGAAAGTGGAGAGGCTGAGTCCCTTGATTGCGCCGGCGACCTCCGGGCGCGCCGCCGTCAGGCCGATGGGCAGGCCGTTGGCCAGCCCTTTGGCGCTGGTGATCACGTCGGGTGTGACCTCATATTGCTCCATGCCCCACCACTTGTTTCCGGTCCGGCCCCAGGCGGTCTGCACTTCGTCGGAAATGACGATGCCGCCGTGGTCGCGGACGATCCCGGCGACGATCGGAAAGTACTCTTTCGGCGGCGTGATGAAACCGCCGACCCCTTGGATGGGTTCGGCGATGAGGGCCGCGACCTTGCCGTCTGTCGTGGTCTGGATCAGTTCCTTGAGATCGGTCGCACAACGGACGTTGCACGACGGATACGACAAGCCGAACGGACAGCGATAGCAGTAGGCGTTGTGTGCGAATACGAAACCGGCCTGCAAGCTGGGGCCATGCCGCCAGGTTCCGTTGCCGGTGGCGGCCATTGCGACGGCGGAACGGCCGTGATACGAGTGACGCAGGGCAATGATGTCGTCCGAACCGGTGTAGCAGCGGGCGGCGAGGATGGCGGTTTCGTTGGCCTCCGACCCGGAGTTGGTGAAGAAGGATTTCCATCCCGGACCGGGAGCGATTTCCGCGACCCGGCGGGCAAGCGCGGCCTGGGGTTCGGTGGCGAAAACGGTAGAGACATGCTGGAGCGTGTCGAGCTGCTTGTGAACGGCGGCGTTCACCTTGCCGTTGCAATGGCCGACGGAGACGGTAAGGATGCCGCCGAAGAAATCGAGGTACTGGTTCCCGTCGGCGTCCCAAACGTATTGATCTTTGGCGCGCGTGAGCACAAGGGGCTCGCCGAAGTAGTGGAACACGCAGGGGAAGAGGCACTCCTGTTGGGCGAGAACGATTTCGTCTTTGGTCATCAGCCTATAATCATAGGCATGGCAACGCTTGTCCAGTTTGGGCCAGTCGATACCCAATCCGCTCTTGGGAAGCAGGAGAAGTTGTTCGGGATGCTTCGCGAGATGGGAACGGCGGTGGTGGCGTATTCGGGCGGCACGGATTCAGCGTATTTGGCGTGGGCGGCGCGGGAAACGCTGGGCGACCGGGCGGTGGCGATCACGGCGGATTCGGCGTCGATCCCGGCCTCTCACAAGCGCGATGCCGAGGAGTTCGCTCGCCAGTTCAGCATCCGGCACGAGTACATCGAAACGTTTGAGTTCGATAATCCGCAGTATGTGAAGAACGACAAGAATCGCTGTTTTCACTGCAAGGACGAGCTGTTTACGCGCCTGGACGCGGTGTGCGCGGAGCGCGGCATTCTAAACGTCGTCTATGGCGTAAATGTCGATGATCTGGGCGATTGGCGCCCGGGGCAGGGCGCTGCCAAGGCTCACAACGTGAAGGCGCCGTTGGTGGACGCCGGGTTGACCAAAGCCGAAATTCGGGAGCTAAGCCGGATGGCAGGGCTGCCGACATGGGACCGGCCGGCGGCGGCGTGTTTGAGCTCGCGAATTCCGTACGGCACCGAGGTGACGAAGGAAAGGATTCGTGTGGTGGAGGACGGCGAAGAGGCCGTGAAGGCGCTGGGTTTCCGGCAGTTCCGGGTCCGGTATCATGGCGACCTGGTCCGCATTGAGGTGGCGCAAGAGGAGTTGGCCCGGGCGCTGGAGCTATCGATGGCCGGGCGTTTCGTGGCACTCTTCAAGCCCCTTGGCTTTCACTACGTTACGTTGGATCTGGAAGGGTACCGGCAAGGATCGTTGAACGAGGCCATCACCCATTAAATAGCCGGTATACTGGCTACTCGATGCGAATTCTCCGACGTAGTCTGCTGCGAGTCCCGGCGCTGACGCTGCTGGGCGCGGCGCCCAGGCACCGCGACGTTTTCAATGTAAAAGGGCGATTCGGCGGCTGGCCGGCGAACCACGGAATGTGGGCGTGGGGCGATGAGTTTCTGGTTGGCTTCGAGGCCGGGCACTTTCGCTTCAACGAGGCCGCGTCGCGCGAGCATTCGATCGACTACTCAAAGCCGGCGGAGCATTTGCTGGCGCGGTCGCTGGACGGCGGCGAAACGTGGAAGACCGAGAAGCCAGAGGGGTTGAAGCCGCCGCCGGGCGTGAAGGTGGCGGGCGTGCCGGTGGAGAGCGACGGCCGGCCGGAGATGGATTCGCCGGGCGGTTTCGACTTCAAAGGCAAGGGCTTTGCGCTGACGGCGCGGATGACGTCGATCCATGTGGGCCCGTCCCGGTTCTACGTGACCAAGGACAAGGGCCGGAACTGGCAGGGGCCATACAAGCTGCCGGATTTCGGCACGCCGGGCGTGGCGGCGCGCACCGATTATCTGGTCGACGGCGCGAAGGAAATGACGATGTTCCTGACGGCCGGAAAATCGAACAAGAAAGAAGGCCGCGTGCTGTGCGTGCGCACGACCGACGGCGCGAAGACCTGGAAAATGGTTTCGTGGGTGTGCCCGGAGCCAGAGGGCAACGACTTCGCGATTATGCCGTCGAGCGTGCGGTTGGGGTCGAAGTCGATATTGACGACGATCCGGCACCGCAAGTTCATCGCCGCGTGGCGGAGCGACGACAACGGCGCGTCTTGGAAAATGGTGGGCCAGCCGGTGGACGATACGGGCGGCGGCAATCCGCCGGCGATATTGAAGCTGCCTTCAGGCAATCTGGTGCTGACATACGGGTTCCGAAACGCTCCGTTCAGTATCCGGGCGAGAGTATCCGCCGATGAAGGGAAGACGTGGTCGAAGGACATTATGCTGCGGGACGACGGCGGCACCTGGGACCTGGGTTATACACGGACGCTGCCGCGCAGCGACGGGAATCTGGTGACGGTCTACTACTTCAACACCTCAAAAGACAGCGAGCGATTCATTGGAGCGACGATTTGGAAACCGTAAAGTTACTCTTGTTGTGCGGTCTGTCGGCCGCGGCGCAGCCCGCGTTTCAGAGCGAACTGCTATTCACGCCGGAGCATTGGCACAACCACTCCTCGTCGATCGTGGAACTGCCGAATGGGGACCTGTTCGTATCGTGGTTTCATGGTTCCGGCGAGCGGCAATCGGACGATGTGAAGATCGAGGGCGCGCGCTGGAAGAAGTCGACCGGAAGATGGTCCGAGAGATTCGAATTGGCGGATACTCCGGGGTTTCCGGACACGAATTGCGTGGTGTGGATGGATTCGAAGAAGCGGCTCTGGCTGCTATGGCCGGCGATTCTGGCGAACACGTGGGAGTCGGCTTTGATGAAGTACAAGGTGTCGTCCGACTACATGAGCGACGGACCGCCGAAGTGGGCGTGGCAGGACAACATTCTGCTGATTCCGAAGAGAATTCAGGAGAAGTCGCAAGAGGTGTTCGCGCGCGAGTTGCAAAAGCCCGGGCCGCTGAATCAATGGGCGTCGCGGCTGATCGCTCTAGCGGGCGACAAGCAGTTTTCGCGCCTGGGCTGGTTTACGCGGACGCATCCGATCGAGTTGCCGGGCGGACGGATTCTGGTGCCGCTCTATTCGGATGGGTTCTCGTACGGGTTGATGGCGATCTCCGACGATGGCGGGAAATCGTGGCACGCGAGCGAGCCGATTGTCGGATTCGGGGGCATTCAACCATCCGTCGTTCGCAAGAAAGACGGCACGCTGGTTGCGTACCTGCGCGACAACGGGCCGGCGCCGAAGCGGGCGCAGGTGAGCTATTCGAAGGACAACGGTGAAAGCTGGACAGGCGCGGCGGATACGCAAATTCCGAATCCGGGGTCGAGCCTGGAGGCGATCGTGCTGAAGGACGGGCGGTGGGTGATGGCCTACAACGACACGGAGAAAGGGCGCGCGTCGTTGACCGTGCGCATGTCGGACGATGAGGGCGAGACGTGGAAGTGGGAGCGCCACTTAGAGAAGGGCACGACGCACTCTTACAGCTATCCGTCGTTGATCCAAGCGGCCGACGGCGCCATTCACATCACCTATTCGAGTCACGAAACGCGCGACGGAAAGCCGTCGAAGTCGATCAAACACGCGCGATTCGACGCGGCGTGGATCGCGCAAGGAGACCGATGAGGTTGGCGCTGTTCGTTTCCGTGGCGATGAGCGCCGCCGAGTTCCAGGACGGATACGCGAACTCGAACGGAGTGAAGATTCATTACGTAACGGCGGGCAAAGGGCCGCTGGTGGTGATGATTCACGGGTTCCCCGATTTCTGGTACACGTGGAGGCACCAGATGGAAGCGCTGGCGCCGCAGTATCAGGTAGTGGCGATGGACCTGCGCGGGTATAACCTATCGGACAAGCCGGGCGGCGAGGAAAACTACGACATGCGGCTGCTGGTGGGCGACGTGGCGGCGGTGATCCGGCATTTTGGCAAAGAGAAGGCGATTGTCGCGGGGCACGATTGGGGCGGGGCGATCGCGTGGCAGTTCGCGTTTCACATGCCCCGAATGGTGGAGAAGTTGATCATTCTGAATCTGCCCCATCCGAACGGGTTGAGCCGCGAACTGGCCGGGAACGCGAAGCAGCAGGCAAACTCGGCGTACGCGCGGCGGTTTCAGAAGCCGGACTCGCACAAGGAACTGACGGCCGAAGGGCTGGCGTTCTGGGTGAAGGACGCGGCGGCTAAAGCGAAGTACGTGGAGGCGTTTCAGCGCTCCGACTTCAACGCCATGATGTCGTACTATCGCCGGAACTATCCGCGTGAGCCGTATGAAAAGCGCGAAGCACCGCAGCGCGTGCAGGCGCCGGTGCTGATGATTCACGGCTTGGCGGATACGGCGCTGCTGGACGGCGCGTTGAACGATACGTGGAAGTGGCTGGACGGAGACTTGACGCTGGTGACCGTTCCCGGCGCGGGGCATTTCGTGCAGCAGGACGCGGCGGAACTGGTGTCGAGGACGATAAAGGCATGGCTGAACCGGTAAAAACATTCGACGTGGTAATTGTCGGATCGGGCGCGGCGGGCGGCACGCTGGCGGCGCACTTGGCGCGGGCGGGCGTGAACGTGGCCGTGGTGGAAGGCGGACCGAGGATCAACACGCGCAGCGATTTCAATACGCACGCGATGCCGTGGGAGTTCGCGAACCGCCAGATTCCGCGGATGAAGCCGGGCAAGGACGGCATGGCCTCCGAGCGCGCGCGTGGACTGGGCGGGAAGACGCTGACGTGGAACGCGGTGGCGTGGCGTTTCAGCCAGCGTGATTTCAAGGGCAAGAGCTTCGACGGGTCGGGCGAGGATTGGCCGCTGGACTACGCGGACATCGCGCCCTACTACGAAAGAATCGAGCGTGAAGTGGGCGTTTGCGGCAACTACGACGGCTTGAAGGACTTGCCGGACGGAGTTTTTCTGCCGCCGGTGCCGTTTAAGTGCTCGGACCAACTGATCGCCAAAGGCGCGAAAAAGCTAGGGCTAAAGATCATCCACGTGCGGAAGTCGACGCTATCGCGAAACCAATTCGGCCGTCCGGCGTGCCACTTCTGCGGCAACTGCATGGCGGGTTGCGACGTGGTGGCAAAGTACAACTCCTACGACGTGCACATGGCGCCGGCGTTGAAGACAGGAAAGCTGGAACTGATTCCGAACGCTGTGGTGCGCGAGGTGACGGTCAACGGCGAAAATCGCGCGACGGGCGTGAAGTATCTGCATCGTGAGACGCGCGCGGAGGGCGAAGTGCGCGGCCGCATTGTAGTGATTTCGTGCGCGTGTGTGCAGTCGGTGGCGTTGCTGCAGATGTCGAGGTCGAGGCAGTATCCGAACGGACTGGCGAATTCGTCGGGCCATTTGGGGAAGCACTTCATTCCGCACTTCACGGGAGGCGTGGAGGCGTTTCTGGATGGGCTGAAGGGCTCCCCGCTAAAGGACGACGAAGGGTTTTTGGACCATGCGTATCTGCCCAGTTTCATGCACGAACGCAAGCGCGACTATGGGCGGAGTTTCGGTGCGCAGTTCGGATATCAGAACCGGCGGGGCGTCGGCTGGGCGCGTGATATTCCGGGCATGGGCGCGGATTATGTGAAAGCTGTGAAGGACCGCTATCCGGCGTTTGTCATTTTCAGTCCGTACGGTGAGATGATTCCGAATGCGAGGTCGTTCGTCGATCTCGACTACGCGCGCGCCGACGAGTTTGGACTTCCCTCGGCGAGGCGGCATGTTTCGTGGAGCGAGAACGACAAGAAGATTTTCGCGGACATGCAGAAGTGGTCGCAGGCGATTCTGGAGTCGGCCGGGGCGGAGATTCACCGGGTTTACGACGAACCGCGGACCAATCATGAATTGGGTGGCGCGCGGATGGGGGCGGATCCGAAGACCTCGGTAGTGGACTCCACGTGCCGGACGCACGACGTAAAGAACCTCTACGTGGTGGACGGCAGCGTGTTTCCATCGGCGTCGGAGAAGAATCCGACGCACACGATTATGGCGCTGGCGGCGCGTACGGCGGAGCGGATCGCGGATCGATTGAAGAAAGGCGAAGTATGAGCGAGCGGCGAAGTACGTTGAAGATTATCGGTTCGATCGGCGCAACGTGCGCGTTTCCGTTCGCGGCCGACGAACTCTACGCGCAGCACGAACACACGCACGGCGGCGTGGCCAAACTGCCGGAGCCCTCACATTTTTCGAAGGACGATTTCGCGCTCGTGGCTGCAGTGGCCGAACACATTATTCCCGGCGCCGGCGCGGCGCAAGTGCCGGCATTTATCGACTTTGTGGTTGGGCGCAACAAAGCGCAGCAGAAGATTTTCGCCGATGGTTTAGCGTGGCTGCGGAAGGCCGGGTTCGGCTCGATGGCGGCCGGCGCGCAGTTGGCGCTGTTGCGCCCGGTTTGCGAAGCGGTGGATCGCAAGCAGGTGAAATCGACTCCGGAGAAGTTCTTCCGTGCGGCGAAGTCTCTGACGTCGGACGGGTTCTGGACTTCGAAGCCTGGGATGGCGGATACGCTCGGATACAAGGGCGCGGCGATGCTGGCGTCGTATCCGGTGTGCCGGGAGCACTAATGCGGCGGCGCGAGTGGCTGTTGTCGTCCGCCGGGCTGCTGGCGCAAGGCGAGATGCCGCTGTTCGACGGCCGGACACTCGCCGGCTGGCACGTGAACGACGGCCCGGCGTCGGCGTTTTATGTAGACGACGGAGCGATTGTAGTGAGCGACAGCGGCAACTCCCCGACATGGCTGCGGTCCGAACGCGTCTACGAGAACTTCGAGTTTCAATGCGAATTCTTCGTGCGGGGATGGATCGATTCGGCAATCTATCTGCACGCGCCCCGTCACGGCGACCCTCAGAATACAGGGTTCGCGATCAAACTGTTCCACAAGAACGAAGCGCCAAAGCCCGAAGGCATGGGTTCGATCTTTCCGCTCGTCGCGCCGTTGCGGGTCAACGTGAAGAGCAAAGGCGAGTGGAACGATCTGCGCGTGGTGTTCGACTGGCCGAGGCTTCGGGTGTGGACGAACGGCGAACTCGTGCAGGACTTCGATGTGAATTCGCAGCCGGAGACGGCGCACCGGCTGCGGCAGGGCTATATCGGCATTCAGTCGCTGGGGTATCCGATCCGGTTCCGCAATTTGCGCGTAAAGGAGTTGCCGTCGAAGTTGCAGTGGAAGACTCTCTACAGCGGCCCCGCGGATTTGAACGCACATTGGCAGGTGGAAGAGGGGAAGGCGCGCTGGATGACGTTGGGGCCGGTGCTGCGCGCCGATGGATTGGGCCATTTAGAGACGAAGGAACTGTATAAGGACTTCGTGCTGGAGCTGTACTATCGCGCGTCGAAGCACTCCAACGGCGGCGTGATGTTCCGCGCGGACGGGTCCGGCGCGAAGGCGCACTACGAGATTCAACTGCACGATGTGGAAGGCGCGGTGTATCCCACCGGTTCGTTGTACGGGTTGCGGCGCGCGCGCTACCGGCCGATGACGCCCGAACAGTGGTACCCGATGCAGGTGATCGTGCACGGAAAACGCTGCCTGATTCGCATCAACGGCGAGACGATGGTCGACTATGACGCGCTGGACCGGCTGGATGCGGGCCACGTGCTGTTGCAGGCGCACCAGACCGGGAAGTGGGTGGAGTACAAAGACATTCGGATTCGCGCGCTTTAACCTGGAAGGATGGCGAATCCACTAGCATTTCTCAGCGAACAGCTTACGCAGTTGCGCGCATCGGGCTCGTATTTTCGACTGCGGGAACTGGAGAGCGCGTGCGAGCCTGTCAGCCGGGTGGACGGGCGCGAGGTGATCAACCTGGCCTCGAACAATTACCTGGGCCTGGCGAATCACCCGAAGTTGAAGGAGGCGGCGATCGCGGCGGTGCGCAAGTACGGCGCGGGTACAGGCGCCGTGCGGACAATCAGCGGTACGCTGGACATCCACATGGAACTCGAGCGGCGCATTGCGGCGTTCAAGCATGTGGAGGCGTGCGTGGTGTTCCAGAGTGGATTTACTGCCAACGCCGGGACGGTTTCGTCGATCCTGGGCAAGGACGACCATATTGTTTCCGATCAACTGAATCACGCGTCGATTATTGACGGCGCGCGGTTGAGCCGCGCGAAGATTCACGTTTTCGAACATGCCAATCCGGCGTCGGCCGGGGAGAAGCTGGCGGCATTGGCCGGCGAACCTGGGCGGAAACTGTTGATCACCGACGGCGTATTTTCGATGGATGGCGACATTGGACCGCTGCCGGCGTTGTGCGAGGCGGCCGAGAAGTACGGCGCCATTCTGATGGTGGACGACGCGCACTCCTCCGGCGTGTTGGGGCGTAACGGGCGCGGGACAGTGGATCACTTCGGACTGCACGGGCGTGTGGATATTCAGGTGGGCACGCTGTCCAAGGCCGTGGGCGTGCTGGGCGGCTATGTGTGCGGATCGCGCGATTTGATCGACTATCTATACCACCGCGCGCGTCCGTTCCTGTTCTCGACGTCGCATCCGCCCGCTGTGACGGCGGCGTGTTTGGCGGCGTTTGATATTCTGGAGGCCGAGCCGGAGCGGATCGAAATGTTGTGGGCGATCACACGATACTTCAAGGGCGAACTGGCGCGGCTTGGATTTCAGACGGGCCGGAGCGAGACGCCGATCACTCCGATTCTGGTTGGAGAGGCGGGCGCGGCGCACGCATTCTCCCGCGCACTGTTTGAAGAGGGGCTGTTTGCGACGGGTATTGGGTTCCCGACCGTGCCGGAGGGCCAGGCCCGCATTCGAACGATTGTGACGGCGACGCATTCGCGCGAGCAACTGGACCGCGCACTGGAGATACTGGCCCGAGTGGCCAAGAAAATGGGGATATCGCCATGAATCGACGAGCGTTTCTTGGGATGGGCGCGGGCGCGGCGTGGGCCGCCGGGCTGCCGAAGACGAAGATCACGCGGATTCGCTACTACAAGACGCCTACCGATGCGGCGGGGCGCCCGAACACGAAGCAGCCGCTGTTCAACCAAAGCACGAACGTTGTGATCATCGATACCGACGCGGGGATTTCCGGCGTGGGCGAAGGTGGCGCGGGCGACACCATGGAGCAGTGCGCGAGCATGCTGATCGGCGAGGATCCGTTCCGCACGGACCGCCACTGGCAAATGATGTACCGCGGCTACTTCTATCCGGCGGGACGCGAGAAGGTCCACGCGCTGGGTGCGCTCGACGTTGCGTTGTGGGACCTGAAAGGCAAGGCGCTGGGCGTGCCGGTGTTCCAACTACTGGGCGGGCAGGCGCGCGACTACGTCGAGTGCTACTCGACCGGCTATCCGCATAAGGGTACGCAGAAAGAGGTGGCCAAGGCTTGTGTGGACGCGGGGTACCGCGCGTATCGTATCTCGACGATCGGCTCCGAGCAAGGCGTGTTCGACCGGTTCGAAGGCGTTAAGAAGACGATGGAGTTGTGCGAGCAGGTGCGGGAGGGTGTGGGGCGCGACGGTGGGTGGGCGATCGACTTCCACACAAATCTGGATTTTCCGGACGCGGTGGCGCTGGCCAACAAGCTGGAGCCGCTGAAACCGTACTTCGTGGAGGATTTAGTGCGCAGCGAGAATCCGCAGGTGTACCGGACACT
Source organism: Acidobacteriota bacterium (assembly GCA_016871155.1). Taxonomy (GTDB): domain Bacteria; phylum Acidobacteriota; class Terriglobia; order Bryobacterales; family Bryobacteraceae. Next base: position 11,760 of record VFZO01000036.1, on the reverse strand, counting down.
GCGGCCGCAGGTGCGCGTGCCGATCGCGGTGGGCGAGCAGTTTGGGCCGAAGTGGGATTGGAACGTGCTGATAGAAGAACATTTGACCGACTATGCGCGTGCGACCATTCCTAACGTCGGCGGTATTACGGAGTTTCAGAAGATCGCGGCAATGTGCGAGACGCACTATGTGGGGTTGGTACCGCACTTCACCGGGCCGATCAGCGAAGCGGCGATGGTGCATTGCTGTGCCGCGTTCTCCGGGCCGGCGCTGATGGAGATGGTGATGGGCGGCACGAGGCCTTGGCCGTATCTGCGCAACCACTACGATTTGCGGAATGGGAAGCTGTGGCCCAACGAGCGGCCGGGCATCGGCGTGGATGTGGACACGGCGCAGCTACAGCTCATAGGTGAGTACAAGGAGCGATACGCCGCGATTCCGATGTTGCGGAGGCCGGACGGGTCTTACACGAACTGGTAGTTAAAACCGGTAGTGCAAACCCAACTGGTTGATACGCGCCTGGTTGCCGGCCGTGAGGCCTAGGATCCGGCCGAAGTTTGGATTGCCTCTTCCCGTGGTCGGGTTGCCGAAGTTGGCGTGGTTCAGAAAGTTCAGGCTCTCCCAGCGGAATTGGAGTTTGTGGTTTTCCCAGGGCATGGGGAAATCCTTCAACACCGACAGATCGCCGATGACGGAGCCGGGGCCGGTGGCCACGGCGCGGCCGAGAGTCCCGAACGTCAACAGAGGCGGGGCGACGAAGGTTGAGGTGTTGAAGTAGGGCTGGCTGAGGACATTGGCGCGCCAGTTGGCGTTCTGTGTATACGGGCCGGTGGCGTTGGAACGTACGGCGGCCGCCGTGGTGTAGATGGCGGCGGCGTTATTCTCGACGATACCAAAGGGCACGCCGGAGCGGAACTCCATGATGAGTCCGGTGGACCAGCCGCCGGCGATGGCGTCGAGAATGCTGTTTGAGATCTTCACGGCGCGGCCCTTGCCAAAGGGCAGCTCGTAAACCGTGTTGCCCGATGAACCGGTGGCCGACGTGGTTGCCGGAGAGGCCGCGATCGGCGCGGCGATCGTAGAAGTTGGCCAGCGCGGCGGCGGCGCCCAGTTCGTTGCGGGAGTTCACGTCGTCAATGAGTTTCGACCATGTGTAGTTCATGCCGAACTGCAAACCCCGGCTGAAACGCTTTTCAAGTTTGATGTTCGACCCGTGATAGTTCGAGTTGCCGATGGTGGGGCTGTGTTCACGCACGTCGGAGAACTGCGGGAACGGGCGCAATGCCTGCACGTTGCCCGCGCGCATGCGGGACGGTTCGACCTGATTGATGGACTGTGTGCCGGTCACCGTGAGCTTGTGGCCTAGGGTACCGAGATAGCCGATTTCCAACAGTGTGTTGCCGGGGAGGATGCGTTGCACGTTCAAGTTGAATGTTTGCGTGTAGGGGATTTGGCGTTTGCCTGGATCGAAGAACTCGACCGCGAAGATTGGGTTCTGGCCGATGGGAACCGCGCCGAAACCGGCCGAAAGTGTATTTGCCACTGTGGGCGGCAGGCCGTTGCGAAGCTGGATGGCCGCCGTGCGTCCGCCGTCGACAGAGGTGACCGAGACGGCCGTGGAGAAGCCGGCGCGGACGGCCAGGGGCGTGGCCTGATCGTATTGCCCGACGAACACGAGAGCGCCGCCGCCGCGAATGACCCACTTGTCCCTGGCGCGCCAGGCGAAGCCGATGCGCGGGCCGAAGTTGTTGTAGTCGAAACCAGAAGCGTATTTGGAGAGTCCCTCGCGGCCGGAGAATGTGATCACGCCGGGGCAGTTGCAGACCGGGTTGATGGCGGCACGGTCGAAGGAGTTTTGCTGGTTGCTGCTTTCGTAGCGAGGAGTGTCGATATCCCAACGCAATCCGAGGTTGAGCGTCAACGAGTTGTTGACCTTCCAATCGGTCTGCGCGTACATGCCGAGGGTGGCGCCGTTGGAGATGACGGCCTTCGACTCGTCGCGCGAGGCCGAGGCGACGTGGCCGAGCAGGAGCGAAGCCAGCGCGTCGTTGGTGCCAACGGGCGTAAAGTTGAAGACGCCGCCGGCCGAGCCGAGAGGCACATCGGTGTTGCGGGAGAAGCGATACTCGCCGCCGAACTTGAGGGTGTGCTTGCCGGCGATCCTGGTTAACGAGCCCGTGTAGTGATCGCCGCGAATCGGCGACTGGATGCGCTCCTGCTCGGCGCGCTGGAAGGGTTCCAGGCCTGTGAGAGTGACGCGCGGAAAATAGTCCGGGTTTGTGCCGCGGATCCCGATCTTCTGTGCCAGGCCGAGTCCCTTGTTGGCAGTGATGGGATGGAATTTCCGGCGATCGTACGCGTAGCGGAGTTCCATGACGGTGGTGGGGTTGAACGAGTGGATCCAGGTTGGAGAGAGACTGTAATAGCTGTTCTCGACGACCTCGCCGTACTGATCGGTGTTGTCCCGGAAGACTGGCCGCTGATAGGTGTTGTTGACGTTGTGGAGGTAGCGGACATAGAAACGATCATTGGCGGAAATCGTATGATCGCCCCTGGCTACCATGACGGTCGGGTTGCCGCCAGTGGGGTTGTTCACGCGAAAGTTGGCGGTGCGGGAGGCCTGACCGGGAACGTTGGGCTCCGGATAGTATTGGGCGATGGCGACGCCGACGGGGTCCATGCGGGCGGCCGGGATGGTGTTGTTCGGGAAGGGCGCGAAATTGGCGAGCGGATCGGTAATTGGGCCGGGGAAACGGCCGGCGATCTCACTCGGGTTGGGCACGCCGAGAATTCGAGTGGCCTGGCTTCGTGTGCGGATTTTCTCCAGGTTGTAAAAAAAAGAACGTCCGGTTTTTGACGATTGGTCCGGAGATGCTGCCGCCGAACTGGTGGTACCGAAGCACGGGCTTGCGGGCGGCGAAAAAGTTACGGGCATCCAGTGCGTCGTTGCGGAAAAACTCGTACGCCGAGCCGTGCCAGTTGTTAGTGCCTGAGCGCGTTGTCATTTGGACGAAGCCGCCTCCGGTGCGGCCCATTTCCGCCTTGTAGTTCGAGATCTCGACGTTAAATTCCTGCAGCGAATCGATGGGCGGATCGAAGTTCAGAGTGGCGACGCCGAGGAGGATGTTCTGCGCGTTCCCACCGTCAATGGAGAAGTTCGTGTTATCGCCGCGTCCACCCGCAATGGTGAAATTGGAGCCCGTTCCGTTTTGAACCACGAAGCCGGACAAGCGCGCCAACTGCGCGGCGCGGCGGCCGACCAGCGGCATATTGGCGATTGTCTCGCGGCGAACGACGTTGCCGACGGAGGCGGACTCGGTCTTCAGCAGCGGGGCCTCCGCCTCCACCGTAATCTGTTCGGTAATGCCACCGACCTCCAGCCGGATATCGGCATTCGAAGGGACGCCGGTCTCGATGACGATGCCGGTCTGGCGGAATTGCTTGAAGCCCGTGTGCTCCACGCGGATCTCGTAGACACCGGGCTTCAGCAGAGGCAAGGTGTAATTGCCCGCCGAACTGGAAACGCCGGTGAACCGTTCGTTGGTCTGCGTGTTGACGAGATTCACGGTGACTCCGGGCACATTGGCGCCGGAGGAGTCCGAGATCAGACCACTCAGCGAACTGGTTTGCGCCGATGCGGTGGCCGCAAGGGTAAGCGCGAGAAAAGACCGAAACATGAATAGAATCTTATAAAATACGCCTACCCCTTCACAACATGAGACTGAAATTTTTTGCTCTAATTTGGCCCGTGGTGGCGGCAGGCGCCGCCGAGTATTCACTGGGTCCGGACTCCCAGCCGCGCGAAGGCGTGCCCAAGGGCGTCGTGACGAAGCATGTGTTGAAGCCGGGCAAGCAGTTTCCGGGGGTTCCGCACAACTTTTCGCTGTACGTGCCGGCACAGTACGACGGCGCAAAACCCACCGCCTTCATGGTGTTTCTGGATGGCAGCGGGGCGCTTGGCCAGGGCGTTCGCGTGCCGGCGGTGCTGGACAATTTGATTCACAAGAAAGAACTGCCGCCGATGATTGGCATTTTTGTTGATCCCGGCGTTCTGCCTGCGATCCGGGAGGATGCGCAAGGGCGGTTTGAGCGCTGCTACGAGTACGATTCGCTGAGCGACCGGTATTCCAGCTTTCTAGTCGGCGAACTGATACCGGAGGTGGCCAAGACCTACAACCTTTCCACGAACCCGGACGACCGGGGTATTTACGGCGTCAGCACCGGGGCCGTGGGCGCGCTGGTAGCCGCGTGGCACCGTCCGGATCAGTTCCGGAGAGTGCTGAGCTTTATCGGAACGTATGTGTCGATGAAAGGCGGCGATTCGTTTGCCGCACTGATCCGGCGGTCCGAGGCGAAGCCCCTGCGCGTGTTCCTGCAGGCGGGCAAGCACGACCATATCGCGCCGAATCAACCCTACGGAACGTTCTACGCCGGCAGTTGGCCCATAAACAACCAGGTGATGTACGAGGCGATGCAATTCGCCGGTTATGCCGTCCGATTCGAACTGGGCGATGAAGCGCACAACATGAAACACGGCGCGGCGATACTGCCAGACGCGATGCGCTGGCTATGGACGGGGCCGGTGACGGTCCGCGAACCGGCGGCGATGGGCGGGCCGGACTGGGATCCGCGCGGCAAGGTTTCGTCGGTTGTCTCGGCGGCGCGGCCATGGGAGAAAATCGGATCGGCGTCGGCGATGGCCGTAGGGCCGGATGGCGCGGTGTACTCGGTGCGGAACGGAAAGCTGTTCAAAGACGGAGTGGCAGCCGGAGCGGCGCCGGGCGCGGTGATCGCCGTGGACACGAACGGCAAGGTGCATGGATCGGGCAGGACGGCGATCGCGGTATCGGCGAAAGGCGTGACATACTTTGCCGATGGCGCAGGCCGTCGCGTGGGATGGATGGGCGCGGACCGGAAGCCAAAGTACGTGACCGGCGTGGAGTTCGCGATGCCGTCCGGCGTGGCGCTGTCGCCGGATCAGGCGATGGTGGTAGTGACGGACGCCGGTTCGCGGTTCAGTTGGTCGTTCCAGATCGGCGCCGATGGCGGATTAACCAACGGCGCGCCGTTCTATCGATTGGAGCTTCCGGAGTCGGGCTGGATGAGCGGCGTGAGCGGGGCCGTGTTCGATTCGATCGGTCAGGTGTACTTCGCGTCGGCGGCCGGCATTCAGATGTGCGAAGCGAACGGGCGCGTGGCGGCCCTGCTGCATTCCCCCGGCGGGCGCGTAGCGGTGGCGGCGGTTGCGTTTGGCGGTGCCGGTTTCGATCAACTTTATGCGCTGACGGCGGACGGCACGTTGTACCGGCGTCCGGTCAAGGTGAAGGGTGTGAGCGTGGCGAAGCCGGAGAAACTGCCGCGTCCGCCTTTGTGACGGATTTGATATGATCCGGGCCTATGACTCGGATCTTCGTTTTGCCGCTTTTGGCGGCCACACTCTGGGCACAAGGGGAGCGTGCATCCCTGACTGGAACGGCTCTCGACAAGTCCGGTGCACTGATCGTCGGCGCGCAGGTTAGTTTGCGCAATACGGCGACGGGTGTGCTGTCGAAGACGGCGACGAACGCCGCCGGTATATACTACCTGACCGCGCTGAATCCGGGTCACTATGACCTACGCGTGGAACACGCCGGCTTTAAGCCATCGGTGGTAACCGGAATCAATTTGGGCGTGGGCCTGACGGCCACGGTCGACATTTCGATGGAAGTGGGCTCGGTGGCCGAAGTCGTGGAGGTGAAGGCGAGCCAGGTGCTGTTGGAGTCGCAAACGACCGCTCTGGGAAAGGTTCTATCGACCTCGACAATTAACGGTCTGCCGCTGATTGGGCGGAACGTGTTGCAACTGGTTTCGCTGCTGCCAGGCGTGACGCCCGTGCAGGGCGACACCAACGGCGACGCGACGAACGCGAAGATGAGTGGAGGACTGGCGCGCGACAACGCCGTACTGACCGATGGCGGCGAGAGCCGTGCGACAGTGAACTCGAAATCGGCGTTTACGATTCCGATGGAGTCGGTCGCGGAGTATCGCGTCGATACAGCGACCTATGCGGCCGAGTTTGGCCGCGCAGCCGGCGGAGTGGTGAACCTGGTGACGAAGTCCGGCAGCAACGAGTTTCACGGTTCGCTCTATGAGTATTTGCGTAACGACGTGCTGAACGCGAATAGCTGGAGCAACAATCGGGTGGGCATTCGAAAGGGCGTTCTGCGGCGGAACGAATACGGCGGATCGCTAGGCGGCCCGATTCTGCGGAACCGGACATTCTTCTTTGGCAATTTCGAGCGCACGCGGCAGAGCGGCCCGATCCAGTCTTTGAACACGGTGCCGACGGCCGCGCAACGGGCCGGGGACTTCAATGGAACGCTGGATCCGCAGAGCCGGCAAATTTTCGTGTACGATCCGACGACTTCGCGATTGGATCCGGCGAATTCCGCGCGCGTGCTGCGCGACCCGTTTCCCGGCAACCGGATTCCGGCGGGGCGCATTAACGCAGTGTCGTCGAAGGTGCTGCCGTTCTGGCCCGCCTCGAACCGGCCCGGCGAGGGACCCGCGCAATTCAACAACTTCTTCGTTACCGGAAGCCGTGTAACTGCAAACGATCTTTGGGTCGGCCGGCTGGACCACAATCTGAGCGACCGCCACCGCCTGTTCGGCCGCGTGAATGGCCGGTTGAGCGACAGCTTCTCTCGAGGCCTGGATCAGAGCATGGTGGCGCTGGTGCCCCAGACAATTGCGGAGTCGCCTGCGCACAGCGTCCTGCTGAGCGAGACGTCTACCATTTCGCCAACGCTGCTCGGCGAACTGCGGTTCAGCTTTACCCGCATTGGCGGCTTGAGTGAATGGGACGGAAAAGGGTTCGACATCAACACCCTTGGCTTGCCGGCCAGCGTCGTAGCGGCGATGGGCTACCGGCCGTTTCCGAACATCAGCGTGGCGCAGTATACGGTAGGCACCGGCCTCTCAGTAACCAGCGGCAGCGCGGCCGAGGTCAGCGGATTGAACGGCGCGAACCAGTCTCGAACCCCCCAACAGACTTGGCACGCCCAGTATCACGTGACGAAGATGATGAACCGCCACAAGTACAAGTTCGGATTCGAGGGCCAGCTGCTCCGCCTGAATACCTTTGCAACAAACTCTCCGTCGGGCGCATACTTCTTTGACCGCCTTTACACCCAGGGCCCGGACGCGAATACCCGCACGACAACGGGCGGGCATGGTTTTGCCAGCTTCCTGCTGGGAGTTCCGATTTCCAACCGGCAGAGTTTCGATCCGGCGCTCACGCTGTATCGCCGCTTCTACGGTCTGTATTTTCAGGACGACGTGCAGGTGACGAAGAATCTGACTTTCAACCTGGGTTTCCGTTATGAGTACACGACGCCATGGGCCGAGAAACACGGGCGCGTCGGCTACTTTGATTTCGACGGGACCGAACCCGTGACGGGCGCGAAAGGAACCTATAAGTTTCTGCAACCCGGACAGTATCAGACCGATCCGCAACGGAAGAACTTCGCGCCGCGCGTCGGAATCGCTTATCGAATGGGCGCAAAGACCGTGTTCCGGGTGAGCGGCGGATATTTTTATGCGGCCAGCGATTCGCTGAACGCCGGCACGTCGGATTGGGGCAATGGGCTCTTCACGCTTTTTGAGGGCAGCCTCGGCGCGCCCAGTCCGCTGCCGAATACGCCTCCTGCGGGTGGGTCCTGGTCCAACCCGTTCGCCGCCGGATTGCCGGCGCCGGCGCGCGACAGCACGTTCGCCGGGCAGAACCTGCGAACGTTTAACCGCTACCATCCGCTGCCGCACGTCGCGAACTGGACTTTCAATATTCAGCGGGAACTGACGCCTACGATCATGCTGCAGGTTGGCTACGTAGGGAACAGGATTACCCGCATTGCGCAGAACCGCTTCTACAACCAGAACGATCCGCTGCTGCTTTCCCTCGGTTCGCGGCTATTGGAGCAGGTGCCAAACCCGTATTTCGGCAGAATCACCACCGGCAATCTGTCGTTCCGAACCGTTCAGCTTCGCCAATTGCTTCGGCCCTATCCGCAGTATTTGCAGGTGCTGATTCCACGCGACGGGTACGGCGACGGGAACTATCACAGCATGCAACTGCAGCTTGATAAGAAGTACAGCAACGGACTGACGCTGTCGGCCGGCTACACCATCTCGAAAACCATTGCCAACGTGTTCGAATCCGACGCCGGCGAGGTGTTCCCGCACAACGCGCGGTATGATCCGCGATATTCGCGAACGCTGGAGCCGAACGATATTCCGCAAAGGCTGGTGGTGAGCTACCTCTACGATCTCCCGTTCGGCAAAGGCAAGAAGTGGGCGTCGAACGGCGTGGCGGCGAAGGTGATCGGCAATTGGCAGGTGAGCGGCATCACCGTGTTCCAGAGCGGCGTGCCGCTGCGCATTGTGGGTGCGGAGAATACCAACCTGTTCGACTTTTCGCTGAGTTCCGGCCGCGCGAACCGCTTGAAGGATCCGGTGATCGCCCCCGAACAGCGGACGACGGGCCGCTACTTCGACACAACCGCTTTCGCGAACGCTCCGGCGTTTACCATCCCCACCGATTCGGTGACGCAACCGCAACTGCGCGACTTCGGCAGAAGGAACTGGGACATCGCGCTGATCCGGAATCAGCCGATCGGTGAGCGCATGAATGTGCAGCTTCGGGCCGACATCAATAACTTTTTCAACACGCCGGCGAAGGCTGTAGGCCGCGGCGCCAGCACGACCGTCGGCACGCCGCAGTTCGGGCAAGTGTTGGCCGGCGGCGCGCCGCGCAACATTCAGATGGCGCTTCGGTTTACATTCTAAGGAATGAAACGCCGCCAGTTTTTCGAATCGGGTCTGGCCTTCCAGGCCGCCGAACCAAATATCGAGAGGGAGTACGAATCGGGCGGCACGGGCCCGGTGGCGTACCAAATGCAGGTCACGGTGGAACGCCGCGCCGCCGGGCAGCCGCACAAAGGGAAAGTCCTGGCGGCCATTCAGCCGCATTGCGACGATATTCCGATCTTCGCCGGCGGGACTGTGCTGAAGCTGATCGACGAGGGGTACACCGGTTACCTCATCACGCTTTCGGACGATTCGATGGCCGGCGCGGGCTCGTCGATCGGCGACATTGTGTACCGCAACGAGCGGGATACTGTGGACGTCGGCCGGCGGTTAAAGTGCAAGGAGTCGTTCTTTCTGAACTACCCGAACCACAACATGGACGCCTGGCCGATCGTGGAGATTCGGGCGCGCCTGATCTTCCTGTTCCGTTTGTTGAAGGTGGATACGGTGCTGGTCTACGATCCATCGGCGCTGTATGAGAGGAATCCGGATCACACCGTCGCGGCCAAGGCTGTGGAGTCGGCGTTCTGGATGGCCGCGAGCCCGTGGGATTATCCGGAGCACTTTCGAGCGGGGCTGACCGCCTACGGCCCGAAGGACGCCTACTACTTCGCGCGCGGCCCGCAGCTCGTGAATCGCGCCGTCGATATCAGCGGCTTCATCGACGCGAAAGTTTATGCGAATCTGGCGAACGTCACCCAAGGCCCGTCGGGCAATACAGGGGCGCGGTTGAAGGCCCGGCTGGCGAAGGAAGGCAAGAAACTGCCCATTCTGGGCGCCGACGACGAGACGGCGAACCGCGAGTACACCAGACACTTTGCGCTGTCGCGGGATCGCGTCCGAGGCAAACAGTATGGAGTGAAATACGCCGAGGTTTTCCACTATGTAGCGCGCGACGAAAGCCCCGTGGATGACTACGTGTCGAAAAACGCAGTACCACTATAAGAATGCTGAATCGAAGAACCTTTCTCCAGTCGATGGGCGCGGCGGCGGCTCCGGCCGCTGCGAAGAAGCCGAATTTCCTGATTATCCTGGCCGACGACATGGGGTTCTCGGACGCGGGCTGCTACGGCGGCGAAGTAGAGACGCCGAACCTGGACCGGCTGGCCAACGGCGGGCTGCGATTCAGTCAGATGTATTCGACGGCGCGCTGCGGACCTTCGCGCAACTGCATTTTGACGGGCTACTACGCCCAGCAGAACGCCTGCGACATCATGACGCCGGGCCGCATTCCGGCGTGGACGAAGCTGGCGCCGGATCATTTGCGGCCGCTGGGCTACAGCAGCTATCACGTGGGCAAATGGCACATCAAGTTCAAGCCTGTGGCCGGCGGTGGTTTCGACCGTTCGTACCTGCTGCAGGATCAGGATCGCTTCTACACGCCGCGCCAGCATTTCCTGGACGATGAACCTCTGCCGCGGCCAACGGCGGACGACAACTTCTACGCGACGATCAACATCGCGGATCACGCGATCCGGTTTTTGCGCGGCCACAGCCCCGCGAAGCCTTTCTACATGTACCTGGCATTCACGGCGCCGCATTTTCCGCTGCACGCGCTGCAGGAAGACATCGACATGTATAAGGACAAGTTCGCCGAAGGGTGGGACGCGCAGCGCGAGCGCCGTCATAGCCGGCTGCGAAAAATGGGTCTGGTGAACTGTCCGCTTTCGGTGCTGGAGCCGGAGATGCGGCCCGCCTGGAACACAAAGGACGCCGAGCTGATCGCGCAGATCGGTCCGGGCGAGGTGGCCGCGGCGGTGCCGTGGGCCTCGTTGACGCCGGAACAGAAGAAATTTCAGCGTTTGAAGATGGCGATTCACGCGGCGATGATCACGCGCATGGATCGCGAGATCGGCCGCGTGCTGGAAACTCTGCGGCAATCGGGCGAATTGGACAATACGGTGGTGATGTTCCTGTCCGATAACGGCGCGAGTTCCGAGCAGATGATTCGCAACGACGGGCACGATCCGAAGGCGCGGCCGGGTGCTGGCGCGTCCCATTTGTGCCTGGGTCCGGGTTGGGCCAGTGCTTCGAACGCGCCGTTCCGCCTGCACAAGAGCTGGGTGCATGAGGGCGGTATCTCTTCGCCGCTCATTGTGCACTGGCCGGCGGGAATCAAGGACAAGGGAAAAATTCGTCACACTCCGGGCCATCTGATCGACGTCGTGCCGACGATGATCGACCTGGCTGGCGGCGGAACGCCGAAGGCGGAGGCGGGCGAGCCAACGATGCGAGGGCGTTCCCTGGCGCCGGTGTTCCAGAAGGACGGCAGTTTGGAGCGCGACTACATCTACTTCAACCACTCGAACAATCGCGCGCTGCGGGCCGGCGATTGGAAGATCGTGGCGGCGGGGAAGGACTCGCCGTGGGAGATGTACGATATGCGGCGTGACCGCAGCGAGCAAAAAAACGTCATCGCCCAGAATCAGGCCAAGGCCGCGGAGATGGCGGCGTTGTGGAGCAAGGTGGACGCGGAGTACGTGCGGGTGCGGGAGGCTGCGCCGCTCAGTTCAAAGGCGCTGATGGGAAATCGGACGGCGGCCAAGTAGGTACTGGGCGTACCGATTTTACGGCCGGTGCAAATTTGTTTTCCCGATTTGTGAACGGTTCGCGCCTATGGGTGCTGAGGAGATTCACAACCGATGAGACTATTTGTCCCTTTTCTTTGCGCCGCCGCTTTGCAGGCTGGCGTTATCAAGATTTATGACCCCAGCGGTGGCTTACCCGGAGCGCAGGGTTTCAGCAGCGACGGCGGTGTACTCTCGGCCCAAGTAGTTACGGACGAGGGTCTGCCCGCGCTTCGTATGACCGGGAACACCTGCTGCGGCTACTTCGTCTCTGCGCTCACACCGCAACAACTGGCCGATGCAAATACGCTGGGTTGGACCTTGACCGGTACGGCGAGAGTCAACGCCAGCGGTGGGTACGGATACATC
>VFZO01000035.1 GCA_016871155.1 Acidobacteriota bacterium | reverse complement strand
CGCTCCTTCCACATCCATCCGGCCGCCGACGCTCCGGCGATTACCGTTAGGGCGGCGGCGACCGCCCACGGTTTCCATCGCGAGCCCGCTACGGGCATCGTGGCGCGGCTGTCCCGTGCGAGTTGCACCTCGATCCGGCACCGTTCGCAGCTACGCAAGTGCGCGTCGATCGCGGCCGCCTCGGATCCATCGAACAGCCCCCCGAACACAAACGCGGTAATGCGCGCGGGGCCGGGATGCCCGGCCAGGGCGTCCAACCAGTCGCCCGTGGCCTCGTATTCGGAACGGCACGCGGCGCAACCGCGAACGTGCTCAATTACTTCGCTTCGCTCGCCGGGCGGCAACGTGGCGTTCGCCAGCCAGGGCAATCGCTCTTTAATGTCGTCGCATTTCAACGCCGCTCCTCCTTTCCGACAGGGTCGATCCCGCTTCGATTGTTACTCATGACGCCCTCTTTGTTCGAGCGCTTTTTGCCGGCAGCGCAAAACTCGGACCCGGAGCGTGCCCGCGGCTACGCCCATTTCGCGCGCCATGAACTCGTAGGACTGCTGTGCCAATACCCGGCGCCACAACTCGCGGCACTCTTCTGATAGGCCGTCGATGATGCGCCGCAGCCCCTTGACGCGGCTCTCGCGCAGCAGCCGGTCCTCGGCCGATTCGCCGCTGCCGGCGCGCTCGACGGACAACTCCGGCGCCCACCGCGCGGCGGCACGCAATTGGCGGATGCAGGCGTGATTGGTGATACGCCAGACATAGCTCGCAAGCGAGGAATCCCCGCGAAAATAATCTCCCCCGAAAAGACGCGTACACTCTGCGAATACATCTTGCCTTACATCGCCGAAACCGTCCGCCAGCCGTCCGCGAAACGGTTTTGCCGCGGCGTGAATCCACCGGTCGACGCGCTCGATCGCCGCCGGTTCGCCGGCGAGAAATCCACGAATCGTCCGTTCATCGTCCAGGTGCAAGGCGAATAGGCTCCGGGGTTGGTTTATTGTATTGAATCTGGCGGCGCCATGCGCGAAACTTCGAGGGTATCCAAGCTCGCCCTGGCGATTGCCGCCCTCATTGCGCAATCGCGAAGCCCGTTCACACTCGCCCTATCGCGACCATTAAGAGACCGGTGGGTGCCCACCGGTAATCTTCCCTACGCCTCCGCCAACGGTGCGAACGATTGGCCTCGCCGTCAAGGGTGGCTGGCGGCCGAAACGGACAATCGTGTTGGCGTTGTCAACAAACACGTCGAAACGCCGAAGGGAAAACCGATCGTCTTGTTCGAAAGCGGCTTGAGCGGCGAGGGTTCGCCCGGCGTGGGCGCATCCTTGCCGTTGCCGTCGTTTCTCGAAGCGGCCGCGTGCGAGGGAGCGGACCATCCGACCGCTCGGCTCGGGTTCGGACTACGTGCCCTTCGCCCTACACGCCGGCATCGCCGCAGGGCAATCCCGGCTTCTCCGGCCCAACCGGCCGCGGCGGCTATCACTCGATCTTCAATTTGCTCAACAGGTCCAAGCGGTCCGCTGGCGGCGATTTTTCGAAAGCAAACGCATCGCCGATTTCATGGCGACGGCGGTCTCCCGCATGGCGAAATCACCGGTGCCTCCGCTCCAATTGACACGCTTGGCCGCGGCCGGGATGCAAAACCCGTTTGCGGCGCTACCGGCTCGGGCGCGAGATTTCGAATCGGCATGCTCCAGCGGTAAGCCTTACCCGGCAATGGCGATCGCCAAGGTCGAGCGCACTGTGCTGCTCAAAGTTGGCCTTCCCGGACCCTGCGGCACAAAAGCGAGTACTCTGCGGCCGGCCAGTGCACCGGCCGCGGCGCAAAGAGTCGGCCCGGCGTCCGCGTAGCGCTGAAGTTGAACCGGCCCGGAGGAGGCGGCCGCGTTGATTCAAGCCGGCATTGCGGTCACTGCGGCGATCAAACATGCGGCGCGGTTGTTCCGTGGCCGCTCCGTCATCCACGTTCGCCGCGGTGCTGGGATTGCTTGGAGTGACCGCGCTGGTTCTGTTTGCCGCCGGCCATGCGGTCCGGCGGCTGGAGATCAACTACGGCGCCGAGTAGCGGGCGAGCATCTCTTCCAGTAGAGTCACGGAGACCGGCTTTGTCAGGTAGCCGGTCATTCCAGCGGCCAGGCAGGTCTCCCGGTCGCCTGCCATCGCGTGGGCGGTCATGGCGATGATGGGTAGACGGCCGCCGGCAGCCCGGTAACGGCGCGTGGCCTCCAGCCCATCCATGATCGGCATCTGGATGTCCATAAGCACGGCGTCGTAAGCGGCGTTTGGCTCTTGCAGCGCCGCCAACGCGGCCGCGCCATCGGGAACGATTCGCGGCTGGTGGCCAAGCTTTTCGAGCAGCCTCAGAATAAGTGCTTGGTTCACGACGTTGTCTTCCGCCACCAGAAGCCGCATCGGGGCGGCGCGGTTTGAGAGGACCTGGGGTGGAGGAGCGGCGGCAACGGCTTCGCCTGGAACATAGGGAACAGTGAACCAAAAGGTGCTGCCCTGGCCGGCGGCACTCTCCACGCCAATCCGCCCGCCCATGAGCGAGACGAGTTGGCGGCATATCGCCAATCCGAGCCCAGTTCCGCCGAACCGCCTGGAGCTGGAGTTGTCCACCTGCCGGAAGGCATCGAAGATTGCCCGCTGGCTCGCCTGCGGAATCCCAATGCCGGTGTCGGCGACAGCGAAGTATAAGGACTCGTCCCTTCGCTCCAGGGAGATCCGAACTTCGCCGCTGTCAGTAAACTTGATGGCGTTGCCCGCCAGATTCAGCAGGACCTGGCGGATCCGGGTATCATCTCCAAGAGCCGCCTGGGGCAACTCCGCTCCGAACATGCAGTCGAAGTTCAACCCCTTCTCGGCCGCCCGCGCCAGAAGCGTTCGCCGAACATCGGCCGCCAATTGGCGGGGAGAAAAGTTCGCAAGACGAATTTCCATCCGACCGGCCTCGATTTTGGAAATATCGAGGATGTCGTTCAGTATAGTCATCAACTGCTCCGCGGAGTCCCGGACCACCTGGAGCTGCTCCCGCTGGACCGGGTCCTTTTCGGACTCGATGGCAAGATTCGTCATGCCAAGGATGCCGTTCATGGGAGTGCGGATCTCGTGACTCATGTTGGCGAGAAATTCGCTCTTGATACGGCTAGCCTGCTCGGCCCGTTCGCGCTGCTCACGCAGTTGGGCGGTCCGATCGGCAACGGCTTTCTCCAGCCTGGCGCGTTCGCGGCGCGCGCGCCGCGAACGCGCCAGAGCAAAGGTAATTCCAGCGGCAACCGCAACACCGCCTATTGAGATGCGGAAGGGCAGCGAACTCCACCACGGCTCACCGACAGAGAACTCTAGCACGGCGGACGGGTTGCTCCAGCCGCCCCAGCGGCCCCGCGCCTGCACTTCCAGGCGATGGGCTCCGGGCGGCAGATTGGGAAACGTTACTTCACTTTCCGAGGTCTCAACCCACTCGGCGCCGCCCTCTAGCCGGTGGCGGAACTTGAGACGGTGGCTTGCCAGGTAGTTCGGCGCGCCGAAGGACACGCTCAAGGTGTTACTGCCGGGCTCGGACTTCAAAGGAGGAAGGCCGGGCATCCACCGGCGCGCTCCAAGGCGCGCTGCCGAGATTATGGCCCTGGGTTCTGGTTCATCCAAACGGTGCAGTCCGCGGTGATAAGACAGCCCCCGGCTGGTGCCGATCCAGATGGAGCCGTCTGCGGCGGCGTGATAGGCCTCGCTGTTCGTGTCGTCCCAGATCAACCCGTCCCGCGCGTCCCAATGCAGCCAACGCTCGCCGTCGAACGTCTCAACTCCGCGATCCGTGCCGGCCCATAGCGCCCCGCGGGCGTCGTAGGTCAGAAAATAGGCAAAGGTTTGCTGCGGCCCATGGCCCGGCGAAAATGATCGACGCGCGCCAGCCGGTCGCCGTCCGTAACCAGCTTCGTGAAGCCCAGGGAGGAAAAGTAGGCGAGCCAGACTTCGTTGGAAGGAATGGCCGGGCTGAAGCGCGCCTCCGGGACGGCGATGGCGAAGGTGCTATCGTCGAGCAGATTATCCCGCATCGAATAGTGCAGCCACCTGTCGCCGCGAAGCCGGAACGGGCCGTTTCGCGAGGTCATCCAAATATCGCCGGCCGCGTCTTCGCGAAGCAGCAGGGCTTCTTTCGGGGGAACCGGAATCTCGACCGGACGGAACTGGCGGGACGGGGAATCGAGCAGAAGCAGACCCATCGGACCAGCCGATGCCCACAGACGTCCTTTCGAATCGAGGAGCAAGGAACGAATCCGCTGTCCGGAGGGCAGGCCTCGCCAATCGGCCTCGTACCGCCGGCTCCGCGGATCGTAGCGAGCCAGACCGTGCGGAGAAAACGCAAGCCAAAGGGCTCCATCGCGGTCCATTCTCATCGTCCGAATTATGTCGGAGCCCGTGTCCCGCTCCATCGCGAATTTCAAGAGTCCACCCGACCGGGTTCCCCGGTAGAGACCGCCGCGGGTTCCTACCCAAACAGTCTCCGGAGAACTGGGTATGACACCCCAGATACTCGAGTAATCGAGCCCCTCGGACTGATCGAAGTTTTCCCAAACCCCTCTGCCAAACTGCCGCTGCACGCCCGCCCCCGAAACTGAGAGCCACAGCGAATCCCGGTCCTCCACCACGTCGCTCACCTCCGCTATCAACCCTTCTCTCCGGCCGTGCATCCGGCAAGGCGGCGAACTCCGGCCCGATGCGTCGCATTCGGCGAAACCGTCACGGGTGCCCATCAGCACAGCGCCCCGCGAGTCGACCACGATCCGGCTGAAGCGAAACGAGTCAAACCTCCATCCCGGGAACGGGTCCACAAACCGGCTCTCGCTGTCGCCGGCCAACCGCCGGACCGTTTTTCGAGAGCGGACCCAAATGGAGCCGTCATGGGTCCGGGCGATGCTTTCCCACTGGTCCCGCTCGACACCTTGGGGCGCGCCGAACACCGTAGCCGCGCCATCCTTGACACAAGTCACGCCTTCCCCTTCGGCGATCCAAATCGAAAGATCCGAAGCGTTTCGGAGAACGGCTCGGACAGGCGCTCCTTTCCGGATCCAGCGAATTCCTGACGGCGTCCATTCAGCAAGCCCGCCGGGGTTTGCGATCAAAACGCCACCCAGCTTAGAATCGGCGAATGCCTGGCCGGTCTGGCCCACGCCCTGGGGGACTGGCAGCAGTTGGGGAACCCAATTCGCCATTCGGATGACTTCCGATTGTGTTCCAATCCAAATAGCTCCGTCGGCGGCCTGATGCAACGACGAAATATAGTCCCTGGTTATAGGAGCGCCGTTGATGCGATGCTCAACAAACGACCTTCCATTAAAATAGAAGAGTCCATTCTGGGTTCCGACCCACAAAAATCCGTCTCTATCCCGAAGGAGCGTTTGCGCACCGAGGCTAACGAGACCTTCTGGGGCGCCATAGTGCCGAATTGCGTAGTGCTGCGCCTCGCAGATCAGTCCGCCAAAAATCGCCAAGCTCAGGCATTTCACGTCTATCTCGAGTAACCGCCACCTGGATGATAACTTATTCGCCAAGCGTCCAGGGGCAGACCTACGAACGGGTTACTTTGGAAACTTGGATGCGTCCAACCCGGGAATGATGCGCAGCGCGTTCTTGTAATAGAGTCTTTTCAGCACTTCGTCGGGCAGGTTCAGGCCGTACATCTTCCAGAACGCGTGGCGTTTCCGGTAGTAATCGAAGTATTCGTCGTCCGTTTCCAGTACGCGGAAGTAATAATGGTACTCGCCCGGCTCCCAGGTATCCTTACCAAACAGGACCCTGTCGGAATATTTGGTGAACCACTTGGCCGCAAACCGCGGCTGCCGGCCGAACTCATACAGCACCGCGCCAATCTCCGTCATCATGTTCGGCATCTCGTCCATCAATTTCCCGAGTTGACCCAAATCGGCGCCTAGCCAACCCAGGTGGGCGTTAATGAACGTCACTTTTGGGTGCCGCTTGATGCGGGTGTACAGCTCACCCATCAGCGTTTCCCACGTTTCGTACTTGTCGCCGGGACGATAACGGGATGGAAACTGCTTCAGTTCCAGCCAGCGTTCGTTTGTCTTGTCCCACGGCTTGAAGAACGGTTTCGGTTCGGCGGTATGTATCAGTACCGGGACCTTGTACTTGGCGCAGATTTCGAAGGCTTTGTCGAAACGCGGATCGTCTATCTTAATGCGCGCACCGCCTTTCTCCCGCAGGTCCATGCCGAAGTTCTTGAAAAATTTGAGACCCTGAGCGCCGGCCTTGATGTCAGCCTCCAGTTGCTGGGCCGCACGATCGCCATAGTCCGCCGTTTCCAGCTCCTCGAACGAGAGGTTGGCGAACACCGCGAACCGCCCCTTGTATTTCGGATTATTCGTATAAGTGGCAAGGTTCTGTTTTAGACGGTCCCCATATCCGCCCGAGAGATTCACCATGATCTGCAGATTGATGCCATCCATCTCCTTTACGAGCTTCTCCATCTGCGCTTCGTTCGCACCGCCCCGCTGGTGGTTGTGGACGTCGACAATTGGAAACCTGGCGCGTGTCTTGGGATGCTCCGGGACCACGAGCGACGACTTCGGATCGTAGTCCTCAATGGTCATTTGCGCGGCGCGGTCGGGCTTGGGCCACTCTTTCTTATCCTGTGCGAGGACGGAGAGGCCGAGGGCAAGAGTGAGAAGAATCGGGCATTTCATCGCTTTTTGATTATGTCCTACGGCTCGACTCCCAGCAACGCAGCGACTTCGTTCCGGAGGCGAGTGGTTAGCTCCGACTTTTCCTTGATCGTGTATTCGGTGGTTATGATCGGATCGCCAAGAAGGACCTTGACCGGCCCGCCGCGGACCGTGGCGTGGTGCATGGGCATCACGTCGCGGGTCCCAATCAAACCGAACGGGACGATGGGGACGCCGCTGCGGATTCCGATAATCGCCGCGCCATCTTTGAAGGGCTCCAGCGCACCCTCGGTGCGGCCGCCTTCCGGAAAAATTAGAACGCTGAGCTTCTTGTCGCGGACAATGTCGCCGGCGCGGAAAAGGCTCTTCAGCGCCGCGCGCGGATTATCCAGTGAAACCGGCACGTGCCCTGCCAATTTCAAATGGTGACCCATCAGGGGAATCTTGAACAGGCTCTCCTTCGCCATGAAGCGAAAACTGCGCGGCAAGGTGGCCAGCAGGGCGGGCGTATCGGAGTAGCTGCGGTGGTTCCCGGCAAAGATGTAGTGCTGCCCCGGAACGAGTTTTTCCTTGCCCGTGATCTCCACGTCCATGCCCATGACCCAAGTCAGCATCCGGCCCCAGATTTTGGCCATGACGATCTGTTTCTCGCCGTCCTTGTCGAACGGCACCACGAAGAGGTTGATGAGACCCATCACCGAGGTACAGAGCAGAATGAGCGGATCGGTCCAGAGTATTGTCCGCAGAAAAGCAAATGACATGATGGACGAATCTTTTATTGTACGAGGAGCGCCCGTGCTTCTCCTACCAGGTACAACGACCCAGTGACGAAGGTCACATCGGCCTCCACGGGAAGCGCCAAGGCGTCGCGGACGCCCCGGGCGCTCCTAGCATTCGAATGCGGTTCCATTTCCAGCATCGCCGCCGGGCGCAGCGCACGAGGCTGATTGGGCGCAGTCAGGATCAGTTCATCAGCTAGCGGGAAAAGCACACCAGCGATCTCTTCCACGCTTTTATCCCGCATGGCGCCAAATATCAGTGCGATCTTCCGGCCGGTGTGGAATTCGCGGATATAGGCCGCCAGCGCACGCGCGCCGGACGGATTGTGGGCCCCATCCAGAATCACTTCGCGCGCGCCGGGCATCCGCTCCAGCCGTCCGGGCCAGCGGGCGTTCGCGAAACCTGCCGTGGAGATCCCGAGCAGACGGCAGGCCAACGCCGCGGTGCGCGTGTTGTCGACCTGATGACGGCCTGCCAGCGGGCAGACAAGTCCATTGAAACGGCTGCCCTGCGCGTTGATAGACAACCCCGAGACCTTCGTATCCGAAACGAAATGCAGTTCGCCCCCTGTCGCCTTCAGGACGGCCAGCACTTCGTCATGCTGCGGAGCGATCACGGCCGGTACCCCGGGTTTCAAGATGCCGGCTTTTTCGGTTGCAATGGAGGTGAGGCTCTTTCCAAGCCAGGCTTCGTGGTCATAGTCGATCGGCGTGATGACGCAGAGTTTCGGTACGACAATATTGGTTGCGTCCAGCCGGCCACCCAGACCAACTTCCACCACGGCGGTGCGGACCCCGGCTTCGCGAAACAGGACGAAGGCCATGAGAGTAACGGTCTCGAAATACGTTGGATGTGATTCCAAGTCGCCCGCCGCGATCATCTCTTCGGCCGCGCGGTGGACCTGCCCGAAGGCGTCCACAAAGGCGCCGCGCGTTACCTGCTGGCCGTTGATCACGATGCGCTCGGCCGGCTCGATCAAGTGCGGGGACGTATAAAGGCCGGTACCCTCGGGGCCTAGTGCGGCCGCGATCAGCGCGCACGTGGAGCCCTTTCCATTCGTACCCGCGACGTGAACAACGTCGTAAGACCGCTCTGGATGACCCAATTTCCGGGCCAGGGCCTCGACGCGCTCCAGGCCGAGCTTGGCGGTTTTGATCTCGTTGCCAAGCGCGTAGAGATATTCGACTGTCTCCGGGTATTGCAAAGCGATCAGCCCGGCCGCCGCGCGGGGGCCGGGCAGCAGCCCGCCTCGCAAACTCTTGGCCGGGGAGGTAAATGGCCAACATGCAGCGCGGGCGCGCCGCCGGTGTATTCCGCCACCAGTTCGTGGATCATTTGAACGAACCGGGGGTGGGTACCCGCCGTGGCCGCGCGCACAAACGGGAGAGAGAGTTCTTCGGCCAGATGCCGGGCCTCGTGATCCAGATCGTAGAGCACCTCCATGTGATCGCTCAAAAACCCGAAAGGCTGCACGGCGACACCGGCCGCACCGGCGGATCTCTCTTCCTTGAGAACATCCAGAATATCCGGCTCCAACCAGGGAACCTGGGGCGGACCGCTGCGGCTCTGGTAGGCGAGGCGGTAGTTGTCCGTGCCGGCACCCTCGGCGATCAAGCGAGCCGACTCCGCTAATTGCTCCACATACGGCGAGGTCT
Source organism: Acidobacteriota bacterium (assembly GCA_016871155.1). Taxonomy (GTDB): domain Bacteria; phylum Acidobacteriota; class Terriglobia; order Bryobacterales; family Bryobacteraceae. The sequence continues at coordinate 26,007 of VFZO01000035.1, read as the reverse complement.
GCGCCATCGACACAGGCACGCTATGGGCGGTGAAGATCAGCTTTGCGCCGGCCGGCAGCTTTTCGAGCGCCCGCTTCGCGGAGTCGATCATGACTTCGACGAATCCCGGATGATTGAAGAAACGCCGGACAACGGTGACCTCTGGCGCGCTGGCGCCCAACAGGGCACGGGCCTGAGCGATATCCTCCTGATACTGCCGGCAGCCGCTGTAGCTTGAGAACGCCGAAGTCGGAAACGCTAATACGTTTTTACGGCCATCGGCGGCCAGTTGGCGCATGGTATCGGCCACGAAGGGGTGCCAGTTTCGATTGCCCCAATATACAGGAAGGTCCAACCGCAACTCCGCCAGCAGTTCCTTGCACTGACGATTGATCGGACTCACACCGCCGAAGTGGAGATAGTGTCCGGCGACCTCCTCCAAGCGCTCGCGCGGCACGTTGCGCCCGCGCGTGACGTTCTCGAGAAACGGCATTACGTCCGCCGGGCCCTCAGGACCACCAAAAGAAAGCAAAAGAAAGGCGTCGAACGGAGCCATACCTCTAGTATCCTCCGGCGGCGCCTAGCGCCTGCCGGACTCCTTCGCGATAGGACGGATAGCGCAGCGATACGCCAAGGAGCCGGCAAATCTCGCCGCCGTCGACACGCCGGTCGGCCCGGCGGGTCTCGTCAAGCGATCCGGCATCGGCACTCGGCGGGAGCGGCACGTTCAAAAGGCCGCAACAAAATTGAGTGATCGCCAGGTTCGTACACGGCTCCGAATCAGCCACCGGCCAAGCGCCTTCCAGGTTCGAAGCCACCGTTTTTGCCGCGATGGCCGCGAGATCGTCGACATGAATGCGCGAAGTGAAGGCAGAGCCGTCGCCGGCGATGCGCCACCGCCCGATTCGAATGGACTCCTGCACGCCGCGGCCCGGCCCATAAATCGCCGCCGGCCGGAGTACGCAAGCCGACCAGGGCCCCGCTTGCACCGGCGCTTCCGCGCGCAGCCGCTCCGCGGCGCGCGGCGTGGAAGGATTCGCGGGCGTCGCCGCGTCGACGATTTGCCGGCCGCCGTAGACGCCGGTGGTTGAAAGGTACACGATGCGCGACGCTTTGCCGGCCAGCGCCTGCACTCCTTCCGTGGACGGCGCGCACCAAAGCACCCGCCATTGGTGACCCGGCAACGCAAGAACGGCGGAAAGGTCTGGCAGCAGAACCCGCAGAGGACTGGTTTGGTGAGTCTCGACGACATTGTGCCCCGCGCCCCGAAGAAGCGCCGCGGCCCGCGCGCCGGTGAAGCCGGAACCTAGAATGAGGAAATCCGCCATCGCCGGTTAGAAGTGCTCCGGAATTTTGGCCTGCGTCCCGGCGAGGCGATCCAGTTGCGGTTGCGACGGATTCTTCCGCAACGCGGCCTTTACCTCCAGATCCGCTTCCTCCCAACGCCGCCGGGAGACAAGATGTTCGGCCATCATCACGTGGGGCTCGGGATCCCGTTCATCGATGCGCGATGCCTCGTGAAGCCAGTTGGTGAAGGCGCGAACCTCGTTGGCCAGCAGAGAGAGCCGGGCGAGTTCCTTGCAGGCGGGCGCGTGATCAGGATCCAACGTGACGCATTCCTCCAGGGCGACGAACGCATCGCCGAGCCGCTCCTGGCGCGCCAACTGAAGCCCAAGTTCGTAGTACTGTCCGGCCGTCATCTACATTACGCCGTACTTCTTAAACGCCTCACAGGCGGACATGCCATTTTCGATCGCCACGCGCACCAGATTCTCGCCTTCCAGTTTCTCAAACGCGCGAGCGAGAGCCTCCTGTTCCGCCTCGCGGGGCACGATCAGGACACCGTCGCGGTCGCCGAAGACCAGATCGCCGGGATGAATGCGCACGGCATCGATGTTGACGGGAGTCCGGAAATCCCGCACTTCGCCGCGCGGGCCCTGGTCCTGGGCGTAGCTGCCGTGAGCGAACGTGGGAAAACTTAACTGAAGAATGCCGGCCGTATCGCGGGCAAACCCATCCATGACGGCGCCGGCTGCGCCGAGCCGCTGCGCGCGGGTTGACATCAGTTCCCCCCAAAGCGCATAGGTGGGTGACGCGCCGGCCGCGACGTACACTTCATTCGGCTTCAAATCGTCCAGCGCTTCCAGCATCAGGCCGAAGGGCTTGCGCGTCTCCGGCGCGTCCGGCGGCAGATCGATCTCCAAGACGGGCATCGCGCGCCCGGCAACGATCATCGTCTCGGAGAGGGCCCGTATCCGGGGAGGAAGAAAAGCGTTCCGAATACCCATCTGGTCCAGGATGTCGCCGATGATGGCGCTGAACAGATGGGTCTTGACGAGCGGAAACAGTTCGCCGTCCGGAAGATTGGTTTGCCAGAGGGGCATTTTGCCATTAGAACAGTTTTCCGATTTACGCCCGAAGCAGGCCCTCGAGCGTTTGTTGCAGGTGCGTCAGCATTGGACCCGGCTTTGTCACCGGCCACGGGTCCGCTGGCAGGCGAAGCACGCCGGCAGGCGTGAACTGGCAGCCGGGCGTCTCCTGCACCAGCAGCATCAGGCTCTCTCCGTTGATCCGCGCATTGGGATGGATCTTGACGTTGAAGTAGCCCTGCCGCCGTTCCAGCGATTCAACGCCGCACTTTTGAGCGATCGCGCGCAGCATCGCGAATTCGGACAACAGTTTCACCGGCGCCGGCACCGGACCATAGCGGTCGGCGAATTCATCGAGTACCTTTTGCTGATCGACCGCGTTCTCGATGCCTGACAATTTTTTGTACGCCCGCAACCGCTGATTCTCCTCGCCGATGAACTCGGGCGGGATGCGCAGATCCAAGCCGAGCGCGATGGTGGAGTGAATCTCGATGGGAACCTCTTCACCTTTCAACTCGCGCACCGCTTCGTCCAGCAGCTTCAAGTAGGTGTCGAACCCGATCGCCTCAATGTGGCCGTGCTGTTCTCCGCCCAGCAGATTGCCGCAGCCCCGAAGTTCCAGGTCCAAGGCTGCGATCTTGAATCCCGCGCCCAGGTCGCTGAACTCCTTCAGCGCCGCCAGCCGTTTTCGGGCCACTTCGCTCAGGTCCGCTTGCGGCGGCACCAGCAGATAGGCGTAGGCTCGGCGATTGGAACGCCCCACCCGGCCCCGGAGCTGGTAGAGCTCCGATAGCCCATACCGCTCCGCGTTCTCGATGATGATCGTGTTCGCCAGCGGGATGTCCAATCCGTTCTCGACGATCGTTGTGCAGACAAAAACGTCGTACTCGTGGTGCATGAAGCCGAGCAACACTTTCTCCAGTTCGGCTTCGGCCATCTGACCGTGGCCAACGCCGACGCGGACGCCGGGCATCATCTCTTGCAGCCACATGGCGCGGTTATAAATGCTCTCCACGCGATTGTGCAGGAAGTACACCTGCCCGCCTCGCGTGATTTCCGTTTCGATCGCCGCGCGAATCAGCTTGTCATCGAAATGCGCCACCGTCGTCTGCACAGCGAGCCGGTCCTTCGGCGGCGTCTCGATCACCGACATGTCGCGAATACCGAGAAGCGACATATGCAGCGTCCTGGGAATCGGCGTGGCGCTCATCGTGAGCACATCCACAGCTTTGCGGATCTCCTTCAACCGTTCCTTATGCCGCACGCCAAAACGCTGCTCTTCGTCGATCACCAGCAAACCCAGGTCGGCGAATTCGACGTCTTTCGACAGAATGCGGTGGGTCCCGATGACGATATCCACCTTGCCGAATTTCAGATCCTCAAGCACCTGGCGAGACTCGGCCGCGGTTCGAAACCGGCTGAGCATCTCGACACGAACGGGAAAGCTGGCGAAGCGCCGTTTGAAGGACTCGAAGTGCTGAAAGCAGAGCACCGTTGTCGGCGTCAGCACAGCGACCTGCTTGCCGTCGCCCAGCGCCTTGAATGCCGCACGCATCGCCACCTCGGTTTTTCCGTACCCGACGTCCCCGCACAGTAGACGGTCCATAGGCTGCGGCCGCTCCATATCGCGCTTGATCTCCGTCGTGGCCTGCAGTTGGTCCTTCGTGGGGGAGTATTCGAACGCATCTTCGAACTCGCGCTGCCAATTGGAATCGGCGGAGAAGCTGAACCCTTCGACTGTGCGGCGGCCAGCGTAGAGCTTCAAAAGCTCGCCGGCCATGTCGCGCATGCGGGCTTTGATGCGCGTCTTGGTCTTGGTCCACGTCACGCCGCCTAGCTTGTCGAGCGAAGGCTTGCCTTCTCCGGCCCCCTGGTACTTCTGCACCAGGTCCAGGCGATTCATCGGCACGTAGAGCTTGGAGTCGTTGGCGTACTCCAACAGGAGGAAATCGCCCTTTTGGTCCCCTGCCGCCAGTTCCTTGATGCCCGCGAACTTTCCGATGCCGTGTGTGGCGTGCACGACAAAGTCTCCGGGCTTCAGGTCGGCAATGCCGGAGGCGAAAGCCGCCGCCGCGCCGCGATTGATCGAAGGCGCCGCGACCAACTCCGAAGTGTCGAACAAGTCGTCGCCGCCCACCACGGTGAGCCGCGCCTCCGGAAATACTGTTCCGCGCCGGATTCGTCCCCGCGTGAGCATCGTAGACGCCGAGGAGCCAAAGATGCGCGCCCGCTCCGCCAGATAGGGCGATGGGTGATCCGCCGGGTCCAGCGCAAGCTGGAATGGGACGTGGTACTCGTGCAGAATATCGGCAAGCCGCTCTACTTCTCCGACGGCGGCCGCGAAATAGACGACGCGGTTGCCCTGCTCAATCTGGGTTCGGGTCTCCCCCACAACGGCCTGCATGTTGCCGTGAAACTGCAGCGCCTGGCGTGTTGAGATGTGGACGGATTGCCCGCCGCTGCTTTCGCCGATCATCCCCAACTGCCGCATGGAAATGCTGCCGCGGCCGTCCGCCATCACCGCCCACTCGTCCATCGAAGCATAAAGCTTCGCATTCGGCACTTTTTCGTCCCGCGGATTCTCATTTAGCCGTTTCCACAGGCGCTCGCCCGCGCCGCGCACCTGTTCCGGCTCGTCGATCACCAGAAGCGCGTCCATTTGCAGGTCCAACAGATTCGCCTCGCGGGGCTCATCGAGCGCGCGCAGGAATTCCCAGCCGGCAACCGCATTGACCGGAACGGAGTGCTCGGCGAGCGGGAGGATCGTGGCGGCCGGCACTTTCAGCACGGAGCGCTGTGTTTCGACATCGAACCGGCGAATTTCTTCGATCGTGTCGCCAAACATGTCGACGCGAATCGGCTTGTCCGATTCCGCAGGGAAAATGTCGACGATACCGCCTCGCACGGAGAACTCACCCACCATCTCCACCGGCTCGCGCATCTCATAGCCGATGCGCCGCAAATGCTCCGTCAGATCGTCGATGGCGACATCCTCGCCGGTACGCAACGGCAGCGCCAGTTGACGGTACCGTGCCGGCTCGTATAACCGGGCCAACATCGACGCGATTGGCGTAACCGTGATGGTGGCCCGATGCGAGGCCAGGCGCCAGAGTCCCACGGCCCGGCGTTCGCTGATTTCGCTATGCGGCGAAAGACCCTGCGCCGGCAGCACGTCCAAAGCGGGCACCAGTTGCGGACGCTCCAGGTTTTGGCCGCTGGTCAAAACGTCGAAGAACGTCTCGATCGCCTCGAGGAGCAGTTCGGCCTCTTGCGCACCGTCGGTGACAACGATGACCGGCCGCCCTGCCTGCTGCCAGATCAAAACGGTGTAGAGCGCCTTGGCGGTAATCGTCAGGCCGGAGAGCGACTGATGCTTGTGCTCCCGGAGCCCGCGCAAGAGCTGTTGCAGCCCGTCGCCGCGCGCGAAGGCTTGGAACAGGTCGCGTACGGCGGGGTGGGTCATGCCGGATTCCGGGCGAGGATTTCCTTTTCGATATTCGTCGTGGAGTGGCCGGGTTCCAGCGGGATCAATACGACCTTGCCGCCCGCCGCTTCCACCTCTTCGCGTCCGGCGACGAAATGCGACCAGTCGGCTCCCTTTACAAGGATGTCCGGCAGCACATCGGCGATCAGTTCTCGCGGTGTATCTTCATCGAAAAACGTAACGGCGTCGACCGCGTCGAGCGCCAGCGCCGCGGCCGCGCGCGTCTGCTGGTCCAGCAGCGGCCTGTGCGTTCCCTTGTAGCGGGCCACACTGGCATCCGTATTCAACGCCAGGACGAGAATGTCGCACATCGACCGGCACTGTTCCAGCAGCCGGATGTGACCGGGGTGAAGAAGGTCGTAACAACCATTCGTAAAGACTACGATCTTGCCGTCGCGCTTCCAGTCCGCGCGCGCGGCGGCCAAGGCGGACCGGCTGAAGAGGGTGGGCATTTTCTATCCATTGTCGCTCGGGTTCCCGGCGGGAAGTCCGAGAAACTGCGCCGTCAGCGTCCACATTTCGTCGATCACCTCTGTTAGTTCATGGCCGGCGTCGAATTCGTGCAACGCGACGTTGGCGTGCTTCCGGGCGTACTCGCGTGAAAACCGCGGCGGCACCACGTCGTCGCGCAGTCCGTGGAAAATCAGGCCCGGCTGCGCGAAGTCCGGTTCCGGATCCCAGCCTGCGGCATCCTCGGCCAGCTGCCAGCCAACCTGCCGCTGGGTTTGCGAAGCGTAATGGTAGACCTCCAGCCGGCCCGTCTCCCGCCACGCGGCGAACTTCTATTCGCCCAAAAACAAGGGCCACCGCGAATGAAAATGAAACGCAGGGGCCAGCAAAATGAGGCGCTCCACCTCAGCCGGCTGACGCGACGCATAGAGTACCGCCAGGTACCCGCCCATACTGGACCCGATTAAAGTCACGGGGCCGCCGGCCGCTTCGCGCCGGAGAATTTCGTATTGGCCGGTGATCGTTAGTCCCTCAAAATCGCCGCCGTCCAGCGCCGGAACGGCCACGCCGGCCCCCGCATTCCGCAACCGCCCGGCGAAGATTTGCGCCTTCCGGGACGAGGGCCCGGAGGCAAAGCCGTGAAGATAGATGATTCGCAAAAGGGGTTTTTCCTCATCTCCTATTCTGACGCTTGGAAAGTCCTAGTTGCGGTTTTGGCAATTGTATGGCTAGGATAGGGAAGTTTGAAGGAGACAATCACAACAAAATGTCCGTTGAAGCTAAAGTAAAGCAGATCATCGTCGAACAATTAGGCGTCGATGAGGGCCAAGTTGACGGGACCGCTGCTTTTGTCGACGACTTGGGCGCCGATTCGCTCGACCTCGTGGAGCTCGTCATGGCCTTCGAAGAACAGTTCGACATGAACATTCCGGACGAAGACTCCGAGAAGATCAAGACCGTTAAGGACGCCATCGACTACATCGAGGCAAAGGCCGCCAAGAAGGCCTAACGAGTCCGCCGCGCGTGTAACCGGCGGGGAGATAGCTTTGTCTGATACTCAAAAACGCAGAGTCGTTGTCACGGGCGTTGGGCTCGTTTCTTGCCTCGGCATCGGCACGGAAACCACATGGCAGGGAATCCTTGCCGGGAAGTCCGGGATCGCGCCGATCACGCTGTTCGACACCACCGATTTTTCCTGCCGCTTCGCGGGCGAGGTGAAAGACTTCGATCCGTCCAAATGGATGGAAAAGAAGGAAATCAAAAAACTGGGCCGGTTCATGATGTTCGCCATCGCCGCGGCAGATGAGGCGCTGGCGATGAGCGGGTTGAAGATCGACGAATCGAACGCCGAGGAGACCGGCGTTTACGTCGGCAGCGGAATCGGCGGATTCGAGGTGATCGAGCGGGAGCACAAGAAGCTGCTGGAAGGCGGCCCGTCGAGGATCTCACCGTTCTTCATTCCGGCCACGATCGTCAACCTTGCCAGCGGTCACATCTCGATCCGGACCGGCGCCAAGGGTCCCAACTCCGCCGTGGCTACGGCCTGCACAACGGGCTCGCACGCCATCGGCGATTCGTTCAAAATCATCCAACGCGGCGACGCGGTCGCTATGATCTGCGGCGGCGCGGAAGCTGCGATCACACCGCTCTCCGTCGGCGGATTCGCGGCACTTCGCGCCCTGTCCACACGCAACGACGATCCTTCGCGCGCTTCCCGTCCCTGGGACGCCAACCGCGACGGCTTCGTGATCGGCGAAGGCGCTGGAGTGCTGTTGCTGGAAGAGTTCGAGTATGCCAGGAAACGCGGCGCAAACATTCTGGCCGAGGTCGTCGGCTATGGTATGAGCGGAGACGCGTTCCATATGACCGCCCCTTCCGAAGACGGCGACGGGCCCTACCGCGTGATGCGGAATGCCCTCCGCGATGCGGGGCTAGAACCGTCCAAAGTCGATTATTTGAACGCGCACGCCACCTCCACAGACATGGGCGACAAGATTGAAACCGCCGCCATGAAGCGGGCGTTTGGCGACCACGCCTACAAGCTGGCAATCAGTTCCACCAAGTCGATGACCGGCCACTTGCTGGGCGGCGCCGGCGGCTTGGAAGCGGGCATCACGGTTCTGGCACTGCGCGACCAGATCGCGCCTCCGACGATCAACCACGACACACCCGATCCCGACTGCGACCTGGACTACGTACCCAACACGGCCCGGCCGATGAGGATCGAATATGCGCTTTCGAACTCGTTCGGCTTCGGCGGCACGAACGGATCGTTGCTCTTTCGCCGTCCAACGGAGTAACCCCAAATGAAGATTCTGGTCGCACTGAAGCAGGTACCGTCGCGCGATTCCGTGCTGCGCCTGGACGGCGAAGGCGCGTGGATCGACGGCGGCGATTTGAGCTACGAGATCAACGAACCGGACGCCTACGCGTTGGAGGCCGGCCTGCAGTTGAAGGAACAGCACGGCGGAGAGACCGTTGTGCTGTGCGCCGGGCCGGAGGGCGCCGCAGCCGCAGTGCGCGAAGCGCTGGCCAAGGGCGCGGACCGGGCTATCCATATCGAGCAGGACAACATCGAACGGCTGGACACTCTGGCCCTCTCCTCCTTGTTGGCCGCCGCCGCAAAAACGGAATCGCCGGACCTGATCCTGACGGGCCTGCAGTCCGACGACATGGGCAGCGGGCAAACGGGCGTCGTCATGGCGGAGCTTCTCGGCCTGCCGCACGGCACGATCATCATGGCCATTGAAAAGCTGGACGGGGCGATTCGCGTAAAGCGCGAGTTAGAAGACGGGTGGTTCCAACATGTGACCCTCCCGCTACCAGCCGTGCTCACCATCCAGAGCGGCATCAACAAGCTGCGCTACGCCACGCTCATGGGCATCAAGAAGGCGAAGACAAAGGAGTTGCGGGTTGTTACGGCGGAGGAGCTGGGCGGGACGCCGGCATCGCAATCGGCCTGCACACGCGTCTTTTTGCCGAGCCGGTCCAAACAAACGCAGATCCTGGAAGGCGACGCGCGAACAGCCGCCGAGGCCTTGGCGGGCAAACTCAAGTATGAGGTGCGCGTGATATGAGCGTCCTCGTTTTTCTGGAACAGTCCGGCGGCAAGTTTCACCGGATGAGTTGGGAAGCGCTGGCCGCCGCCAGCGAGTTGGGCGGCACAGTATATGGCGTCACGATCGGTGAAGCGGGCGAGGCGGCGTCGAAACCGATGGCCGCGCTGCATACGATTGCCGATCCGCTGCTGGCCGGCTATTCGGCTGATGGATTTACGTCGGCATTGGAGCAGTTGATTCGCGCGAAACAGCCGCGATTCGTCGTATTTCCGCACACCTACCAGGTCCGCGATTTCGGTCCGAAACTGGCCACCCGCTTCGGGCGCGTGTTCCTCAGCGACGCCGTGAAGCTGGGCCCGGACGGCGTAACCCGCCAACTGTTTCAAGGCAAGCTGAACGCAGGCTTTACGTTCCCGTCCGAAGGGCCGATCTTCGTCTCCGTGCAGGCCGGTGCGTATCGTGGCGACGCGCTTCCTGCCGGTTCGCCCGCCGTTGAACCGTTCGCGGTTTCGATAGAAGCGAGCGTGATCCGGGCAAAGTCCGAAGAGCCGTTCCGGGAGTCGGCCAGAGCGGTGGACCTGACCGCAGCCGAGATCATCGTCAGTGTGGGCCGTGGCATTAAGGAAAAAGAAAACATACCCATGGTCGAAGAGTTGGCCGCCGCGCTTGGCGGTGAGCTTGCCGCTTCACGGCCGATCTGCGACAACGGATGGCTTCCGATGGAGCGGCAGGTAGGCAGCAGCGGGCAGACCGTGGCGCCGAAGGTCTACATCGCCATCGGCATCAGCGGCGCCATTCAGCATCAGGTGGGCATGAAGGGGTCAAAAGCGATCGTCGCCATCAACAAGGACGCCGATGCGCCCATATTCGAAATCGCCGACTACGGTATCGTCGGGGACCTTTTCGAAGTGGTGCCGGCCTTGACCGAAGCGGTCAAAAAGGCGAAGGGCGGATAGAAAAGCGAAACGCGCTGGCGATTCGGCCTCCAATGCGAATTCACCAGCGCGCGCTTGCTATACGGGTATTTAAGAGTCAACAAATTTAGAGTTCGGTCGAGGGCGGCTTTGGCGCAATGCGCCGCCGGTCTAGTTCACGACACAATCGTTCGATGGCTCGCCATAGATGAAGTCATCGGCGAAGACCACGTTGACGTTGCCGGCGGGATTATCGGGCGTTCCGGCCACGGCATTGCCCGGCACCACACGGACACGCGCCACCATCTTCGAGGGGAACGTCACGCCAATAAATGAAAGTCCGCGGGCGGCAACGGGAGCGTAGTAGCGTCCTAACAGCAGCCCGTCGCCGTTGTAAAACTCTAGCGCTGTGGTGAACGGCAGGGCGACATTGGCGAACACCGCGCCGAAGCCCTTCACTTTTCCCTTCGTTGGGGTGCCGGGAACGAAGAAATCGACGTTGTAGTCGCTGGTCCCGATGCTGGTAAAAAGCTTCTGTTCGCTGAAGACTTTGAAGATGGCCGAGTAGCCGTTCAAGATGGAGTCGAACCGGACCGGACCGTCGGCGGCGTTGGCGCTCACCTGGAAGCCGCTCCAGGCGGGGTTGTCGTTGACAAAGACCGCACCCCGGACGGAGTTGCGGTTAAAGAAATCGGGCGGCAGGTTGTTAGGGGCGGAAAACCCCGCAGGTACGGCATCCCAGTTAATCTCGCGGCGGCCGTTGACGTCGCCACCCTGCCCTGGAGGATTCAAGGCGCCCAAGGAGGCGCGGAACGAATTGACGGCGCCCTGAATAGCGGCGGCGTTATCGCCCGAAGCTCCATAGATGGCATGAGTGGCTTGTGCACTGAGGCCGGCGCCTGCGGTCAAGAGAATCAAGATTGACTTGGATGCGGATTGAATTGTCATATCCGCATGGTAGGGCGGACCAATCCGGGGAGTCGTCCAAATCTTGTAAGGGAATTGTGAATTGATTATCAGTCGAGAACGGCGGCGTTCGCCATCTGCATGAACGCGTACTTTCCGCCCGCGTCGATGCCGGTCATTTGAACGAGGTAGACGCCCACCATGTCCTTCTTGCGGTCCACCCAGCCGTGGGTTCCAAAAGCGCCTCCGTGGCCGAACGTGCCGTGGGAGAGGAAGGCCGCCTCGCCGCGCGGGTCGTCGATCACCTCCCACGTCAATCCAAAGGCTGTGTGGGGCATATGCCCGGAGCGCAGATCGCCCGAATGTTTGCCGGTCATTACGTGAATCGCCGCCTTCGAAATAATCCGCTTGCCCGCATGCACGCCACCGCTCAACAACATCTGATAAAACGCCGCCAGATCCGCCGCGGTTGAGTAAAGGCCCCACTCCGGTGCCGAGTACTTCGCGTTCTTCCGGAAGTCCAGCGAGTAGCCGCCCAGCAGTTCGCCGCCCGCCTTCTCCAGTCCCTTGGGACCCTTCCGATAAATCGCGGCCAGCCGAGGGTGCTTGTCGGCCGGCAGAAAGATGTGGCTGTCCTTCATTCCAAGCGGCTGGAACAGCCTGGTCTCGAGGAATTTTTCGAACGGCATGCCGCTGGTGACTTCGATAATGCGGCCCAGAATAGCGATACCCATGTTGGAGTACGACCAGCGCGTGCCCGGCTCGAACTCCAGCGGAGTTTGCGAGTACACGAGCGTTGCATCGGCCAGCGTGTAGTTCATCTTCTGATTCAGCTCGGCCAAGCCGGCCGGCGGCCCGGGCGGCAACCCGGAGATGTGCGCCATCAGGTCTGAAATACGAATGGGTCTGGCCGGTTTCGCCAGGGTGAGCGAACCGTCCAGGTTTCGCGAAGTCACCAGCATCTGCCCGCGAAACTCCGGCAGATGCTTCTCCACCAGATCGGAGACTGAGAGCTTGCCCTCATCGGCCAGCAGCATGATCGAAGTGCCGGTAAACGGCTTGGTCATCGACATCACCTGAAAAATCGAGTCGGCGCGCATCGGCTTTTTCGCCTCGATGTCGGCCCACCCGGCCACCTCCACGCCGACGGTCACGCCGTGGCGTTGCACCAGCGTCACCACGCCAGCCAACTCGCCCTTGTCGACTAACTCCTGCATCCGCTTAGGGATACGGGCCAGGGCCGCCGCATCCATGCCGGCCTTCTGGGCGGCGTTGGTATCGATGGGCGGAGCGGCTTGCAGGGCCAGGGCGAGGAAAATGGCGTACCGGGACATAGCTTTTATATAATCACGAACAGACATGCCGAAACAGCGAGTTGCCGCAATTTTGTCCATCGTGCTCACGCTGCAGGCCGGCGCCGAAACAGCTCACGCGCCGCTCGGCACGTATTCGGCGGTCGAACGCCGCCACTGGGCGTTCCAACCGAGGCAGACGCCGGGGGTTCCCGTCTTCTCGTCCGCCGCCGACAGGGCGTGGGCGCAATCGCCCATAGACGCCTTCATCCTCGACAGGTTGAACAAGGAAGGCCTGCGGCCCGCGCCGGAGGCCTCGCGCCGCGTTCTCATCCGCCGTGCTTCGTTCGCGCTGCGCGGCCTGCCCCCGTCTCCACGGGAGGTGGACGCGTTCCTGAACGACAAGTCCCCGAACGCCTGGGAGAAAGTGATCGACGCGTTTCTCGCTTCTCGCCAGTATGGCGAGCGATGGGCGCAGCACTGGCTGGACGTGGTCCGTTTTTCCGAGACCGACGGGTTCGAATACGATCTCCACCGCAACGGAGCGTGGCGTTTCCGGGACTACGTCGTCGAATCGCTCAACGCCGATAAGCCCTACGACCGCTTTGTGATGGAGCAGTTGGCCGGTGACGAACTCGGCCCCAGCGACGACACACTGCGCGTGGCCAGCGGCCTGCAGCGCATGGGCCCGTTGCGCAAGAACGCCGGGAATCAGGAGGTGGCGAGTTCCCGCACGGAAGTGCTAACCGAAATGACCAACATCGTCGGCGCCGCGTTCCTTGGCGTCACCATCGGCTGCGCCCGCTGCCACGATCACAAGTTCGATGCCTTCCGCCAGTCCGATTACTACCGCATCCAGGCCTACTTCGCGGCGACGCACGGCAAGGACATTATCAAGGCACCCGAATCGGAACAGGCCCGGCACAAGGAACTCTCCAAGGGAACCGAGGAGGAGATTAAAAAGATTAAAGCCGCCATGAAAGGGAAGGAGGGTCCCGAGCTTTTGGCCCTGGAGCAGAAGCTGGAGGAAGCCACCGACAGGTTGCCCGCTCCCTTGCCCGCCCTGTTCGCGGTCGAGAACGATTTCAAGAATCAATCGCCCATTCACCTGCTGGAACGCGGCGAGTACACGCGGCCCAAAGAGAAAGTCGGCGCGCGGCCGCTGGGCGTGCTGCTGCCGGAGGGCGCCCCGGAGCGCGTGACCCTGCCGGAAAATCCGCGTACCAAATTGGCCGAATGGGTCGTGGACCCGGCCAATCCGCTGACGGCGCGTGTGATGGCAAATCGCCTGTGGCACTGGCATTTCGGACGCGGCATCGTAGCGACGCCCAACGACTTCGGCAAGATGGGTCTCCGCCCCACCCATCCGGAGTTGCTCGACTATTTGGCCAATGAATTCGTACAGGGCGGTTGGCGGCTAAAGCCGATGCACAAGAAGTTATTGATGTCGAGCGCGTGGAAGCAATCCTACGACTCTCCGCAGTTCGCTGTGGCTCAAGAGAAGGATCCGGAGAACAAACTGATGTGGCACACAGCACGACGGCGGCTGGAAGCCGAGGAGTTGCGCGACGCTATGCTGGCCGTTTCCGGAAGATTGAATACCAAACTTAGTGGACCCAGCGTGATTGTCCCCGTCGACAAGGAACTCGTCAACCTCCTTTACAAGCCCGGCCAGTGGGCCGTTACACCGGATAAGGAAGAACACAACCGGCGCAGCATCTATCTGATCGCGAAGCGCAATCTGCGCCTGCCGATGATGGAGGCCTTCGACGCGCCGGATCTGCAGATCTCCTGCGCCCGCCGCGAATCCTCCACCCACGCGCCCCAGGCGCTGGAACTCATGAACGGCGATTTTGCCGTCCAGATGGCCGAGGGGCTGGCCGAGCGGCTAAAGAAGGAGGCAGGCGCCGACGCCGCCAAAATCGTCACCCGCACGTTTGATATCGTGGCCAACCGGCCGCCGTTGGCGAGCGAGCGGGCCATCGCGGAGAAGTTTCTAAAAGCGAACGGCAGCCTGCGCGAGTTCGCTTTGGCTGCGCTGAATTTGAATGCGTTTCAGTACGTGGAGTAGATGAACATGGCCGAACACGAGTGCCCCACGCGAAATCGACGCGAATTCGTCGCCGACGCCTTCTGCGGCTTTGGCACCCTGGCGCTGGCCTCCCTGGAAGCCCGGGCGGCCGCCAAGAATCCGTTGGCGCCGAAGCCGCCTACATGGCCCGACAAAGCGAGAGCGAAGTCGGTGATCTTCCTTTTTATGGCTGGCGGACCGAGCCATGTTGAGACCTTCGACCCGAAACCGCTGCTCAACACTCTGCACGGCCAGAAGCGCCCGGCCGATTTTGGCGAGGCGAAGTATCAGTTCGTGCAGCCGAACGCGAAACTGCTCGGCACGAAACGGACATTCAAGAAGTACGGCAAGAGCGGACTGGACGTGTCGGACCTGTTCCCGCATACCGCGACGGTCGTTGACGAACTCGCAATCCTGCGCGGCTGCCACGGCGATATGGTGGTGCACTCCGCCGCTCAGTATCAGTTGATGACGGGCCGCATTCTGCCGGGTTTTCCGAACATGGGCTCCTGGGTCGTTTACGGTCTCGGAACCGAAGGCGATTCGCTGCCGGCCTATTGCGTTCTTCCCGACCCGAAGGGCGCGCTGGAAGCCGGCCAGCCGATGTACACGCAGGGCTTTCTGCCCGCGGTCTACCAGCCCACTATGCTGCGCAGCGGCACCAAGCCGGTTCTGAATCTCGACCTGCCGCAAGGCACTACCTTCAGCGAACGGAGAGAAACGCTCGCCTTCCTGCGGGGAATGAACGAGGCCGGCATGCGCCCCGGTGACGCCGAACTCGAAGCCCGCGTCGCAGCCTACGATCTTTCATTCCGCATGCAGGCGGAGGCTCCCGAGGCGTTCGACCTGGCCAAGGAGTCCGAAGAGACCAAGATACTGTACGGCCTGGAGAAGAAGGAGACCGCCGACTACGGCCGCCGCTGCCTGCTGGCCCGCCGTCTGGTGGAGCGAGGGGTCCGGTTCGTAACCGTCGTCAGCGGCGGCGGCCCGGGCAACATGCAATGGGACGCCCACGGCGACATTGAGGAGAACCACCTGCGGATGGCCGCTCACACCGACCAACCCGTGGCCGCGCTCATCAAGGATCTGAAGCGGCGAGGACTGCTCGATTCCACGCTGGTTGTCTGGGGCGGTGAGTTCGGCCGCTCGCCAGAATCACAGGGCACAACCGGCCGCGATCACCACAACCTGGGTTTCACAATGTGGATGGCCGGCGGCGGCATAAAGGGCGGGCAGGCCGTCGGAGGCACCGACGCGATCGGGCTGCGGGCCATTGAACGCCCCATGCACTTCCGGGACATACATACGACGCTGCTACACCAACTCGGCCTTAGCCAGGATGCGCTCAGCTACATGCACCAGGGCCGCCGCGAGCGGCTGACCGAAGTGCACGGCGAGGTTATCAAGGAGATCGTCTAGCCGAGCCAGGCGATAGCCGGATCGTTGGTTACTTTCATGCGAGCGCGCAAGCGGCTCCGCATCGCACGCAACTCGGGCGGCCGGTTCGGCGCAAGGTCTGTCTCTTCGTGCGGATCGTTCCGCAGGTCGAAGAGCGCCTCTTTCTTTGACTCCCACAGCACATATTTGTGCGTCGCGGTCCGCACGGCCCGGTATGGCTCCACGGCGACTCTGATAGCCAGGCCCTCTGGCCGGCCGTCGTTCCAACAGCTAAACGCCGCCTGGCGCGGGAACTTCCCGCCGCTGAGCGCGCCCCGGAGGCTCGTGCCGCTGAGCGTATGGGAGGACCGCACGCCGGCGTAATCCAACAGCGTCGCAGGCACATCGATCGACGCGACCGCCGCGCGATTCGGCCCTTGCGTCTTCACCGGTCCGCCCGCCGCAAGAAACGGCGCGCGCAGGGAGGTTTCCCATGCGTGAACCTTGCCGTTCAAGCCTTTGGTGCCCGCCAAATATCCGTTGTCGCCCATCACGATTAACAGCGTATTCTCCCATTGGCCGGCCTTCTCAATGGCGTCCGCCACGCGGCCGATATGTGCGTCCAATTCCGTGATCACAGCATAGTAAGTTGCCCAATCGAACTTACTCTCCGTTCGCGGATGATTGGGCGGCGTGAGCGTTGCGTTCCGGCCGGCATACTTCGCCATGAAGGATTCGCTCGCCGTCCATGGCTCGTGGGGCGCGTTGTAGGCCAGCCAAAGCAGGTAGGGGCTCTTGGCCTTCTCGATCACGCCCACGGCGGCATCGGTCAGCAGTGTCGTGATATGGCCGGGCGTTTCCCGGTCCTCCGTCGCCGTCAAGCCATGGCGCAGCTTCGGATTTATGTATGGACTTCCGCCTCCACGCAGCCACAGAGGCGAGTGCGCAAAGCCGCAGGCCTCGGGCAGCGGCGCAACATGCCACTTCCCAACCAGATGCGTCTCATACCCTGCCTGCCGCAGTTGCGCCGGTACGGTTTGCCCACGAAAGTGGGTGAACGCGGTGTGTCCGTTCGAATCGAGCCCCGATTGAAAGCCCTCGAGTCCTGACAACAAAATCCCCCGGCAAGGCGCGCATTGCGAAGTCGACAGAATGAAGTCCGGGAAATATACGCCGCGCCGGGCCAGCCGGTCCATGTTCGGCGTTTCGATTTTCGGATTTCCGGCGACGCCCAGGCACTGCCAGTGATGATCGTCCGTGATGACGAGCACCAGATTTGGCTTGCGGCTCTGCGCAGCCGCGGCTGGAAGCGACGCCAGAAATTGGCGGCGGGAGAGCTTCATAGCGAGAGTTTAACAAAACTACACCGGAACGCCCGGTTTCACAAGCCGCTCCCGAAAGGCGTTTGCCCTCGGGTCGCTCACAATGTTTTTCATCTCGCCCGGATCCTTCTGCAGATCGTAGAACTCGTCGGCACCCGTCAATTCGGGATAGTGGACATACTTGTACCGGCTGGTCCGGATGGCGCGCCAGGAGGGCGTTCGAGGGAAGTTCGCCTCCTTAAAATACTCGCAGAAGAACTCGCGCCGGATCCGGCCCTTCGGATTCTTGAAAAGTGGCGCAAACGACTTTCCTTGAAACGAAGGCGCCGCCGGAACTCCACCCAAGTCCGTGAAGGTGGGTGCGATGTCGATGTTCGCCACAATGCCAGCCGCCTTCGAGCCCGCCTTGATCAACCTCGGATACCGGACCAGCATGGGAATGCGGATCGATTCTTCAAACGCCCACCGCTTGTCGCCCAGGCCGTGTTCCCGCCAAAAGTAACCGTTGTCGGAAGAAAACACAAATACGGTATTGTCCAACTGGCGGGACTTCTCCAGCGCCGCAAACATCCTCCCGATCCCCTCGTCGATCGCCGCCAGGCAGCGCAACTGATTCTTGATCAGTTCATCGTTCGATCCGCCGCCGGGCTTCAAATCCTTCATCGCCGGCTTGCTCTTCAAGTCGTCACTGGCATTCGGCGCCACTGTGATGGCGGCTTCGTTGTAGAGATTCTTATGCCGGTCCGCCGGCGTGAACGGCCCGTGGACCGCCTTATGCGCCACTGTCAGGCAGAAAGGTTTTGTGCGGGGCTTTTCCAAAAACGCAACCGCTTCGTCGTTAAGAAGATCGGTCATGTACCCTTTGCGCGCAACGTCGTTACCGTCGATGTTCATCGGCGGATCGATGTAGACGCCCTGCCCCCGGAACGACACCCAACGGTCGAACCCCGGCCGCGGTGAGGCATCCATTCCCATGTGAATCTTGCCCACATACGCGGTTTCGTAACCACCCTTTTGCAGCAGCATCGGGTAGGTGATGAGCTTGTGGCTGATGGGCGTACCGGCCGGTGTGTTGCCGGTCACTCCGTGCGTCTGGACGTACTGTCCACTCAAGAAGGTCGCCCGGCTCGGGGAGCACAGCGGCGTGGTCACGAACGCATTCGTAAACGTCATTCCCTCTCGCGCAATTCGATCGATATGGGGAGTCTTCGCAAACGCGTGTCCGGTTGACGAGAGCGCGTCCCAGCGCAAATCGTCGACAAAGACCAAAATCAGATTCGGGCGATCCTGTTTTTGCCCGGCCAACGGGCCAGCCAGCAGGCCGAAGGCCGCGCGGCGAGTAAGAGTAGCCATCGGAGACTACAGTACCAACTATTGGCCGAGCGAGAGAACCGGCGCCGGCGAGCGCCGGACGATCTCATAACCGTGGGTCTTGTGCCGGCCGATCACGACCAGATTCGCCCCCACCGTCTCGGCAACCTGCGCCACAACCTGGGAGGTATTGCCGCTCAGAACATGCATCTCGACGTCCGCCTTCGCCTCTGCCGCGTACTCCTCCAGCGCCGCGCGAACCCGCATCGCCACCTCTTCGCGCCAGGCGTGATCCAGATAGCGGGCCGCTCCATCCCCTTCGTCCGGAGTCGCATGAACCACGTGCAACTTCGCGCCAAACTCGCGGGCCAGGTCGGCCGCGGCGGCAATCATCAAAGGCGCTCGCGGGCTCAGATCCACGGCAACCAGAATTGTCTCGATCTGCTCGGTCTCATGCTTGGGAAATTCCACGTGAGCGCTCGTCAGAACTGGCACGTGAGAATCGTGCAGCACCTTCGCCGCCACCGAGCCCAGAAGGAATCGCCGGAACACGCCGTAGCCATGTGTGGACAACAGAATCACGCTGGCATCTTCTTCCTTAGCGGTTTCGACAATCTCGTGGGCGGGCTCCCCCTCCCGGAAAACCGTCCGCACTGGGCAGTCTTTAAAGTAGATTTCCGCGAACTCGTGCAGCCGCTTCTCGGTCAGCGGCCGCTGTTGGTTATACCAATCCGATACCACTGACGCCGGTACATCCACGCCCTCCGCCGCCAGGTGGAAGGGCCGCATGACGTGGAGAACCACCACTTCGGCTCCGCTCTGCAAGGCCAGAATCCGGGCGTGGGCCGCCAGCACCGCACTTGTCGCCGAAAAGTCGGTCGGAAGCAGAATCCGTTTCACTTTGAGCATATCCACCTCCGACTCCAGTATGCGCTTTTTGTAAGCGCTTGCCAAGTTGAATCTAACTGGCGTTTTTCCCGGCGTTCCGCCACAATCGAAAACATGCCGATTCGGATCGCAATGCTATTCTTCACAGCAGTTACGGCGTGCTGGGCTCAACTCACCGCGGACCAAAGGCGGGCCGATATGCGGGCTCTCATCGACCTCTACGCGAAAAATTATGCGCCGTATGAATGGAAAAAGACTCTGCTGAAGTTCGATGCGCTTCGGGCCGGCCCCTGGCTCGAAAAGGCCGCCGCCGCGCGGAACGATCTGGAGTTCTTTGACGTCTGCATCGAGTACGTTTCCTCGCTTTTCGATGCCCATGACGTGTACCGCCTGCCGTCGTCCTTCAATGCCTCGCTGGGGTTCACTGTCGACATCTACGAAGGCAAGGTCCTCATCGATTCGATCGACGAGCTTCGCTTGCCCAAGGCGTCCTTTGATGCGGCCGCCGGCGATGAACTCGTCTCCATCGACGGCAAGAAAGTCGAGGATTGGCTCAAGGAGGGTGTGCGATACGGATTCGGCGGCAACCGCTCCGCGAACCAACGCGACCTCGCGGGCCTGTTTACCCAGCGCTCTCAGACGATCATGCCGCTGGCGCACCGGAATCTGGGAGACGAAGCCGAAGTGGTGGTCCGCAATGCCGAAGGTCAGACCAAAACGCTGAAGGCGCCCTGGCGCAAGCGCGGGGTCGCAGTCGAGCGGCTGCTCTGGCCGAACGCCGTCACAAACGCAAAACCGTCCGTCCACCGCGGCATCGACTTCTCGAATCCTCTCGAATATCTGGCAGCCAAGCAAAACCTCCGGGTTGACGCAGGCGGGCGCGCTATGGTCCGCGGCTACGGCGCCCGCGAGCCGGTATTCGCGCTCCCGGAGGATGCCTCCATCACCATCGGCCGAAGTCAATTCGACTCGATATTCGGCGGAACGATTCCGTTCGAGGAGAAGCGAATCGGTTTCATCCGGATTCCCCAGGTCACCGGCGCCGCGCAAGTTCGCGCCTTCCGGGACACACTCAACGCAATGAAGGAAACGACCGACGCTTTGGTGCTCGACCTCACCCGGAACCCGGGCGGCTCGGCTTGCGCCCTGGAAGACCTGGCTGCCGAGTTGATGAAGGACGATTGGAAGGTCCAGGGCGCGGAGCAGATCGTGGCGTGGCGCGATATTCTCGGGCTGCAATCGTCGCTCGACACGGCCCGCGCGCTCGGTCTAGACGAGGTTGTTCGAAATCTTGAGTTCGATCTGCTCCACTACGAACGCGCCTACAAGGAGTGGAAGGGCCGGACCGCCCCAATTCCATTCTGCACGGCGGACGAAACGCGCAAGGGCCTGGAGCGTGCCTACACGAAGCCGGTGCTTGTGTTGATCGACGAATTCTCGACCTCGGCCGCCGAACACCTGGCCGCCCTGCTGCAAGATAACAACCGCGCCAAGTTGTTCGGCAAGCGCACCACGGGCGCGGGCGGGGCGGTCCTCAGCGGGAATGTTGGCATCTATTCGGAAGGCCGGACGTCGTATACCTGGACCCTTACGAACCGCACCCGGACCATCAAGACGGCCGACCACCCGGAGGCGCCCTACATCGAGAACATCGGCGTCCAGCCGGATATCGAGTTTGAGATGAACACGCGTGAGAACTTGCTGGCCAAGGGCAAGCTCTACACGGATGGGTTCCTGAAAGCGGCCAAGGAACTGATTCAGTAAGGCAGTCGCGCACGCAGGGACGAAATTCCGGCTCCCATTACCCGGGTCGAACACTTGACCTAACCGGTTTGCCGCTTCCATTCCACGTAAAATTCAGATACACTTTTGAGCGTACGAACTCCGTCCTTGGAGAAGGTGTATCCATGTCCCGATTCCTCCTGCTCGCAGCCGCTTCCGCCTCGCTCATCTGGGCCCAGCAAGATACCTTCGCCGGCGCGCACGCGCCTATCCTGAACAACGCCAAAAAGCCCGACGCCGGCGCCGTCACCGACTCCATCGCCAAGGCGCTGCCCGGCGCGCCTTCCGGCGCGCGCAAGATGGCGCGCGTGAACTTCATCGACGATCAGATTTTCGGCAAGATGGAGCGCGACGGCATCGCCTACAGCGGCCTTTCGAGCGACGGAGAGTTCTTCCGCCGCGCCCATCTGGATCTGATCGGGCGAATCCCTTCGTCCGCCGAAGTCGTGGCGTTTCTAGAGGACAAGTCGCCCAATAAGCGGGCGAAGCTGGTGGACGAGCTGCTTGAGAACGAGGCGTTCGTCGAAAAGTGGTCCTACTTCTTCATGGAGCTGTTCCGCGCCAACGGCAAAATGGGCCGCGGTCACCAACTCTTCCACTATTGGCTGAAAGAGGGGCTCCGGTCCGATCGTCCTTATGACGACATGGCCCGTTCGTTGATGGCCGCTTCGGCAAAGAGCAACCTCGTGGTCGCCGCTTCCAACGTCCTGGTTCGCGAACACGTGGAGGGCAAGCCCGGCCAGGCCTTGGATGGGGACGATATCTCAAAAGTGCATCAGATCGACACGCACGACGAACTCGCCATCCAATTTGGCAAGGTCTTTCTCGGCGTCAACTTCTCCTGCGTGTCGTGTCACGACGGCGCCGGCCATCTGGAAAAGGTCAACGTCTGGCTCACCAGCCGGACACGCCGGGACTTCTTCGCCTTCGCCGCCTTCTTCGGCAAAACCCGCTACATCCCGCATGTCGAGAACAACCAGGCCATCATGGGCCACTTCATCGTCGACGACCTTGCCAACGGCTACGACACAAAGGGCCAGAGCCTGCTGCGTACACCGCGCTGGGGGGGGCCGAACAAACCGGCCTTCATCCTGACCAGAGAGGCCGCCAAGCCGGACGTCGAACCGCGCGAGGAGATGGGCCGCATGCTCACCGCACATCCGCAGTTCGCCCGGGCCACCGTAAATATGTTCTGGTGGCGGCTGATGGGCCGGGGCATCGTGGAACCCTACGACGAGTTCGACTTGGCGCGGCAGGACCCGCTCAATTTGCCCAAAGGCTGGGAGCTGCAGCCGTCGCATCCGGAGTTGCTGAATGCGCTTGCCAACGACTTCGTGAAGAACGGCTACAAGGTGAAGTCCTTGTTCCGCCGCATTATGAATTCGAGCGCATACCAGCTTTCCGCACAGTATCCCGGCGAATGGAAGGACACCTACACGCCCTACTTTGCTCGCAAGTATGTCCGCATGCTGAGCGCGGAAGAGGTTCACGACGCATTGGTGAGCGCCACGGGCCGTCCGGGCAGCTTCAAGTACGGCAATGAAAAGGTCGGCATGGCCATGCAGTCCAGCGTGCCCTCCGGCTCAGGCGAAGTGAAGAGCTTCATGACGGCGTTCGGACAATCGAACCGGTCCAACCCGCCGCGTCCGCCAGCCGCGTCGCCCTTGCAACCGCTGCTGCTTCTCCGTTCGCCCGTGGTCAACGACCGGGTGCTGGCGAAGAACGACAGCCGTGTCCAACGCCTCCTCGATAGCTACAAGGACGATGCGAAGGTGGTCGAAGAACTTTTCCTCGCCACGCTTTCCCGTTTCCCATCCGGAGCGGAGAAGCAATTGGCCGTCGCGGCTCTGACGCCCAACCGCACTGAAGGCGCGCAAAACGTCCAATGGGCGCTCATTAACCTGTCCGAGTTCCTGTACAACTACTAGGGAGCCCCGCATGCCAAAGTATCCGAAAACCGTTTCTGAGATGCTGCCCACGCGGCGAGACCTGCTCGAGTTCGGCGGCCTCGGCCTGGCCGGCGCGGCGGTGCAGGGTTTGTGGCCGTTGTCCGTGTCGGCCTCCAGTTCCAAGAAGGTCACTCCGCGCGGCAACGCCCGCAACGTGATCTTCTTCGAAATCTCGGGCGCCATCAGCCATATCGACAGCTTCGACTTCAAGGAAAACCCGGCCACGCCCAAAGAGTCCGACGTCCGGACGCTGAAAAACGGCGTCCACCTGCCGCACTACCTGTTCCCGCGGACCGCAAAGGTGATGGACAGAGTTGCGCTCCTGCGGTCGTTGCGCACGCACGAGCAGGTCCATTTCCGCGGACAGTATTACGTGCAGACCGGGCGGCAAATGAATTTCGCGTTCGCCCGCGAGATTCCAGCGGTCGGATCCGTCATCGCGGCGGAGCTCGATAGCCGCCGCCGCGAAGCCGATACGTTCCCGTCCTATATCTCGTTCAATCTCGAGAAGGGCGCGGCGGGCGCGCTGGCCACCGGCTTTCTGCCTCCGCGGTTCTCCGTGTTCGATCTGAATCCGGAACAGTCCCTGAAAGGGATGGCCCTCGATCAGAAAGCCATCGAGCTCGTTGAGGAGCGCTGGCGGCTGCTGGAAGCATTGCGAAAGTCGGAAGAGAAGCGCGTGGCAGGCTACGGCATCCAGATGAAGACCTACGAGAACTTCTCGGATACCGCGCACCGACTGATCTCCGATCCGCGCTGGCCCGCCGCGTTCCAGGTCTCGGCCGAGGACAAGAAACGGTATGGCGCCAATTCGCTCGGCCTCTCCTGCGCCTTGGCCCGCAACGTCCTGAACCAGGACGGCGGCACGCACTACATCCACATCTGCCACCCGGGCTGGGACCACCACGGCAAGATCTGGGATCGGACCGCGTCGAGCAACCACTTCATTCAGATCGCCGAGTTCGATCCGGCCTACGCCAGCCTCATTGAGGATCTAGCGTCCACGCCGTCGAAACACGAACCCGGAAAGACTCTCTTGGACGAGACGCTCGTCATTGCTATGAGCGAGTTCGGGCGCACCACAGGGGCGTTGAACCATCTCCAAGGCCGCGACCACCACCACCACTGTTTCCCTGCGCTGTTCGCTGGCGCCGGCGTGAAAGGAGGGTTGGTCCTCGGAGCCACCAATAAGGACGGCTCCCGGTGCGTCGAAACCGGCTGGAAACACGCCAAGGAACAGCCGAAGATCGAGAACGTCGTGGCTACGATGTACTCGGCTCTCGGAATCGACTGGACAAAGGAAGTCCACAATCTTCCCTCCGGCCGCACCTATTCCTACGTTGATCCGCTGGGCGCCAACGGCTTCATTCCGACTGACGAAATTCCAACCATCTACGGATGAAGCGCGCCGTCTGCCTGCTCCTGGGTGCGGCCTTCGCCGCCGAGCCGGGCATGGTCTTTATCCCCGGCGGAAAGTTCACGCGCGGCCGTACGTATGTCGATACGGACAGCGAAGCTGTATTCTACCCGAACCCGCTGAAGGACGACCTGCCGGCGCGGGAATTGGAACTCAGCCCTTTTTACCTGGACGAGCATGAGGTGACCATCAGCGAGTACGCCGCATTCACCAAGGCCACCCAGCACCGGACGCCGCCTGTCTGGCGTGATGGCCGCCCTCCCAAGGGCAAGGAGAACCATCCTGTGGCGGAAGTGAGTTGGGACGATGCCACGGCCTACTGCAAGTGGCGCGGCAAACGCCTGCCCACCGAGGCGGAGTTCGAACGGGCCTGCCGCGGCAGCGCCGAGAAGCAGAAGTATCCGTGGGGCGACAAGGCCCCTGTCGAAAAACAGGCGCGGTTCAACACGCTGGAGGGTCCCGCCAACGTGTGCGCCGCTGCGAAGTCGCCGTCAGGCGTCTGCGACATCTGCGGCAACGTCTGGGAGTGGACCGGCGACTGGTACGGCCGCGACTACTATAAGGAAGCGCCGGAGAAGGACCCGCCCGGCCCGGCTTCGGGCATCTACCGGGTACTGCGCGGCGGCTCCTGGTTCGATGCGGCTAACTTCCTGGCCTGCTCCTACCGAAGCTGGGCGCGCCAGGCAGAGCGCAGCCCTACCATCGGATTCCGGTGCGCAACGAACTTCAAACGCCGGTAGCGGCGAGTTGCCGCTTTTCGATGGCCTAGGAGGCATCGCGAGGAATCGCCGGGGCGCTAGGGTCCCTCGAAAAGACTATCGTGGACACGGGCGGCCCTGTAGAGAAGGACGAGTCGCTGGTCGAAACCGCCCTGGCGGCCGCCGCGCAGGAGACCGCGCGCTACCTTCGCAGGCTACAACTTCGACTGTGTTGCCGGTACCGCGCCCGCCAACGGTCCGCCCACGATTCGGACGGCGCCAAGCCTGTCTTTCTAATTGGTCCGATCAAGGATCCACGCGAATTACGGCCATCGGGACGTTTAAGCCCAAGCCCCCGGTAGCCGCATCGGCCACGAAACCGCAGTCGTCGATTGCCAGCCCCTGCACCAGATAGCGCGCGTCCACGCGGACCGTATCCGACGGAAGAACCAGCGTGCCAAACGACCGGGACTCCACAATGCCCATGATCTCCGGGGCGAAGCTCTCCGTCCGGGAGACGGGGAACGAGCGGCCGGTGAGCGATGTCGAAAACACGTTGCGCCATTGACCCAGAGAACTCATCACGTTTGCCCCGTTGGAGGCGAACACGCGCACCGTCAACCGGACGAATACGTTGAAACCTCGATCGTCATTTCCGCGCCCACCTTACTGTCCAGACCCAGTTGCGCCAGGACCGGCTTGGGGATAACGACTCCATGGGAGTTCCCGATCCGTCGAA
>VFZO01000034.1 GCA_016871155.1 Acidobacteriota bacterium | reverse complement strand
CCTCCAGACCCGCCTTCGAAAACGGGCTGGCCGCCTGGGCGTCGATCCAATCGCAGGCGGCATCGAGCGAATCGAAACTCCGGCCCTCCATTGCCAGCGCCAGCGAGTCCTTCAACTCGCGCCAGCAACTCTCCGGTGTGTCGGAAGAGTAGAAGCTGCCCGCCATCGGAGAGGACTCGCCGTAGCCGGTGAGTCCGTCCGAGTCGATCCGAACGGCAATCGCGTCCTTTTCCACGACCTCGCCGTTCGAAATACGGAACGGCTCTACCAACGGAATGCGGACGGCGGTGAGCGTGATGCGATCGACCCGCAGAGTTAGAATTCCACCTTCATGATGATCTGCGAGTACGTGCGCCCGCCCAGGCCGGAGAAGCTGCCCTGATTGCTAGTGATCTGCCCGAAGTTCTGCCGCGTCGCCGCGCGCAGGTCGACGGCCGTGGAGGGGTTCGAGAAGAAGTAGTATTTGAACGGATTGTTGATGTCGTAGCGCAGCGTGCCTTTGAACCGCTCCTTGAAAGTGAACGTCTTCGAGACGCTCACCTGGTGCCACAGGTTGCCGGGGCCGGTGAGAATGTTGCGGCCGGAGTTGCCCGCCGTGAAGGCGGCGGGATAGGCGAACGCATTCACGTCGGCCCAAGGCGGCCGGCAACTGGTCTGATGACGGCAAGGGCCCTTGCGGTCCCAATCCAGGCGGATGCTGTCATAGGTGCGGCCGGGGGCGATGTCCGGCCGTTGCGTGCCGGGCAGATAGTTGAACGGAGAACCGGTAAAGCTGAAGCTCATCGGTACGCCGCTCTCAAGAGTTTGGATTACATTCAACTCCCATCCGCCCAACGCGCCATTGATGAAGGCGTTCGAAGAATTCATCCACTTGCGGCCCTTTCCGAACGGCAGTTCCATCAGCGCGTAGGTGACCCAGCGATGAGTCACGTCGTAGTTCGAACGGGCTTTTTCCAGGCTCCGGTTATAGAACGTGATTCCGCCCGCGGCGCCGTCGTCGGAGGCTTGATCGATCGACTTGCCGAATGTGTAGAACGACGTCACGCTGTAGCCTTTCGACATGCGCTTTTCCACCTTGAAGGTGCCCGAATGGAAGCTCGAGTGGCCGTAGTTGGCGTAATGAAAGACCGAGCCGAACTGCGGGTACGGTTTGAAGTTTTGCGAAGCGCGGAAAATGTTGGTCAACTGCGCGGGATCGGTGGAGACGTTGAGGGGAATTTGATTGATGTCCCACCGGTTGAGAAGTCCCACGCCCGCGGAGCCCTGATAGGTGACTTCGGCCAGCACGGTATTCGAAAGCTGGTACTGAAATCCGCCGTTCCAGTTCATAATGTACGGCAGGCGCATGTCCGGATCCCGCCAGGAGGCGGTGCGCGACCCAAAGTTCGTGCCGACGAACGGTGCGCTGCCGTCCGGCTGAATATTGAATCGCGGCGCGGTGGGGCCCTGCCGCAAATAGAACGCGAGATCCGGATTGCCTGGTTCCCGTTCGACGGTCGCGGTGGCGAAATACTCTTCGAAATTTTCATTCAGGCCGTTCGACCACAAATCCAGGGTGTTCACTGCGAAGCCGCCGCGGAAGACAAGCTTCTGGTTCATGGAATACGCCATGCCGATGCGTGGCTGAAAATTATTCCAGTCCCGCTTCGACAGCGCGCCAGGTGTATGGAGAATCGCGCCGGCGCGGCCCGTGAGCGGATCGCGCGCGGTGGGGTCGAACTGGCTCTGCTGGCCGTACTTGGTGGAGAAGGGCGATTCGTACTGCCAGCGGACCCCGAGGTTGAGCGTCAACTGGCGGGACACCTTGAAATCGTCCTGGAAGTAGAAAGCGTGACTCCACCACCGTGGCAGCCAGGACGCGAGGTTGCGTGTGAAATCGGCTTTTGTCACCGATCCGAGCATGAAGGCGGCAAATGCGTTACCGGTGTTCGGACGGAACGGGAAGTCGGTGCCGCCGAAGTGATAGATGCCCGAAGGGTTCGAAGGCACCTGCACGTTGTGGCGGGTGCGCATCAATTCATACCCGGTCTTGAACGTGTGCCGGCCCATCACTTTCGTCACGTTGTCCTGGAAGCTGAAGTTTTCGTTCACGTCGACGGACCGGCCACCGGGAAAATCGATGATCAACCGGCGACCCGCCTGGCCGGCCGGGCACTCCGCCGTGAATATGGCGGCGCAGACGAAGGTCGGCATGGTCTCCGGGCCGGCGTTGGGGATGCCCAACTGTTGCGCCCAGTTCTGCCCGACGGTGTCCGGCGAGCGAACGTTGAAGCGGCGGTTGAAGCCTAGCCGGACCTCATGAATCATCGTGGGGCTGATGGTGAAGGTGTCCGAAATCACGAACTGGTTGTGATCGATCGGAAACGGCACGGTGTTGAAATCGAAAGCGCGATTGTTCGCGGCGACCTGCCAGCGGCCGTTGAACGAGCGGTGGCGGAAGTACGACCAGCGGCCGAAGATCTTATGGGTGTCGCAAAACGAATGGTCGATCTTGTTATCGAAGCTGGTGCGATAGGAGCGGAAGACCGTATCGGCGCTCAGGTTCTCGCGCGGACCTGTGTTTGTCATCACGGCCTGATTGAACCGGTTGTTTTCCGGTGTGAACGGATTCAGGCTCATGAACTTCTGATACACCGGATCCAGCCGGCTGAGAGGAATGCGGTTGCCCGGAAATTGCGTCCGCGAATAGTCTCCGTTGGCGGCCCGGGTCAGCGAGGCTGGGTCGTAGATGGGTTGGCCGACGCCCCCGAAGCTAAAGTCTCCCGCCAGCATGGCGGGAGACGGCACGTTGGTATTGGCGTTCTCCGAGGCTTTCTCATGGTGCCGTTGGAACGCCCAGAAGAAGAACGTCCGGTTCCGGCCATCGTAAATCTTCGGAATGCGAATGGGGCCGCTGATGGCGGCCGACATCAAGTGGAAGCCGAAGCTGTTGGTGGGCAGTTGGGCATCCTGCCAGTTGCGGTGGATAAAGTGACGCGCCATGTAGCGTTCCTCGGCAACGCCGTGCAGCTGGTTCGTTCCGCTCTTGTAGGTGATGTTCATCATGCCGCCGCCGGTATGTCCGTACTCGGCGGGGGTGGTTGTTGTCAGCACCTTGATCTCCTCCATCGCGTGCTGCGATGTGGACATGTTGCGCCCCGTTCCGACGCTCCCGGTGCCCGGCGTCATGCCGGAGACGCCGTCGTTGGCGATGACGAACGCCCGGGACCGCCCTCCGGCCGCGTGGCCGGCTCCGCTTTGGGAGGTAACGCCCGGCACGTATCACAGCATGCTCTCCACCTTCATTTGCGGTGTGGGTAGCTTCGTCAATTCGGCACCGGTGACCAGGTGGCCGGTCATCGAGGTTTCGGTTTCCAGCAACACCGCGCGGGAGGAGACTTCGATCTGTTCGGCGACCGAGCCCACTTCCAGTGTCACGTCGACGCGCGCGGTCTCGGTGGAGCGGACCTGAATGTTCGTGCGTACCGCGCGCTTAAAGCCCTGGGCTTCGTAGGTGACGTCGTAGAAGCCCGGATTGACATAGGGCGCGCGATACAGGCCCTCTTCGTTCGACGTTGCCGAGTACACGAACCCGGTGTCGCGATCCTTCACCGAGATCTTTGTGTTGGGAATCACCGCGCCTGACGCGTCGGCGACCAGTCCAACCACGATGCCTTGACCGGTTTGGGCGGAGACCGCCACGGTCAGAACGGATGCGAGAACAAGACTCTTTGTGGACATGCCATCCTCCCTGGGATTGGCCGTTAGTATACAACTCCCGCGAGGAGGATTGGGGTTAGGTGTCGATCGCCGACGCCGAGCGAACCCGCTCTCGTAACACGTACTTTTGGATCTTGCCCGTGGCCGTGCGAGGCACCGGACCGAAAATCACCTGCTTGGGGCATTTGAAGCGGGCGATCAGGGCTTGGCAGTGGCCGATGATCTCCGCTTCGCCAGCTTCCGCGCCGGGTTTCAGTTCGACGAACGCCACCGGCGACTCGCCCCATTTCGGATCCGGCCGCGCCACGACAGCGCAGGCCAGAACCGCGGTGTGCCGGTGGATCGCATCCTCCACTTCCAGCGAGGAGATGTTCTCGCCACCCGAAATGATCACGTCTTTCGACCGATCCTTAACCTTGATGTAGCCGTCGGCGTGCAGCACGCCGAGATCGCCGGAGTGGAACCAGCCGCCGGCGAAGGCCGCCTGGGTGGCCGGCGCATTTTTCAGGTAGCCCTTCATCGTCAGGTTGCCCCGGAACATCACTTCGCCCATCGTTTCGCCGTCGCGCGGGACTTCCTGCATCGTCTCCGGATTCAGCACCGTAACCGATTCGGCGGTCGGGAACCGCACACCCTGGCGTCCGTTGTAGAGCGCCCGTTCGCCGGACGGCAAGCTATCCCACTCGGGGTGTTTCATGCAGAGGGTGGCCGGGCCGTAGGTCTCGGTGAGCCCGTAGACATGATAGAGCTGGAATCCGCGTTTCTCCATCGCTTCCAGAACCGCTACCGGCGGCGCGGCGCCGGCGATGATGGCATGCACCGGGTGGCGGATGCCCTCGAAGCAGGACTCCGGCGCGCCTAGAATCGTGGAGTAGACGATCGGCGCACCGCCCATGTGCGTGATGGTGTGATCGCGAATCAGGCCGAGCATCGGAGCGGCGTCGACCTTGCGGAGGAAAAAGTTGGTTCCGGCGCGGGCGGCCAACGCCCAGGCGTGGCACCATCCGTTGCAATGGAACATCGGGACGCTCCACAAATATTTGGAGAACATCGGCATATCCCAGGCCAGAATATTGCCGAGAGCGGCGAGGTACGCGCCACGATGATGGGTTACCACGCCCTTGGGGTCGCCCGTGGTCCCCGATGTGTAGGAGAGCGCAATGGCGTCCCACTCGTCCTTGGGAGGTTCCCACAGAAACGAGGGATCGCCGCTGGAGAGAAACTCCGCATACTCATAACCGCCGATCCGGGTGGCGGGGCCGTCATAGAGAGGGTCGACGATATCGACGATGGGAATCTCCAACCCGCTTTGGGCCACCGCCTCCCGCATGACCGAGGCATACTGCCCGTCCACGAGCAACACTTTGGCTTCGCCATGGCGCAACATAAATGCCAGAGTGGGCGCGTCCAGCCGGGTGTTCAGGGTGTTGATGACGCCGCCCGCCATGGGAATTCCGAAGTGCGCCTCGTACATCTCGGGGGTATTCGCGGTCATCAGTGCGACAGTTGTATTACGCTCGACGCCCAGCCGGCGAAGCGCGGACGCAAGGCGGCGGCAGCGTGCGTACGTCTCGGCCCAAGTGAAGCGGCGGGATCCATGCACGCCGGAGAAGCGATTCGGATAGACGGCGGCGGCCCACGTCAGGAAGCTGAGAGGCGTTAAGGGGGCATGGTTGGCCGGGTTACGATCCAAACTGCGGTCATACTCAATGGACATGTGGAGGTATTGATTGAATCAAAACGCTCAAAAGGGTGCAAGCTTCGATCCAATGTACTAGTACAAGGGTATTATTGTGAGTAAGGTAAAGTACTGATAGTTCTATAATCGTATGGCTACCCATGAACTTTTTCCTCCGGGCCTGAGGCAGGCGCCGGCGGCCGAGCAGTTGGCATTCCTGCTCGAACGACGCGACAACCTAACCGAACTCATCGAGTCATTAGAGAGACTACAAAAATACCGTGACTCGATCGCCCGGATGCCGGCCGGCAGAGCGCTACAGGACCGCCGGATGGCAAGCGAAGCGGCTTAACGATTCTTGATTCGGCCAATGGGCTGGAATTGCAGTAACCTTGAGAGAGCGGACGAACGCCTATTTGATTGACAGCCTGCGGAATGAGATCGGTCCAGTGAGCTGGCTCCACAGAGAACGAGGCGTGATCGCACGCGGCGAGCCATAATGCTGGTTGAACCCGAACTGATCCTGCGAGCGAAACAAGGCGATGATCAGGCATACAACCAGATTGTTCAGTCCTACCGCCGGCGGATTCTCGGCACGATTTCGCGGCTCATCGGGCGGCCCGAGGATGTGGAGGACGTAGGTCAGGAAGTGTTCGTCCGCCTCTACTATTCCCTGGATCAGCTCCGCGAGCCGGAGATTTTCGAACCGTGGCTATACCGTTTGACGGTGAACGCGGCTTACGACTACCTTCGCAAGCAGCGGCGGCGGCCGGAAGCGCGTATGTCGGATTTGAGTGAGCAACAGGTTGTCATGGCCGACGCCGACGCCAGTTCGCTGGCGCAGCGGGAGGACAATCGCAAGCGGAAAGTGCGAGACTTCGTGCAGTCCTTATTGGGGGCCGTCAGTGAAGAGGATCGCGTATTGCTGACACTGAAGGAAGTGGAAGGGTTGTCGTTGAAGCAGTTGGAATCGGTGTACCACGTCAACGAAAATGCGCTGAAAGTCCGGTTGTTCCGGGCTCGTCAGCGGGTTTTAAAGGCGTTCGCGAAAAGCGAAGAGAACGAGACGAAGGCCGCCCAGCCGGCAAGGTCTCACTCCGAGCAAACATAATCGTCTAGAATCGGTGGAGAAGGTATGTCGTTGGAACAGGATCGGGAACAAAAGCTAAATCGGTTGCTTGCCTCCTACCGGGAGGCGTGTCCGGACGTGGAGAGCGGCGCGGAATTCATGCCGGGCCTGTGGCGCCGCATCGAGGCGCGGCGCGGTGGATTGCTGGCGTGGGCGACCATGAGCCGGCGCGTGCTAGCCGCCTCAATGGCGTTGTGTCTGCTTTTCGGAGTCATGCAGTTTGACTGGAATATGCCGTTGTCCGGAAGCTACGTGCAGCTTCTCGACGACAACGAAGAGAGCGACGACATTGCCAATCTCCATCCGGCGTCGTATTCGGCCGACATGGAGCGCGAGTGATGCGAAGCAGCGCGTCGATTCCGTTGTATTTGGCGCTCGTGTTCGCCGGCGGCGCTGCGGTAGGTGCATTTGGGCATCGGTTGTACACAGCAAAGACCGTAGCGGCGACAGCGCCCGAACGCCGGCAGAGCGCCGACGAGTGGCGAAAGAGCTATTTAGTCGAAGCGCGGGAACGTTTAAAGTTGACCGATGCGCAGGCCAGCGAGATCGCCCTCATTCTTGAGAAGACCGGCCAGAAGTACCGGGAATTCCGGGAGCGTACGCGGCCGGAAATGGATCAGATTCAGACCGAACAGATCAATGCGGTTCGCGCAGTGCTCGAAGAAAAGCAGAAATCAGAATACGAGTTGTGGCGCGCCGAGCGCGACGCCCGCCGCCGCTCCGGCAGCCCTTCGAAGTAAGCCCGGCTTACGCCCTGGCATATGAACTTTTGCGGAAGGGCTGGTATAGGAACTCGAGGAACTTTCGCTCCTTGGGTGCCGATTCTGCGCGCTCGTTCAAGAGGGTCCGGGCGAGCTTGCCATACGCCTTTCCGAGCGGGGAGGCCGGGTCAACCGCTTTTCCTTTTTCAACCGACGCGCAGATGGCGCTGTAGTCATTTGGCAGGGTGAGTTCGACAGGCAGGTTTACCAGGCCGGCAATTCTCTCCCGGGACATCACGTGCTCCCTGCTGTACCGGTTCAAAAGGATGCGCATCTCTTTTTCCAGGCCCAGGCGGCGGAGCCTGTCCACGGTCCGAATCGTGACGTGCACCGCGGCCAAGTCTTGCGTACACGCGATAAACACGTGCTTCGCCTCGAACAATACTTCGACCGACGGCGAGTCGAGCGGACCGGGAAGGTCCACACAAACCAGATCGTAGTGGCGGCGGGCGAAGTCCAAGAGCTTCTGCATCCTGCCGCCTTCGATCGCGGAGCCATCGGCCTCGGCCGGCAGAATCGCCAGAGCGTTCCGCAAAGAGACCAGCCGGTCCCAAATGGAGCGGTCCATGTCTTCCACATTGGCCAGGGCTTCCTGCAGGAAGTGCTCGGGATGCAAACGGTGGAGAAAGGCCTGGACCGGAGCTTCGCGGTCGAGATCCAGCAAAAGCGTTTTTTTCGCGGGCGTGCGCGCGGCGGCCATGGCGGTATTGGCCGTGATTGTCGAGGCGCCGCTCCCGGACTTTCCGGGAATGAAGGCCGCGATGGTTCCACCGTTACGGGCCGATTGGGGCCGGCCGCGCAACTTCTCAATGGAGCGTTCGATGGTATCGCGAGCCAACTCCGCCGGCGCGCCGCACGGAACGTAGTCCCGGACACCGATTCGCAGGAGTTCGCTGAGCGTCCGGACCTCTTCCTGGCAAACGGCGATAATTTCGACGTTGGGACCCTCCGTCCGAATCTGGCGCATAACCGCCGCAGCCTGTGTGAAATCCTCGCAATCGACGATTGCGAAGTCCAACGCGCCGAGGCGCAGCATTCGGCCGATGATTTCGGAACTGGGGTACTCCGCCAGCGAAGCAATCCCGTCGACAAAGGCCGATTGTTCGAGCTGACTCCGGAACAACGTCGCGACTGGCAAGGACGGAGAAATCACGCAGCATTGAATGCGATACATCGACATAGTGGGTATCTAAAGAAGGTAAAACCGAGGGACGTAGGTGAAAAGGGCCCGAATGGCATAGGACCAGGACCTTATTTTTGGAGGGAGTAGCCCGCGAAGGTCCTGAGGTGACGGTCGAACGAAAAACGGCCCAACCGCAGGGTTGGGCCGTTTCGAAGAATCAGTCGGTTTTAGTTGACCGGTGCCGTCTCGCGGGAGGCCTTCAGTTTTGCCGATTTGGCTAGCATCTTCTGGAACCGGTCCACACGGCCTTCGGTATCCACCAGCTTTTGACGGCCGGTGAAGAAGGGGTGGCAGGCGGAGCAGATTTCCAAACGAAGGTCGCCTTTGTGGGCGGAGCGGGTTTTGAATTGGGTGCCGCAGGCGCAAACAACGTTGACAATTTCGTAGGCGGGGTGGATTCCAGCTTTCATTTCGGTACCAGAAAACAGTCTACCACAACACGAACACCCACGACGAGGGACGAACCTCGTCGTGGGTGTTACATGCCAAACATTGTCAGGTTGCGCAGGGAGGCACCGGTCCACGGGAACGGCGGCCTCGACACTGTACGAAGCCTGAACGTCAAGAGGTCCGACTCAACTGTCGGCAACCTCCCTGCGCCCAGAACTACTTCCATTTTCCATGTGACTGGACCACCTCCTTCCTCAGTGATAGCCCAATCCTAAATCCAGTCGAATTGGCTGTCAATACCTTTTCTTTATGTCTACCGTATCTTGTATCGTTTGTTTCCACACCACAACAAATAGGCCCCCAGCGACGGGGGCCTAAAGTAAGGAGACAACTCCACCAGAGCGAGCCTAGCAACTTTGATAGCTGTACTCTTGAGATGCACGTCCCTCGCCAATTTCTAAATCTATGAAAATAAACATGTTTTTCAATTGTTACTCCAGCTTTTGGTAGCGATCCGCTTCCAAATTCCGTTTTTGATACGATTCTGAGGATGAAGTTCGTTTGGTTATTACTAGTGGCGCTCGGCGCGTGGTCGCAGTCCGTCGTCCCATTTGGGGGGCGGCATTCCCAAAGCATGCAGCTCAAGGCTGGTCAATTGGTGGAGGTGTATGCGGGTTTGCCAGCGCCCTCCGAATTGCCTGCCAACGGGCGGATTGCGGTGGAGTGGGGCAAGTACCGGAAAGTCATTCACGCCTTCGATCCGGACTTCTTTATCGTCTTCCGCGTCCGGACGGCCGGGACCTATACCTTAAAGCTGGCTGCAGTGGAAGACGAAGAACCGGTCTTCAACAAGCCGCGTTGGCGGGAGACGGGATCCATCGAAAAAGTCACTCCGTTTCCCAAGTCCACGCCTTGGCCCACCGGAAAGACGGTCAAGTTGCGGACGTGGATTAAACCGGTCCAGACGCTGCGTTCCGAGCGCGGCATGATCCTGGAGGCCGAGCCGAACGACTCGATCGCCGAGGCGCAGCCGGTTTCGCTGGGACTCTCCACCGGAGACGAGACCTGGCACATTACGGGCGGCGCCGACGATGCCGAGTATTTCGACAACGGCGACGCGGGCGCGTCTGGCCTGGACTGGTTTCGCATCGAGTACAAGGGCAGGGAACCGCGCCTGTTCACGGCCAACCTGGCGCTGCCGGACCCGCTGGTGGTCGCGCAGCTTCTGTTTTATACAGGAGACGGAAAAGAGTACCGCGAAGGCGCCAATCCGAATGAACGCGTTCATCAACAAACCGAAGGCCATCGCACGGCGATGTCCCGAATTCTGCAGCCAGGCGGGATCTACTATTTGAAGGTCGAATCCAACTCGCCGGGCTACGACGTGGAGATGCGCCTGCGCCGGCCGGCCCCTTACACCGACCCGCGCGCGGCCGTGCGACAGGCCATGTACGATCACTTGGGCCAAGTACATGCGTGGCTGCTGAACCGGCCACGCGGCGCGGCTGTCGATCGCCGCATTCGAGACACGGGCAGCCTGCTGGGAACGCACTGCATGAGCTGCCATACACAAAGCGGCGTTTGGGGACCCACGGGACCTCTGAAGAATGGTTACAGAATCGAAAACGTGTGGAACTACAGGATGCTGCGCAACTTGGCCTACGAGTCCATGCGCCCGACCAACGTACTGGCCGAAGCGGCCAACAACACGTCGCTGGCGCCTTTGGATCTGGGTGACGGGCCGGCCGGAACCCGCGTGGCCGGCTATAACGTGACGACGCTGGAGGGCGTTGTGCCGGCCAAGCGTCTGCACTCGGCCCAACAGCAACGCGCGGCCAACTTCGTCCTGCAGTCGGCGGACCCATCGGGCATCAACGCCGCCGGCCCCGGCTCAAACATCGGCCAGGCGCTGGTCTACCGCTTTGCCGCGGAGATTCTCATGAGCTCCTGGCGGAGTACCGGAAATCCGAAGTACTTCGACGCGGTCGAGGAGAAGGCGCGGCTGACTCTGAAGGTGAACCCTCGCTTTTCGGACGATCTGTCGAATCGTATTCTCTTTTTCAAGGAAGTGTTTCCGGCCGACTATGTAAAGCTGCGGGGCGAGACCGATGAGGTCAAGGCCTTCCAGAAGCAGATCGACGAGACCATTGCAGCCGATACTCGCCGGCTGCGGGAGACGCAGCGGCCCGACGGCATGTGGCAGTTTGATCCAGGCAAACTAGACGATGGCAAATGGAGCGTGAAGAACGACGAGACCGACATCGATCCCGCCCCGACCGCGCTGGCTCTGACGGCGCTGCACGCGCTCGGCTTCGATGATCGCGATCCGCAGGTTCGCCGGGGCGTCGACGCGATGCTGAGGCGGCAAGATCCCTTTGGGCGCTGGAATCAACACGCTCTGACCGGTTTCGTCACGACTGCGTATACACTGCAAGCGCTTAGCCGCCTGTATCCGGCTGCGGACGCGAAGCCGGCGCGCAGCGATTTTGAACCCCGCGCGAATGAAGATCTTTCCGATACTGTCGCCCGGTTCCGCGCGCTGGCCCAACTGGGCCTTACGCCGGAGGATAGGCGGTTCTTCGACCTGGTCCTGCCTGGAGCGAAGCACCCGAGCCCTCTGGTTCGCTATTGGGCCCATCTGGCGCTTGGCTCGCTGCATGACGCCCGGGGCGTGGACGCTCAGATCGAAGGGCTTGGCGATCCCGTGAAGATGGTGCGTGAAGCCGCACGATGGGGCATGCGCCAGACGTTGCTCGACGACAAAGGATGGGACACGCTGTTTCCCGCACTAGCAACGGCCGGTGACCTGACGCGCGAGGCCGCGGCGGGCGCGCTGATCATGCGGGCCGACGGTGTGATGCCGCGCTCCGCCGCGGGATGGCCGCGGCTCACGGGCGTATTGCGCCGGATGATGGTTGACGATCCCCACCCGGCGGTCCGGGCCTGGTCCACGCGCGCTGCTTGGAATTGGTGGGTTTGGAATCCGCCTGTCCGGTTGGCGTTGAACGATGCGTTTCTGACGCAGATGGAACGGGAAGAGACTTCGGCATTGGCAGAGAGTGCCAAACGCTATCAGACTGAGGCCCTGTTCATTGCCAATGGCCAGCGGGCCAACGGCAGCAAGGAGCATCAGTACCCCGAACTCTCTCAGTTTTTCGATACGCTCAGCAGACGGCTGGACAATCCGCCGCCGTTGCTGACGCGGCGCGTGGTGCATATCGCGGCCACTTTTTACAATCAGGCAGGCGGCGACGGCGGCCCCGGCCAGATGGGCTACGTGACGCCGAAATCGTCCGATGCCGTGGGCAAGGCAGTCCTCGCGTATTGGAGCGGATTGACGCCCGATTCTCCGAAAGACTGGCTGCGGCTGGCGCTGGAATCAGCCGCTAACATTACGTACGAACCACTGCAGAAGAAACTGCTGGACTATTCCACCTCGGGGCCGCAGGAGTATCGAACGCTGGCCGCTACTTCACTGGCCGACCCACGCGTGATCACCTTGAACGCGGCGCAGGAGTTCGTCGAGCCGCTGATGGAGCAGGTGACGCGAGGCGCCGGTGAACCGGAGCGCCGCGTGGAGTTGGTGGGGCCGATCGCCAAGCTCTTCAGCCGCGCCCGATGGAACATGCCGAAGACCGCCGAGCAGCAGAACATCTTCTACGACCTGCTGATCCCAACCTGGCCTGAGGAGCGCGGCAAGCTGGAAGAGAACGCGCGCGAGTTGCGCCAGATGGACAAGGATTCCACCGACTGGTATCTGGCCCGGACCATGGGGCGCGTCCTGCATTCGAATCCCGACCTTCAGATTGAGAACCTCGCGAAGCGTCTTCCATCCTCGCCGAAGACGCCGATGGAAGAGGCGCTTTGGCTGGATAGCGCGAAGTGGATGCTCGACTGGCAGACGCCGCTGCCGGAGGTTCGCAATGCGGCGCCCTGGACCGATCCGTACAAGCCGCTCCGGGACCGCTCCGCCGCGCTGGTGGCCAAACAACTGAACAGCAAGGTGGACGGCCGCCTTCGCGCCGGGGCGGTGGCGCTGGCCGCGGCGCAACTGGACGTTCGCAATCACCCAATCGTAAAGGCCGTGCTCCAGCCGCAGCAGCCGGCCTTGTATCCGGACGAACCGGCCGAAGCGAAAGCGTTACGCGGCGAGTGGCGCGAAAACTGGGATTACTTCCGGGATCACGTGATGCCGGAGTTCCAGCGTCCGAACCGCGACGACGAGTTCGCCTGCCTCACATGTCACGGCGTGGCCGGGCGCGTTCCGTCGATGGAGTTGAAGCCGTCCGACAACCGGGGCTTCCTGGCTCCCAAGGACGTCTGGGCAAACTATCAAATCCTGCTCGAGCGGGTGAACGAAGCCGACGTGGAGAACTCGAAGCTTTTGCGCAAACCGCTCAACGTACAGACTGGCAAGGAGGACGGCCACCAGGGTGGACGGCGCTTCAACCCGGAGGACCGCGGCTATCAGATCTTCCGGAGATGGGTGCTGGACTCGGCCGCGCTGAAGAAAAAGTAGTCAACGAATCGCAGGCCGGCAACGTATATGTTGGTGGCAGCGGATATGAGGACGATCGCGACGGCGCTCCCGCTGACGGGAGTATCCGTGGAGGACAAATCGCTGATTGCGCGGGCGAAAGCCGGCGATGATCGCGCTTTTGAGGCCTTGCTGCGCCAGTTTGAACGTCCCGTGCTGGGTCTATGCACCCGGTTGCTGGGAGCGGGCGGGGAAGCCGAGGAAGCCGCTCAAGACGTGTTCTGGAAGTTTCATCGCGCACTATCCACCTTCGACGAGGAGAGGCGCATTGAGCCTTGGTTGTTCCGGATTGCGTTCAACGAATGCCGCGACCGCCTTCGCCGCCGCCGCGTCCACGTCGAACTGATCGACTCCCCGGTACCGCCCGCCGCCGAAGCTGCGTTAGTGCTGGCCGAGGTGCGCGAGGCCGTTTCTAGACTGCCGGACCGCGAACGCGCCGCCCTGCTTCTGCGGGAGATCGAAGGACTTGAGACCCGGGAAGTGGCCGAGCGTCTCGGCACGACCGAGCAGACCGTGCGCTCCCAAGTTTCCCGCGCGCGTATGCGGCTGCGGGCCTGGTTGGGAGGCGCGCGATGAACGAGTGGATCCGCGCCGAGGTGTCCGCCGAATCGATGAACCGGGTGCGCGCGGGCGTGACGCGGCGCATTCGCCGGCGCCGTTGGGCGCAGCGTGCGGCGCTGCTGGCTCCGCTGTTGGCCTGGCTCGCGTGGCCGTCCGCGCCCGAGTTGGAGACGCTCTCGCTTTCCATGCCACTGCCCCC
Organism: Acidobacteriota bacterium; assembly: GCA_016871155.1. Taxonomy (GTDB): domain Bacteria; phylum Acidobacteriota; class Terriglobia; order Bryobacterales; family Bryobacteraceae. Next base: position 21,100 of record VFZO01000034.1, on the reverse strand, counting down.
GGCGGCGCCCGTCGTGCGATTGGCCCCGCCCGTTCGGCCCTTCATTCCGGCGAAAACGAGTCTGGCCGAAAAAATCATTCTTTACACCAACGATCCGGACGTGGTGATCGTATTGGTAGGCGAAGGAGGTGGAGAATGAAACAAATTTTCCTCGGATTGTTTTTGAGTTGGATTGCCCCAGGGCAGAATGTCAATCTACTGATTCAGTTGAAGCACGTGACCAGCGATTCCGTCATGCCGGTATTGGCGACGTTCGGCCGGGGCAGCGTGATTTCGAATCAGGAGCCGCGCGGCCGCTACGTGACGGTGAGCGGCCCGGCGGAGCTGATTGCGGAGATTCAGGCGGCGATTGTCAAGATCGATGTCCCGGCGCCACCGTTGAAGAACGTGGAGTCAACGTTCCATATTCTGCTCGCTTCCAACGCGGGAGAGTCGACCCCGCTGCCGAAAGAATTGGACGGCGTCGCAACGCAGTTGCGGGGCATGTTCGGTTACAAGTCGCTGCGGCTATTGGAAACCGCACTGTTGCGGGGCCGGGCCAACTCGGGTTCCGATACGAGCGGTCTAATGCCTCCGCCGGGAAAAGTCGACGCACCGGCGAAATACCATGTAAGGTACGGAACGCTCAACGTCACGAACGAGGAGAAAGTACTCCGGGCCCGTTACAACGCGCTGCGCATCTCGTTCGGCATCCCCATGCTTGCGCCAGACGGCAAGATCTATGACCGGGATATGGGAATCAACACGGACATCGATATTCGGGAGGGTCAAAAGGTGGTGGTTGGAAAGACCAGCATCGATACGACCTCCCAGTCGCTTTTCGTGGTGGTGTCGGCAAAGATCGTCGACTAGACCGTGTACTTTGCGCAGATCTTGCGCAGCGCAACCAGATGCCGCGGTATGGCTGTTGCCGCGGCTTCTTTCGCTTCATACTCCAGCGCCAGGTAGCCGCGATATTTGTTGCTTACCAGAGTCTTTGCCACGCGGTCCCAATCCGACTCGCCGCGCTTGCCGTCTTCACTCACCTCGACCTTTACCTGTACGTTCACGGCGTGTGGCGCGATCATCTCTATCTGCTCGTAGACTTTTGTGCGGAAGTTGCCGGTATCCAGATTGATCGCCACCCACGGCGAGTTCACCCGCTTCACAATGTCGACGATGTTCGAGGCCTTGTCCGTGATGCCGCCGTGGTTTTCAATGCCAAGAATCACGCCGTGAGCGCCGGCGTACTTGCCGGCTTCCTTCAGGACGTTCACCACCCAGCCGGCCGCTTCGGTTTCGTTCGATGTTTTCGGCACCGTACCGCCGAAGACGCGAATGTGGCCGGCGCCCAGTTTGTGTGCCACGTCCACCCATTTCTTCACTTCAGCGATCTCCTTGTTCGCTTCCTCGCCCGGCGGCTTGCACATATTCGTGCGAATTGAGATCGAGTAGATTTCGACGCCCAGGCGGTAGGCCAACTGCTTCAGACCGTACAGGTAGGAATCCTCGGCCGAAGGGAACCAGTAAACGGTCAGATCCACACCGTCCAACTTGTGTTCGGCGGAGAAACGGATGACGTCTTCGTAGGTCATGGCCTTGGACTGCAATTCCTGCCGGAAGGAATACGCGCAAAGGGCTGGGCGGAGCCGGGGCGCCGGATCAGCGCAGAAAGCGGCGGGCGCCAATGAGAGGAAGCTGCGACGAAGCATGTGGATTTGACTCCTGATCCGGTTAGTGTTCGATTGGGAAGCCGAAGGCATACTGGGTGCCATCGTAGGTAGAAACGTAGACGCGCGCGCCACCGGCGGCCAGTCCGCCGGAAGTCACGAACGATTGAATCTTGTCGCCGCTGGACCATAGCTCCTTGCCGGTCACCGGGTCGATGGCGTAGAGTACCGCATTCGAAGATTTCGCCATGGTGTCCTTGATGGAGGCCGAGCGATGCTCTCCGCTTGAGAGGGCGAAGACGATGCTAGTGACCGCGATCGGCGTGAGCGGCGAAACCATTTCCTTCGATGTCCAGCGTTTTATCAGCGCAGAGCCCGTGAATTCATACGCGACGATATTTTTGGCCGCGGGCGCGAGAAGCAGCCGCCGTTGCGCGCCGTCGATAAAACTCAGAACCGAGCCCATCGAGTAGTTCGCCGCGCCTTCCACGGACACTTTGGCAACGCCAGATAGCGAACCCGCATCGATGACGTGCAACTCGCCATCGGCCGTAGCGACGGCCAACATGCCGGCGCCATTGTGTTCGAAGACCACCGGCGAGGTGCCCAGGGCCTTGCCCGCCTGGAAAGAGCCCTTCTTGTTCAACGTTTCCGCTTCCAGCGCGGTCACTTCCGTGCCGGAGGAAACGTAGAGTGTTCCGTCGGGACCCGCGGCGAACCCATACGCGCCCGCCACGTTGCCCGGCGCTTTCCAGCTTGAGACTATCTTCGACTCGATGTTCAGGGCCCATAGACCGTTCGGCACTCCGCCGCAGGAATTCACTGTTGCGGCGTATGCCGTGCCGCCGAAGACCATCAAACCGCGCGCATGCGCACCGGCAGAAAGAAACGGTACGGGCGGATTCGGAGATTCGCCGTTGGAGACGTACATCGAATGGAATTTGCCGTCGCCCGCGATCGCGTTGACCCATTGCACTCGCGCCGCGAAGGGACTGGGAGGAGCCGCCACCGGTTTTGCCCCTGGCACTGGCTTTGGCGCCGGAGGCGGCGTAAAGACCTGCGGACGGTCGCGAAGCGTGACCGCGCCTTCTCCCGGTTCGCCGACGCCGGAAACACCCGGCCTGCCGCGGCCGCGCCCAGCGGCCCCGCCCATAGGCGCATAGCCAAGAACTGTCGGACGCGTGACCGTTGAAGTCATACCACCTGGACAGGCCGGCGTGCCAACACCCTTCGATGGCGCGCTCAGCGACCGCTCCCACTCCGCCCGCGCCAAGTCCGTATCGATGCCCGTCACTGTGTCTCCGCCGCCCACGAATCCCAGCGCGCGGAAACCGACATGGCCAATGAAGAAATCCAACAGCGCCGGCGGTGTCACCGATTGAAACTGCCGGGGCGTATTTTTGACCTTTAACTTCCAATCGAGCGTGAAGCCCGGTTGCGACATGGATTGGATGTTGATCTTCGCGTCGCCGCGCACCCAATTGGAGCGCTGTGCGTCGAAGCCCGCCGTCATCCAATCGTTGCCGCCGCGTTGCCCGTAAAGCCCGCCGAGGGAGAAAACCATGATCGCTATCGAGAGAATCCTCATAAGGAAACCTAGATCATATCCCGAAACGGGCTTTGCGATATAGTAAGGCTTCGGATAGCAATGCGCCTCACAACTCCAATCCTTCTCAGCATTTTCTTCCTGTTCGCTGCCCCCGGGCAGGACTGGCTGACGGACGGTGGCGACGTGCCGCGCAGCAACTGGCAGAAGGACGAGAAGATCATCGGTGTCCACAATGCCAAGGACATTAAATTGCTATGGAAAATCAAGCTCGACAACAAAGTGCGCGCGATGCACAACCTGTTGGAGCCACTAATTATCGGCAAGCTCGAGACCAGACAAGGTACCAAGGAAGTCGTCATTCAGGCCGGCGTTTCCGACAACGTTTACGCCATCGATGTGGCCACCGGTGAATTACTCTGGAAACGCCAGTTCGAAAGCACTTTCGCCGATGCGCCCGGTGGCCGAGGCCCCTCCGTGCTCTGCCCCGGCGGCATGACGGCGAACGTCACCATCGGGCCCGGCAAGACGCCTGGCAGCTACATCATCTACGCTGCCTCGTGGGACGGCCGGCTGTGGAAGCTGAACGCGGCCGATGGCGAGCCCATCGAAAAGCCCGCGAAGTTCATGCCGCCCAACGGCAAGCCCTACGCGCTGAGCCTTCGGGACAACGTCATCTACACCCATTCGGCGCAGGGCTGCGGCGGGAATCCGAACACGGTCTACATTTATGACTTAGCCACCAACAAGGTTGGCAGTTGGGGCCCGGCGGGCGGCGGCATGTGGGGGCGGTCCGGTCCGGCCATCAGCAAATCCGGCGTGCTCTATACCGGCACCGGTGACGGTCGCTGGGATCCCGAACTCGGCCTGTATGGCAACGGCATCATCGGCGTGAAGCAGAACCCGGTGACGAAGGCGGCGGAGCTTGTGGACTACTATGGACCCTCCAACGCCGAATGGCTCTGGAAACGCGACCTGGATATGCAGGTGACGCCGACTATCTTCGACTACAAGGGCAAGGAATACGTGGTCAGCGCGAGCAAGGAGTGCCGGCTCTATTTCATGGATTCGGAGTCCATCGGCGGAGACGACCACCGCACGCCCACGTACCGCACGCCGCTGATCTGTAACGAAATCGTCGACTTCGCGGAAGCCGGCATTTGGGGTTCGTTGGCGAGCTGGGAAGATTCGAAAGGCGCGCGCTGGGTTCTTACGCCGTTCTGGGGCCCGAAGCATTCGAAGTTCAAAGCGCCGATTGAAAACGGCATCGTGAAGAAGGGTGCAATCGCCGCCTTCAAGGTGGAAACGCGCAACGGTAAGGTTGTGCTGGATCCGGCCTGGATCTCGCGTGACATGAATCAGGCGGAGCCGCCGCTGATCGCCAACGGCGTGATCTACGCCTATGGCAGCGGCGAGAACACGTCGCAGGCGTATAAGGACGTAGGTCTCGACTTCCGTCCGGAGCGCCGAATTCCTCTGTCCACGCATGCGGTGCTCTACGCGCTGGACGCGCAGACCGGCAAGGAGCTTTGGTCCAGCGGCAAGCAGATCACGACGTTCAATCACTGGGGCGGATTGGGTATGGCGAACGGCAAGGTTTATATCAATACGTTCGACGGCATGCTGTACTGCTTCGGCGTCCGGAAGTAGATGCGTGCGATTGTTTCCTCGGTCCTGTTCGCCGCCGCGCTGGCGGCCCAGCCGGGGATCGATCTGGATGCGGAGAATCGGGAACTCATCCGGCGCCTGACCGACTGGGCTGGACTGACCCGCTATGGCAGCGAGAACACCGAGTTGCCCCCGGCGAAGAATCGAGCCGTCCTGCTGGGCGATGATGCATTCGACGTTTGGGGCGGCGGCGCCGCTCCCTATGTGAATCGGGGCATCGCCAAACAAACCACCGGACAGATGCTGGTTCGCTTCCGGCAGGATGTGATTGCGTTGAAGCCGGCAGTCGTAGTGATCCAGGGAGGCTCCAACGATATTGCCGGTTTCGCGGGACCGGCCACTCTCGGGACCCTTTCGGAAAATATCGAGACGATGGCCGACCTTGCCCGGTTCCACAACATCAAAGTCGTGCTGGCGTCGGTGTTGCCGGTCTGCGACTGCGCGGGGCGCGAACTTTCGCAAGTCCGGACGCCCGGCCGGCTGATGGGCATCAACGAATGGCTGGAGGAGTACGCCAAGCAGCGCGGCCTGATTTATGTGAACCTCTACACGCCGCTGGCGCAGGGCCGGGCGTTCCGTAAGGAACTGACGGCCGACGGTCTGGTTCCGAACGCCGCCGGATACGCTCTCGTCAAGCCGCTGCTCGACAAGGCCATCGCGGAAGCGCTGGCGAGCCGCTGATGCGCGCGGGCCGCTGGCTGCGATAGAATCGCAACCACTATGCGCGCAATTCTGCTACTCATCGCATTTCTCCCGGCGACCGCATTCGCCCAGCAAAAGAAAATTCTGTACATGGGCGACGCCGATGTCGCTCAACAACTGCAAGGCATTTCGCCCAAGGCCAATATCGTCGTCGTTACCAACGACAACGTCATGCGCGAAATCACCGACGCGGACGCCTTTATCGGCACCATCAAACCGGAATACGTCCACGCCGGCAAAAAGCTGAAGTGGACTCAGATCATGAGCGCCGGTGTGGAAACTGTTCTCCATAAGTCCGGCTCCGACGCGCTGAAGAACTCCGATATCATCCTGACCAACAACCAGATTGTGCAGGGTCCTGAGATCGCCGACCACGCACTCGCCATGCTGCTGGCGCTGACCCGCGGACTGCATACGTTCATCGATCACCGCTTGAGCGAGAAGTGGCAGCCGCGGCCCTATCCCGGAATCGAGCTCAGCGGCCGCAATGGCGTGGTGATCGGCTGCGGCGGCATCGGCAGCCAGATCGCGCTTCGCGCCTGGGCGTTCGGTATGAACATCACCTGCGTCGATCCAGAGGACATTCCGTTCTCGCCGTTCATCAAGCGCACGGTCAAGCCTGACCTGCTGGACGAAGTGCTTCCGTCGGCCGATGTGGTCTTCATCTCCGCGCCGCACACGGAGAAAAGCCACAAAATGATGGGGCCGAAACAGTTTGACCTGATGAAGAAGGACAGCTTTTTTATCGCCGTCAGCCGTGGCGGAATATACGATCTGCCCGCGCTGATTAAGGCGCTCGATTCGAAGAAGCTATCCGGCGCCGGCGTGGATGTGACCGACCCTGAACCGCTTCCCGCCGGTAATGCGCTTTGGAAATTTTCCAACGCGATCATCACGCCGCACATTGCGGGCCGTTCGGACAAAGACCGCGCCCGCATGATCGGCACCATTCAGGAGAACGTCCGCCGTTTCGTCGACGGAAAGCCTCTGCTAAACGTTGTCGACAAACAGAAGGGTTACTAAAGCCGCTTGACTTTCCTCATACCTAGCTATCTAATATTAGATAGCTAGGTATGGCAAAATCAAAGAACGATCTGCTGCAGGGGACTTTGACCCTGCTCGTGCTCCAGGCGCTCTCGCGCGAGCCACTGCACGGATACGGAATCACGCTGTTCGTTGAAAGAGCGAGCGAAGATCTGCTGCGCGTCGAAGAGGGCTCGCTCTACCCGGCCTTGCACCGGATGGAGGAGGACGGCCTTGTGAAAGCGGAATGGGGTACGACGGAGTTTAACCGGCGCGCCCGTTTCTACGCGCTCACCGCGGCGGGCAGGAAACAGCTTGCCGCCGAAAAGGAGAGCTGGCGAAGACTCACCAGCGGCGTGGGCAAAGTCTTGAGGTTCGCATGATCGGGCGGCTGTGGCGGACGCTCCGCCCCAACAAGCGCAATCGCGAGATCGAAGAGGAACTTGCATTCCATGTTGCCATGCGGGCCAGGGAGTATGAGGCCGCCGGCATGTCTCCGGCCGAGGCTGCGCGCACGGCCCGCCGCAAGTTCGGCCCCGGCGCCGCGATTCGGGAAGAGACGCGCGAAGCGCATATTCTTCCCACCCTGGAAACAATTAGACGCGAAGCGGCATACAGCCTGCGCGCGCTTCGCCGGCGTCCCGCGCTGTTTGTCACCGGAGTTCTCACACTGGCCCTCGGCATCGGCTTCAATATCGCGATCGGTGCGGCGGTGGATGTCCTCTTGTTCCGGCCCCTACCAGTTCCTGATTCGGAGCGGCTGTTGGTGTTTGTCGAGTCGCGCAACGGCAACTCGATGGGCGGCAATCCGGTCCGGATGCGCGACTATGCAACGATGCGGTCGTTTTCCGCCATAGGAGGATTTTACAGTGAGCGTCTGGCCACATCCTCCGCCTCCGGCGCGAAGAGCCTCAGCGCGCTGCGCCTGGCCGGCGATGTTATCGGAGCGTTCGGTTACCGCATGGCAATCGGCCGCGGCTTCACCGCCGAGGAGTTGCAGGGTAACACCAACTCCGTCGTTGTCAGCCACCGGTATTGGCAACGCGAATTCGGCGGGCGCGGGGATGTGCTCGGCGCCACGATTTCCACGCGCGCGGGCGCGCTGCGCGTGGCCGGGGTCCTTTCTCCGGAGGCGTCGCTCATTGAGGAGTACGACCTCTGGCTGCCCGCGTCGCCGTCTACTCTGCATACACCCCGCACCGCCGGTTTCCTAATGATCGTCGCCCGTTTGCGGGATGGCGTTTCGCCAGCGGAGGCGAATGCGGAGCTCCAAACGAAACTCGCGGCGATGATAGCGGCGAATCCCTCCGACGACAAGGGGTTGGCCGCGCGTGTGGGTCCCTTGAATGCCGAGCTTGCGCGCCAGGCACGGGAGCCGGCGCTACTGCTGCTCGCGGTGGTGGTCACTGTGTTACTCACCGCCTGTCTCAATCTGGCGGGCCTCCTGGTAGCGCGCAACGCGGAACGGGCCAGGGAGATCTCGATCCGCCTTTCCATCGGAGCGGGCCGCTTCGACCTGATTCGGCTCTTTTTGTGGGAGGCTGTTTGGCTGGCGCTTTTCGGGGGTATTACTTCGCTCGTCGTCGCGCAATGGAGTCTTGACCTGCTTATCGCGAATTTGCCCAAGGACCTTCCGCTGCTCGCCACCATGCGGCTGGATGCCCGCATGATCGCCTTTGCTCTTGCGGTCAGCGTTCTCTGCGCCTTCGTCATCGGACTGGTTCCCGCGTGGCAGGCCTCGCGCCTAAAACATCGCCCCAACCGGCTCCGGGCGGCGCTTGTCGCGCTGCAAATCGGAGTGTCGATGGTCTTGCTTAGCGCCGCGCTCTTCTTCGGACAGTCGCTCCAAGCGTCAAAAGCGCGCCCCATTGGCTTCCAGCCGGACAACGTAGTAGCGCTGGAATTCGATTTTCCCTGGGACTCGGACGGCGAAGAACTGAATCGCTTCTACACCCGGGTTGAGTCGGAACTGCTCGCCATTCCCGGCGCTCGATCGGCCGGAATCGGCGACGCACTTCCGCTGCTTGGTTCTACGCAAGCGCGGGGGTATTTGATGATTCACGGTGTTCCTTTGGACGACGCCAGGGCCCGCCGCCAATACCAATACCGCGTCGCCGATGCTGGTTTCTTTGCGGCGCTTCGAATTCCGTTGCTGCGTGGCCGCTGGCCGGAACCGCCCCGAACTGCCGATTCTCCGCGCGAGACCGTCGTCAATGAATCCTTCGTCCGGCGGTATTTTGGCGCGGTCGATCCCATTGGCCGGCGCGTTTCGTTTGCCGATGCGAACCGCGAACCTCGCTGGCACACGATCGCAGGCGTTGTACCCGATGTCGCGATGTCGATCCTCGACGAACGCCCCAGCGCTTCCGTCTACGTCCACCACACCCACGCCTATTGGCCGCGCGGCGTCGCGGTGTTACACGCCGCAGGCGACGCCGAAGCGCTGGTCCGCGCGGCGCGGGCGAAGGTCGCGGCCGTTGATCCGTACGCGATGATTCGCTTCGCCGGCCCCGCAGAGGCGCGTGTTGAGTCGGTCTGGTCCGAACCAAGTCTCTTGACCGCGCTGGTCGGCGGTATGGCGCTGTTGACGCTGTCCTTGGTATGCCTGGGCGTTTATGGCGTCTGTTCCAGCATGGTTCGCGCACGCACCCGCGAGTTTGGAATCCGGGCCGCCTTGGGCGCCACCCCGCGCTCCCTGGCCGGACTCTCGCTGCGGCATGGTCTGCGGCTTGCCGCAGCGGGTGTTCTGCTGGGCGGTATTGCTAGTATTCCGGCTAGACGTCTCATCGAGGGTTTGTTACTTGGCTCGGGCCCAGGTTCCATTCCGACCGTTCTCGCGGCGTCCGGCTGCATGATGCTCGTCGTTTGTTTTGCCTGCTTCGGTCCGGCGCGGCGCGCCGCCCGCATGGATCCCGCGATCGTCCTTCGTCACGAATAGCCCACCATGCTACACTCTTCCCAATAGGCGAAGACGAGGCGAAGAGCACGTTGTCCAATCTGCATCAACAACTCGCGGAGCTCCGGCGAAAGATCGCCGCAATCGAAGAAGCCCCGCCTGATCCCGCTCCGCCTCGCCCGCCCAAGCCGCCCGTCGAACAGTGGTTGAAGGGTGAAGTGGTGACCACCAGCCTGGGAGCGCACTTCGAATCCGTGCGCGACTGGAAGAACCACCAGCGCCACGGCAACGTCTATGTCTCCGATCTACAGGACGTTCCGCGCGATTGGTTATGCGCCATCTCCGGCGGCGAACTTGCGGATGTGGATCCCCGGCGCGTGGCGTTCCTCGACACGGAGACCACCGGACTTGCAGGCGGCTCCGGCACATATGCGTTTCTGATCGGCGTCGGCGCGTTGGACGATCACGGCTTCACGCTCAAGCAGTATTTCCTGCGCGACTACGAAGACGAGCCGAGCCAATTGACCGCACTCTCCGGAGATTTGGAACGCTACGACGTGCTGGTCACCTACAACGGCCGCGCCTACGATCAACCTCTGCTGGAGACACGTTTCCGGATGTCACGGCTCCGTCCGCCTTTCGCGCGCATGGCGCACCTGGACCTTCTTTTCGGCGCGCGGCGGCTCTATAAACTGCAGCTCGACTCGTGCCGCCTTGTCCATCTGGAAAATGAAATCCTTGGCGTCGAACGCATCGACGATGTTCCAGGAGCGCTGATTCCGAATCTCTATTTCGACTACCTTCGCTCCGGCCATGCCCACCAGATGGCAGGCATCTTTGAGCACAACTCCTTCGACATTCTCTCGCTCGCCTGCCTCACTGGCATCATCCCTCGCGCTTTCAACGCTCCGCTGGAGGTTCCGTTGCGGCGCGGAGCGGAGATGGTCGGCCTGGCGCGCTGGTTGCGCGGCGCCGATCGTATCGACGAAGCGATTACGCTGTTTCGCCGCGGATTGAACGCCGGGCTTAAGGACGAATTGGCGTATCGCACCATGTGGGATTGCGCGCTGCTGGAGAAAAAGCGTGGCGGAGAACAGGCGGCGCTGACGCTGTTCACCGAACTCACCGGCGCCGCCAATCCATATCGCGCGGGTGCTTTCGAGGAGCTTGCCAAGTACTTCGAACACGTCGAGAAAAATTTCACAATGGCCCTCGATTGCACGGAGCAGGCGCTGCGGCTCGGGCCGTCCGCCGGGTTGGAGCGCCGCAAGCTGCGGCTGGAGAAGAAATCGGCGGTTCGCCGTTTGTTGTAATTTCGTGAAACTCCGGAAACACGTATTGCATCCATCCACTACCATGCCAGGAAAATTCGTACTCAAGACAGCTAAGGACGGCCAGCGATACTTCAATCTGAAGGCTCGTAACGGCGAGGTCCTCCTCACCAGCGAGATGTACAAAGCGAAGGCCAGCGCACTGAACGGCATCGCCAGCGTACAGGCGAATGCGCCGAACGAGGCCCGCTACAGTAAACAGACGTCGAAGACCGGAAAATTCTACTTTACGCTCAAGGCAGGGAACAACCAAGTCATCGGAAATAGCGAAATGTACGAGACCGAAAAAGCGCGCAACGCCGGCATCCAATCGGTAATGAAATCGGCTCCCGGCGCACCGACCGAGGAAGTCCCCCCCGGCGCGTAACGCCCGTTCCAGACTACCGTCGCTTGCTGGAGCGGAGATAAAAGGGTATAAACAAGATCTGTCAACAGGTCTTTATGGTTCGATTCCTTTTTTCACTCACTCTCGCGTTTTCCGCGTTTTCACAAGAATTCCGCGCCACCCTTTCCGGGCGCATTACCGATCCGACGGGAGCGTCCGTCGCCGGTGCCCGCGTTGAAGCGCGTTCGCGCGAAACCGGTTCGCTGCAACAAACCGTTTCAAACGCCGACGGCGCCTACGTGATTCCCTACCTCACACCGGGCGAATACATCGTGACCGTTGAGAAGGAAGGCTTCCGCAAAGTCGTCCGCGAAGGCTTACGCCTAGCGCTGGCGGAACGCGGCGTGGCCGACATCGCTCTCACGCTCGGTGAAGTCAGCCAGACAGTCAATGTTAGCGAATCCACGCAACTGCTGGAAACCGAATCGGCGGACCGCTCCCTCGTTATCGAACGCGGCCGCATCGCGAACACGCCCCTTCAGGGCCGTAACATCTTCGCTCAGGCCTGGGCGGCGCCCGGCGTTGCCGTCACAGCCGCCGCCACACGGCTCCGCCCATTTGACATCGCCGGTTCTTCGGCCATGTCTATCAGCGGCGGCCGTCCCTCCGGCAATGAGGTTTTGATCGACGGCGTTTCCAACCTTGCCCGCGCCGGGCAGGTCGCCTACGTGCCACCCGTTGAAGGGACCGGCGAGTTCCGCGTCCAGACCTCCACCTACGACGCGCAGTATGGCTGGACCACCGGCGGCATCGTCAACATCACTACCAAGAGCGGCACGAATCAGTTCCACGGCTCGGCCTTCGAGTTCCTGCAGAACACCGTGTTGAACGCAAACACCTTTAACTCCAATCGAAACGGCATCGCTCGCCAGAGTTCGAATATCAATACGTACGGCGGCGACATCGGCGGACCCATCCGGAAGAACAAGTTCTTCGTTCACTACGCGTACGAAAAAATCGACCAGATCATACCGGATCCCTTCGTTACTTCGGTGCCGACGGAAGCACATCGCCGAGGGGACTTCTCTCAGACGTTCTTCGCCGCCGGACAGGTGGCCCCGATTTTCGATCCATTTTCCACCACGAACGTGAATGGCGCGCTGACGCGCACCGCCTTTCCCGGCAACGTCATTCCGGCCAACCGGCAGAACCCCATCGCACGCAACGTACTGGGCATCATTCCGCAGGGCAACGTTCCCGGCAACGCCGTCACAAGTTTGAATAACCTGGTCTCGACGCCGAGTACCCGGAAGTTCACCGACTTTTTCCCGGAGCATTCGGTACGCGGAGACTATGTAATCGACGATTCGTCCCGTATGTTTATCCGCTATTCGCGCAACGCCCTGGCCGAAGAACGGGGCTTCCGCTACTCGACGGTTTCCACACTCAACGTCGCTGAGACCAGCGGCAACACGCCATTCAAGCGCGAAAACCATTCCGCCACGATTCAATACACCAAGACGCTGAGCCCCACTTTCGTCTACGACGTCCGGCTTGGGCTTGCGCGCTTCCTCGCGCAGAGCGGTAACTCCATCGGGCAAGGTTACAACTTGCAGTCGCTTGGCTTTTCCCCTCAGTTCATCTCGCAGGTCCCCGCCTACTTTCCGCGCTTCACATTCGCTAACTACGAAGGGGCCGGTTCGAACCCTGTGCAGAACGATCCCATTTCGCAAACCAACTCCGCGCAAATCTCGTTTGCCCGGAACGCCGGAAAGCAGTATCAGAAGTTCGGGTTCGAGTTCCGGCTCCAGCGAGCCTATATCCGGAATCCGGGATTTGTCGCCGGATTTTACAACTTCAATCAGGCATTCACGGGCCGCGACCCGCTTCGCGTGGAGCCAAACAGCGGCAACTCGATCGCGTCGTTTCTGCTCGGCACGCCAAACGATGGCGGCGTCGACATCAATGCCGAGGCCGCGCGCCAACAGCGGCTCTTCTCGGTGTACTTTCAGGACGACTTCCGCCTGACGCAAAAGCTAAAGCTCAATTTCGGCCTGCGTTGGGACTATCTTGGCCCGATGACCGACCGGTTTAATGCCCTGCTCCGGGGCTTCGATCGCACAACCACCAGCCCGCTGCAAGCGCCGCCCCTCACCTTGCGGGGCGGTGCGCTCTTCTCCGGCGTTGGCGGCACCCGCGGAATATTCAAGCAGGATTGGAATAACTTTGGCCCGCGTGCCGCACTGGCCTACTCGTTGAACGACAAGACCGTATTGCGGGCCGGCTACGGACTGATCTACGCGCAGACCTTCGACGATCCGGGCAATGCTCCCGGATTCAGCCAACGTACCGCGATGGTGACATCGATTCAGGCCGGCGTGCCGGAGAACACTCTCACCAATCCGTTCCCAGCCGGCCTTTTGCGGCCCGCCGGCGCTTCGGGCGGGCTGTCGACGTTCCTCGGACAAGGCTTCGGCGCGCCGTTCTATGCCCGGACGCTGCCCATCACGCATCAGTACTCCTTCGAAATCCAGCGCGAACTGCCCGGCGATTTCCTCGCCAGCATGGCCTACGTTGGCAGCCGCATTCGCGGCCTGCAAGTGAATCGCGCAATCAATGAGATCTCGCTCTCCGACTTCAATCGCGGTGCGGCGGCTCTTACCGCCAACGTGCCGAATCCATTCGCCGGCAAGATCCCAGGCACCGGCCTGAACGGCGGCACGGTCCAAGCGCAGCAACTGCTCCGGCCCTTTCCGCAGTTCACCGGAATCACGGAGTTGTTCCGTTCGGAAGGGACCCAGCGCTACGACGGTTTACAGACGATGCTCTACAAGCGGCTGTCGAACGGTTTGAATTTCAGCGTAGCCTACACCTGGTCGCGCACCTTTGAAGAGCGCACGTACCGGAACCCGCAGGACGACTTCTTAGAGAAGCTCCCGGTCGAGTGGGATATGCCCCACAACCTGCAACTGAACGGACTTTATGATCTGCCTTTCGGTAAGAACAAAAAGTTTCTCTCCGGTGGACCCGGCATCGTGGATCGCGTCTTTGGCGGATGGCAGGTTAGCGCGATCGCCCGCATCCAATCCGGCTGGCCGCTGGCGATCTCCACCAACTCCGTTCCCACGGGCGTGGATCCGAAAGTTTCGTCGCCGTCGCTGGATCGATATTTCAATACCTGCACACAACTTGCCAATGGTACTCTTCGCGGATGCCAGAGCGGGGAGCAGCCGGCGTGGACCATCCGCCAGGCCTTTACCTTGCAGACATTCGCTGCGCGGCTGACGTCCATCCGCCGCCCGCCCATCCGCAATTTGGACGTTTCGGTTCTCAAGTACAACCGCATCACCGAACGCCTGGGCCTGACCTTCCGCACGGACTTCCTGAACGCCACCAATACTCCGCAGTTCTTCAACGGTCCGATCACGGACGTGAATAATGCCAATTTCGGCCGCATCGCGGGGGCGATGGATCAGTCGAACTTGCCCCGGTTCATTCAGCTTTCGCTGAAGCTGGAGTTTTAGCTGGGGCGCGCTATCGCGCCCTATAGGGGAAACGCTTGTGCAGATAATCCACGAGCGTTTCCTTATTCTCCGGAGTAACGCGAGCGCCCCAGCGCTGCATCTTTTCCACCTCGCGCTCCCATTGCGCGCGCGATAGCCGTTGCTGCGAGATTCCCTCCTCGCCGTGGCAGGCCAGGCAGGTCTGCTTATACACGGCAGGCGTGTCGACGGCCTGTGCGGCCTGCGCGGACTTCGGCGCCGGCGCCGAGGCCGCGACGTGCAGCCGCACCGCATGAACCACGTTATGGCCGTACCCGGACGGATTCCACTCCTGCACCAGCGGCTGCGTCTCGCCTGCCGCGTTGCGGGCCCGTGCCAGTATCGTGTAGTAGGCCTCTTCCTTGGGCGTCCAATCGAACGTGAACTGCTTCCAGCCGAACCGGTGCGTCTCCGGCCCCAAACGCGCCGGGGCCCATCTTCGTCCACCGTCGGTCGAAATTTCTACGGCCGTCACAGGCGATTCGTGGGACCACGCCGCGCCCCGAATCTTCGTGGCCGCTAACCCCGCGCGTACGCCGTCCGCGTGGCTAGCGATCACACTCTTGATCTGCAACGACGTGACCGGCTTCATCTGCGCCGGATCCACCGCCGTGCCCGGCGCAACCGCCTTGCCGGGATGCCGGTAGCCGGTCTTCATAAAGAAGCCGTCGAACTCTTTATCGCGGACCTCAATGCGCGTCAGCCACTTCACCCAACAGTCGCCCGCCCATCCCGGCGCCACCACGCGCAGCGGAAATCCGTGATCGCGCGTCAGCGGCGCGCCATTCATCTCATAAGCCAGAATCGTGTTCGGGTCCATTGCCTTAGCGAACGGAATGCACCGTATGAACTCGGGCTGCATTCCCACCGGGACGTCGGCACCGTCGAAGAGCACCTCCACCGCGCCCGCCTGCAGGCCCGCGCGTTTCAACACATCGGCCAGCCGCACTCCGGCCCAACGCGCGTTGCCCACGCTTCCGTAGGTCCATTGCAAACCGGGCATCGACGGTTCGTACAATCCGCGTCCGTTGCCCGCGCACTCCAAAACGCTGACCAGCTCCACGCGCGGCATCTTCTTCAACTCGTCCAACGTCAGCGCCAACGTGCTCGAAACCTTGCCGTCCACTTGCAGCTTCCACTCCGCCGCCTTCACGTCCGGCGTGTAATGATGGCTCCGGACGAAGAACCGTTCCACCGGAGTCAGGTAGCTCTCCAGGAATCCGTCGAGCGGCATCTCCAGATCTTCGGCGCGGCTGGACCGGACGATCATGTTGCGCTTACCTTCGGCAGCGATTAATGTGGCGCCCGCCAAGCCGAACAGCGCCCGGCGCGAGAGGAGTGAGTTCTGCACCTGCCTAGTTTCCCAAATCCGCGTTTAAAGAGATAGTGGCGTCGGCGCGCATCTCAAAGCTTCGGGTGTATGCCGGTTTGCCGGGCAGAGAAACGACGACCGTGTGCTTTCCAACGGCCAGCGGAATCAGCGCAGGCGTTTTGTGCGGGTTCTCCGCGCCGTCAATGGTGATGGATGCACCCGCCGGATTACTCGAAACTTCCAGCATCCCTTTTTTCTTTTCCAGATTCACCGACAGCACCGTATCCTGCGGAACGTTGAAGATGCGCATCTCGGTACGGTAGTCGTCCAGCAGAATCGCCGCCGCGTGCCGTCCGCCGGGCAACTCCAGCAGGCAGGGGCTGGTGCATGGCGGGACCTGCCCATCGTCGACGATCACGCGCGCTCCCTCGGGATTCGTTCGAATCGAGACAGCGGCCATCACTCCGCCAGATTTGGGCGGCGATGCAACCGGAGGCGCGGAAGGCTGTTTCGGTTCTAGCGGAGGAGGCACGGTTTTCGGCGCGGCCGTCGGCGCCAGCTGACCCGCAGTTGGCATTGGCTTGCCGCCAGTTGGCGCTGGCGTCGCGGCTTTCACAGGCGCGGGATCCACCACGGGGGGCGCTGCCACCGTCTGTTGCTTCCGCTTATCGAAGTACAGCTTGGCGCCCACGGCTCCGATCCCAACCACCAGCATCGCAGCCGCCACGCCTCCGATCAGCGCCAAGTTCATCGGCTTCGAACTCTCCGTTCGCGCGGGCGCCTGTGGCACCGGTACCGGTTTGTTCACCACCGGGACGGGTGCCGGCGTAGGCGAGGAAAAATGCGTCGGCTGCGTCAGGCCGCCGCCACGTACCAGCGTTTTCCATCCCGGCGTCGCGTTGCACGCGCGCTCCAAGGCGCGAATGAACTCGGTGCACGAAGGGAACCTGTCGTCCGGACTCTTGGCTAGCGCCCGCTGCAGCACCTCGTCGATCGCCGGGCTCAGCGTGGGGTTCAGTCGAGGCACTGGAGCCGGAATTTCGCTGACAACTTTGAACAGCAGCGTCGGCAACGAGTCGGCGACGAACGGCTTTTCGCCTGTCAGCACCTCATATAACATCACGGCCAGTGAGTACTGATCGGCGCGCCCATCCACGGCCTTGCCGGAAATCTGTTCCGGCGACATGTAATTCGGCGTACCCAGCACCTGCCCGGTCTGCGTCATCGACTGCGACTGCACCCGCGCGATTCCGAAATCGGCGATCTTCGCGACGCCGTCCTTTCGCACCATGATGTTGGCCGGCTTGATGTCACGGTGTACGATTCCACGCGCGTGGGCGTAGTCCAGCGCCTCGGACGATTGCTTGGCCACCCAGAGAATCAGCTGTTGATCCACCGGCGTATCCGCCAGCAGAATTTTCTCCAGCGTCTCGCCATCGACGTATTCCATGAAAATGAAGGCGGTATCCGCCTCCTCCTGGATGTCGTAGATGGTTACGATGTTGTTGTGCGACAGCATACCCGCGGCCTGCGCCTCGCGCACCATGCGCTCCCGCACATGCTTTAATTCGCGTTCGTCGCTGAACTGGCCGATGCGAATCGTCTTGATCGCCACGACGCGTCCAATGGCAGGATCCTGCGCCCGGTACACAACTCCCATCGCGCCTCGTCCAAGCTCTCCTTGGACAAAATAGCGCCCGATCTTACCCGCCGGGGTGCTGGGTTCCATTGCGACCATCTAATTGTAACGCGTGAATCATATCGGCCATTCCGTCACGGTTTTTTAAAAAGCCCTTGGTATCATGGTCTTTCTAGCATGCTTTCGTCATTGTTCGGCTCCGGTGAGGGTGGCGGTGGCAGTCTTCTGG
This sequence comes from Acidobacteriota bacterium, assembly GCA_016871155.1. Lineage (GTDB taxonomy): Bacteria > Acidobacteriota > Terriglobia > Bryobacterales > Bryobacteraceae. The sequence continues at coordinate 3,238 of VFZO01000034.1, read as the reverse complement.
ACCGCCTGAAACAAGGGATAGAAAAGACCCGCGCGGGTCTCGTTACTACCATTGACGATGCCGTTCACGGCAAAAAACAGATCGACTCCGGCCTTCTCGAAGAGCTCGAATATGCGCTCATCACCGCTGATGTCGGCATCCGCACCGCCACCGAAATTCTCGAAACCATCCGGCAGCGGGTCGACCGCAAGATGGTTAGCGACGCCGCCGGGCTTCGCGCGCTTATCCGCCAACACCTGCTCGAAGTTCTCCAGGCTTCCGACCGCCCGGAGGCCCGAGCAGCGCAGCCGCCGCTGGTGGTCATGATGGTTGGTGTGAACGGCGCTGGCAAAACAACCACCACCGGCAAACTCGCCCGGCGCCTGCAGGAGAACGGCAAGACCGTCATCATGGCAGCCGCCGACACCTTCCGCGCCGCGGCCATCGAACAGTTGGAAGTCTGGGCCAACCGCGCCGATACCGGCATTATTCGCCAGGCGCAGGGCGCCGATCCCAGTGCCGTCATTTTCGATGCCCTGCAGGCCGGCCGCGCCCGCAAGGCCGATGTCGTCATTGTCGACACCGCCGGCCGCCTGCACAATAAAGAAGGCCTGATGGCGGAGCTGGAGAAAATGCGCCGTACCGCCGCCCGCGTTATTCCGGAAGCGCCGCACGAAGTGTACCTGGTGCTCGACGCCACCACGGGTCAGAACGGCCTCGAGCAGGCCCGTAAGTTCACGGAGGCGTCCGGCGTCACGGGCATCGTTCTCACCAAGCTCGACGGCACGGCCAAGGGCGGCATCGCCATCGCCATTGCTCGCGAGTTGAACCTGCCCATTCGTTACATTGGAGTCGGCGAAAAGGTCACCGACCTTCTGCCCTTCGATCCTGAACAGTACATCGCGTCTCTTTTCGACTAATCCATGCACCTCGACTACATGGCTCACGCGCTTTCCGAGGCCCGCCTCGGTCTCGGCCTCACCAGCCCGAATCCCACCGTGGGCGCGGTGCTGGTTCGCGACGGGCGGGTCGTCGGCAGCGGCCATCACATCTACTCGGAAAAGAAGCATGCCGAAGCCGTCGCGCTGGAGCAGGCCGGGGATCGGGCCCTCGGCGCCACGCTCTACATTACGCTTGAGCCCTGCTCCCACGAAGGCCGCACCGCGCCCTGCGCCGATGCGCTAATCGCCGCTGGCGTCACCACCGTCATCGCAGCCATGCAGGACCCTAACCCGCTTGTCAGCGGCCGCGGCTTTGAAAAACTGCGCGCAGCCGGCGTCTCTGTCAACCTCGATCCGCGCCACGCCGCCGAAGCCGAAAAACTCAACGAGGCTTTCTGCTTCTTCATGCGCGAACACCGGCCGCTGGTGACGCTCAAGAGCGCGCTCACGCTCGACGGTAAGATCGCCGCGCCCGACGACAACGAGGGCTGGATCACCTCGGAGCGCTCCCGCGCCCATGTCCAGCAGCTTCGCCACCATTCCGACGCCATCCTTACAGGTATCGGCACTGTAGAATCCGACGATTGCCAACTCACCGATCGAAGCGGCCTGCCGCGTTCCCGGCCGCTGCTCCGCATCGTGCTCGATTCGCAATTGCGCATCCGGCCGGATTCGCAGATGGTTCGCGCCGGCCCTTCCAGCCTGCTTGTCATTACCACCTCCGCCGCAAACTCCGAGCGCCGTGCCGCCCTGGAAAAAACCGGCGTCGAAGTGGCCGTGCTCGACGGCAGCGGTGGACGCACGAGCCTCCGTGGGCTGGTGGAACTGCTGGCTTCGCGGAAGTACCTCTCGCTCATGATCGAGGCCGGCAGCAAGGTCAACGGCGCGGCGCTCGATTCCGGTGTTGTCGACAAGGTCTTCTTTTACTACGCGCCGAAAATCTTTGGAAATCTCCAGTCGCTCCCCGTCGCCGGAGGCCGTGGCCGCCGCCGCCGCGAGGACGCCATGGAGTTCCACAACGTGAAACTCCACACGACCGGCGACGACGAGTTCGCCGTGGAAGCTTGGACGCGGCGCGTCTCCAAGGCCTGATGTTCACCGGCATCATCGAGGAACTCGGAACCCTGGCCGCGATCGAGCAGCGAGGCGAGGGCGCTCGTCTCCGAATCCATTGCCACACCGTGCTCTCCGGCTCTTTCGAAGGCGCGAGCATCGCCGTAAATGGCGTCTGCCTGACGGCTCTGCGACTTACCGGGGACTCTTTTGACGCCGACATCGCTCCCGAGACTATGCGCCGAACCAGCCTGGGCGGGTTGGCCCCGGGCGCGCGCGTGAATCTGGAACGGCCGGTGCCCGCCGAAGGCCGCCTGGGCGGCCATGTCGTGCAGGGGCACGTCGATGGCACCGGCGTCTTAGAGGGCCTCGACGAACTTGGCAACGGCAACTGGTGGTTGCGGGTTCGCGTTCCGGCCGAGCTTGATCGTTACATCGTCGAGAAGGGCTCCATCGCCATCGATGGCATCAGCCTGACCGTCGCTTCGATTCAGAACCGGCTTCTCGGCGTCACCATCATTCCGCACACCTTTCAGAACACTTCGCTTGGCGCGCAGGCCCCGGGCGCACGGGTCAATCTCGAGACCGACATTCTCGCCAAGTACGTCGAGAAGCTACTCCAAAAGCAGGGGTAGAATCTCCGCCGCCTTCCCGCGCAACGAGTACTTGACCGCCGCCGAATACGGCGTCTCGTCCAGGTTGATCTCCACACTGGGGACACCCGCCGCCCGCGCCCGGTCAATCAGCCCGGCCGCCGGATACACCTGCGCCGAAGTCCCAATCACCAGCAGCAGGTCGCAGCCGTTCACCTCGCGTTCGGCGTCCTCCCACGCCAGGCGCGGCAGCGACTCGCCGAACCAGACCACGCCCGGGCGCATCCATGCGCTGCACTCCTCGCAGCGCGGCGGCAGCTCCATGTCGAGCGACCGGTTCACGCGCTGGTGGATGCACTTCGTGCAGCGCGTGAACCAGATATCGCCGTGGATCTTCAACACCCGCTTGGACCCGGCCCGGTCGTGCAATCCGTCCACGTTCTGCGTGATCAGCGTGAAGCGGCCGGCCGTCTTCTCGAGTTTTACCAGCGCGCGGTGCGCCGCGTTGGGTTCCTTCGAAGCGATGATCTCCCTCCGCGACTGATACCACTCCCACACAAGTTTCGGGTCACGGTCGAACGCCTCTTGGGTCGCCAGCTCTTCGGCGTGAAACGTACGCCATAGCCCGCCCGGCCCGCGAAACGTGGGAATGCCGCTCTCGGCGGAAATCCC
>VFZO01000033.1 GCA_016871155.1 Acidobacteriota bacterium | reverse complement strand
AGTAACGCGCGATCCCTGGAAGTCGATCTTGAGAAGGCCGTTGAACGAGAGCTGAAAGGGCTGGTTTTGTTTGTCACCCATTGGGTGCTGTCCTCCGCAGGGGTCTTCGCTGCCTTCAAACCCCTATGGATATTGATGCGGACGAGCATCCGGGAGATTCGCACGCGCGGCTCAAAACGGAAATGTGGGTGAACGCGTTGTCGTTGAATCGAACACCGCCGGATGAGGCGAAGTTTGGCTGATCTGTCGCCGCCGCAATGTTCGGATTGGGAATAAGCCGCAGCAAACTCTGCGACTGTGCGGAGAGGCGGGACGCCGGAATAATGTTCCCTGGGAACTGCATGCGATTGGCGGGCGCGGAGCCGGAACGGGGATCGAAAATATTCACCCCCGTGGCGCTCATATCGCCCGTGCGCTCTGCGACGGAGGGTACGCGCAGCAGGCTGCCGCCGCCGGTGTTCCGCCGCGTGCCCTGGTAGTCGCCGAAAAAGAAAAGCTTGTTCTTGATGGCAGCGCCGCCGATCGAACCGCCGAACTGATTCCACTGCGTAAGCGGAATCAGCCGGCCGTTCGAGTTCGGGATGGGCCGGGACTGCGTGAACGGATTCCGCGCGATCATCTTGTCGTTGCGCAGAAACTCGAACGCCGAACCGTGTAGCTGGTTGGTGCCGGACTTCGTCTGCGCGCTCACCACGCCGGCGCTGGCGACGCCGAACTCTGCGTCATAGTTCGCGGTCGTGATCTTGGCTTCGGTGACCGATTCCAGAGTCGGATTAATGACGATCCAGCCGAGCACCGCGTCATGGTTGTCGGTGCCGTCGAGAAGGTGGGATGTCCCTGCGAAGCTCTGTCCGTTGACGAGCATGCGGTAGGAGCCCTGCGGATTCTCGGCCGATGCCGCGGTCAGCGATGTCGGCCACGCAACGACGCCGGGCGTCATGAGCTGGAAGTTTGTGAAGCGACGATTGAGAACGGGCAGCTCGGTCATGGTGCGTTCCGAGTAAGTGGACGCGACGTCGCTGCGTTCGGTCTTCAGGATGCCCGCGGCCGCGCTGACCTCGAGAACCTGCGTCACGTCGCCGACTTCCAGGCGGACGTCGACCTTGATTTCGGTATCTACGGATACGGGTATGTTTTCCTGTACCGACGCCTTAAATCCTTGCGCTTCGACGCGCACGCGGTAGCGGCCCACGATCAGGAACCGTTGGGTGAAGTTACCGGACTCGTTGGTCTGCGTCGACTGCGAGACGTCGCGCCCGGTGTCGGTGATCACGACGCGGGCGTTTGGCACCGCCGCGCCCGTAGCGTCGGTCACGCTGCCGACAATCGTTCCATAGACAGCCTGCGCATAACTTGGCGCGCACGCGAAAACCATAAGGCCTAGAGCGGCGATGATTCGCATTCGGACTCCCTTTTCCCCTCCAGATCCTTCTTTGGACCTGAATCTAGGAATGCTACTCCCCGGAGCGGAAAAAGTCAACGATACCGAATGGCCGGATCTTCATCTAACGACTCCGTACACTGGAAGCATGTGGTTGGTGTTAGCCGCGCTGTGGTTACAACCCGTGGACTGGCTCGCGCAAGGACGCGCGATGAAGTCGCGCGGCGATGCGCAGGGCGCGCTGGCGGCATTTGAAAGGGCGGTCGCTACGGACCCGCGATCCGCGGCGGCCCGTGACGAGCTCGGGTTCCTTTTAGCGGTCAGCGGGCGGCGGCCCGAAGCCGTACTGCAATTCCGAGAGGCAATACGGCTGAGCCCCCGATTCGCGGCGGCCCACTATCACCTCGCCGTGGCCGAATGGCTGGAGGCGGACCGGGAGGTTGCCTTGGAGGCGGCGCGCCAGGCAGTCAAGCTCGAGCCGCTGAACGCCGAATATCGATTTCGATTCGGCACGATGCTCTATGAATCCGGTTCGACGGAGGAGTCGCTACAGAACCTTACCGCCGCAACGCGCGCCGCACCAAAGCGGGCCGACGCCTGGAACCAGCGGGGACTCGCCGAGCAGAAGCTGGCGCGGTTCGCCGACGCCGTGCGGTCCTTTCAGGCAGCCGTGCGCTTGGCGCCCGATAACACCGAATTCCGGAACAGTCTCGGTTTCGCGCTGGTCGATACCGGGCAGAGCGACAGCGCTGTCGCCGAGTTCGAACACGTCCTGAAGCGGGAACCGGGCAATGTAGCGGCGCGAGTGAACCGGGCCAACGCATGGCTGCAAAAGGGCGACTACGATAAGGCTCTGATCGAACTGCTCGCCCTGAAAGCCGAACACCCGGAACATGCCGTGGTTCGATACGACCTAGGTCTGGCGCTGAAGCAGAAGGACCGCCTGGAGGAGGCGAAGGCGGAACTGCGGGAGGCGCTCCGCCTGCAACCGGAGATGGTGGAAGCTCACTACACGCTCGGCGTGACGGCCTGGCAGGACGGCGAGTTCGCCGTGACGATCGAGTCCATGCGGAATGCCATCCGCCTGCGGCCCGGCTACGCCGAGGCGCACTACATGCTGGGAACGGCGCTCAAGCAATCCGGCGCGCTGGAGGAGGCCGGGGCCGCGCTCGCTGAGGCCATCCGGCTCGATCCCAGCACGCCCGGACCCTACACGCTGCTCGCGCAGGTACTGCAGGCTTCCGGCAAAAAACAAGAAGCCGCGAAAATGTTTGCGCGCGGCGCCGAGGTGAAACGAGAACTGGAATCGAAGCAGGCGCGAAAGCTGGGAGCGATGGGCCCGGCTACGCGCCGGTAATGCCCTGACCCTCGACGATTGTCACGATACGGTTCACCGCTTCGATGCGCGCTTTGTCGACGATGCCGCTGGGCCAACGGACTTCGATCGACGCGGCCGTCTCTCCCGCCAGCCCGAAGTGGATGCGCAGATCGCTTTGCGACAGGTAGCTGCCGCCGCTGCGCACCTCGTCGGTCTGTCGAAGCGCGCCAGCAGTGCAGTAGACGCGGGCACCGATGCCGGTCCGGTTCGATTTGGTGCCGATGCATTTGATCTTGAGCCAATTGCCCGCAGCCTCCCGTTCGCACCGGAGTAATTGGGGCGGAGCGTTGATGCAGTTCACCAAAAGGTCCAGGCTGCCGTCGTTATCGAAATCGCCAACGGCCATGCCGCGGCCGGGGACTTTCTCCGCGATGCCGGGACCGAGCTGCCCGGAGACTTCCTGAAATTTGCCGTTCGCCAGATTCCGGTAGACAACCTTTCGCTGACGATAACCGGATTCCTCCGCGCTATCGCCCACCTCCGGGTAGACGTGACCGTTGCAGAGGACGACATCGCGCCATCCGTCGTTGTCGATATCCACGAATGCCGCGCCCCAGCCAAGGAAGCGCGTGACGCGGCCAAGGCCGGCCTGGAAGGTCTGGTCCTCAAACGCGCCCTCGCCGGCGTTGCGATACAAGCTGGAGGTGTCGCCGGCGAAGTTGGTTTTGACGATGTCGAAGCGGCCATCGTTGTCATAGTCGGCAACGCCGACGCCCATGCCGGCCTGCGGTTTTCCATCCGGCGAATAGGCCACGCCGGACTCAATCGCAACATCGGAAAACGTGCCGTCGCGGTTGTTGCGGTAGAGCGTGGAAGACGTGGAGTCGTTGGCGACGTAAATGTCGGGGTAGCCGTCATCGTCGAAGTCCGCGACGGTCACACCCAGGCCATAGGTGCCCGGAGTTTTGAGAATGCCGGATGTTTCGGAGACATCCGTGAACGTACCGTCGCCGTTGTTGCGGAACAGGATGTTCCGGCCGCCCTTCAATCCCGGGGGGCCGCACGCCACGAGGATTCCCTTATATTTGCAGGGGCCGGATTCCGGAAGCGGCGCGGTCTTCGGATCGAAGTCGATGTAATTCGCGACGAACAGATCCAGGTGTCCATCCTTGTCGTAGTCGAGAAATGCGCAGCCGGTATTGTGCCGTTTCAAACCGGATTTGGTACGCGTCGTAACGCCGGCCTTGGCAGCGACATCGATGAACCGCCCATTGCCCAGGTTCTTCCACAGGGCGCAATCGCCCCAGTAGGAAACGAACAGATCGTCGAGACCATCGTTGTCAAAGTCGCCGGCGCAGCAACCGGCGCCCCATCCTGTGCGGGCGATGCCGGCGGCCGATGTAACGTCGGTGAACGTGCCGTCGCGATTGTTCTTGTAGAGCCGGCTGACCGGCGCGGGCCCGGCCACCGCCTCAAATCTCGTCCCGTTGACGAGAAAGATGTCGAGCCAGCCATCGTGGTCGTAATCGAAAAAGGCGGCACCGCTGCCGGTCGTCTCCAGCAGGAAGCGATTACGATTCTCGCTGCCGTAGACCATCCGTGCGTTCAACCCCGCCTCGCGCGCCCGGTTGGTGAATGTTACGCCGAGTCCCGCGCTTTGCAAGAGATCGGCAGTGGAAAAGACAGCGGCGGTCCGGCTCAGGGAGCGAATGAAGGTCCGCCGGTTCATCGTTTCCCATTCTGTCATTTTCGAATAGAGTGGGGAGAAATGAGAATCGCGATCTGGTTGCTGTCCGTCACGCTGGCCGGCGGGCCGCCCATTCTGAAGATCGATACGCCGATGCCTCCGCCCGATTGGGCGCTGGCGCAGCGGGCGCTGCTACATGCCTATTCCGAAGCGGCAGAAGAGTTCGCGGCGAAGTATGTGGACGAGCGCGGGTATCTAAAATGCGTGGAGCGCTGGGGCGGCAACGACGGCCCCGACGACGCGATGGAGACCATCAACGCGTGGCCGCTGGTGCATTCGCTCGGCGCGCCCAACTCCATTTTGCGGCTGTATCGCAAGATGTGGGAGGGCCACCTTCGCCAATTCACGGCAGCCAAGGCGCCATCGGCGCGAATGGCGAAGGACGGGATGTTCCACAAGGAGTTCGTGACGTCGTTCGATTGGGAGCATACCGGCGAAGGCCTCGCCGCGTTTCATTTCTACGCTCTTTCACCGCCGGGCGATGCGGAGTACATCCAGCGCGTGCGCCGCTTCGCCGGGTTCTATACGGGCGAAGATGCGAACGCCAGAAACTATGACAAGCGGCACAAGATCATCCGCAGCATCTTGAACGGAAGCCGGGGCCCGATGTTGACACCGGCCGGGGTGCATGACTGGGGCGGCGAGGAGGTTGCCGGCGCTCCGGAGCGGTTGAAGCGATACGAGACCGCCACCAACGTAAGCGGCGATCATCCATTGAACCTGAGCGCCTGCACGCTGGGCTTCAACGCCTATGCGTTGACCGGCGAGACGAAGTACCGCGATTGGCTGCTAGAGTACGCGGGAGCTTGGAAAGACCGCGTGCTGGCCAACAACGGGAACATCCCCACCAACATCGGACTGGACGGGAAGATTGGAGGAGAGTGGGGCGGCAAGTGGTATGGCGGCACGTTCGGGTGGAACTTCGACCCTGCGACGAGCGGCCGCAACTATTACATGCGCGGCGCGCGCACGGCATTCGGCGAAGCGATCTTGCTAACGGGCGACCTCTCGTTCGCCGAGCCGCTCCGACGCCAGATCGCAAACCTGTATGCAGTCAAGAAGGAAGAGAACGGGCGGGTTCTTTTGCCGAATAAATACGGCGAAACGGGCTGGTACGGCTACACGCCGAATACTCACGCGGATGTCCGCCGCGATCTGTATCTTTGGACCATGGACCCGGCCGACCTGAAGAGAGTTGAGGACGACCATTGGATCCAGTTTCTGCAAGGCAAGAATCCCGGTTACCCCATGCGGGCGCTTCAGTCCGACTTCGCGCGGCTGCGGCGCAACCTGGAACTGATGCGGAACGACACCAGCACGCCGGACACGCGGCCGTCCGACTTCGCGCACCGTTTCAAGCCAGTGGAGGCCGGCACACTTGCGAATCTTGTGCTTGGAGGAAATGACCCCGGATCGGCGGGGAACGTTTTGCACAGCCGCCTGCGGTTCTTCGACCCGGCTGGAAGCCGCGCCGGCCTGCCGGAGAGTGTTGCGGCACTTGTTGAAAAGCTGACGGCGGACAGCGTGACCTTCACCCTTGTCAATTTGAGTCAGGCGCGAACCAGACGTGTGACCGTGCAGGCGGGCGCCTACGGAGAGCACGAGTTCGTGGAGCCGTTCTCCGGCCCAACAATCGACGTCGAAATCGCGCCAGGCGCGGGGCAGTCCCTCACGCTGCAGATGAAGCGCTACGCGAACCAGCCAAAAGCCGCCTTTCCATGGCAACGATGACGAGAGTCAGCGCTACGCCGAGCAACGTGAGCGCGCCGCCGCCATAGACCGACAGTGGCTTGTAGCGAAAATCGATTTCGTGTTGGCCCGGCCCCGCAACGATGCCGCGCAGGCCCCCGTACGCCGCAAGGACCGGCGTCTCAACGCCGTCGACGTAGGCATGCCAGCCCGGGAAATGGGTGTCCGCCAGGACGACCACTCCCCGGCAGCGCATGACCGCTTTTAGCCGAATGCGATTCGGCGCGTAGGAGGCGATGTCCACGGTCCCTGGCTCACACTCTTCCACTTGGGCGGTTTCGTTCACAAACAGCACGGTCCGCTCCATGTCAAACGACGGGTCGCTTAGGCGCCCCTCCAGTAGATTCGACGCCGCGACGGTCTCGACGCGATGCACGATGCGCGCCCGAGGCAACGGACCCTTGAGCCGGTAGAGATTCACACCGTCTTCGGAGCCTGGGAACGCGATCTCCATTGTGTCCGGCAGGTCCGGCGCTTTGGCCATGTAGTGGGTGACGGCGTAGAGCCGCTGGGCCCAGGCGGTGTGCCGGGGGTAATGAAGAAGGTTCTCCGTGGCAGCCGCGGCGTAGCCTTCCTGCATGTCGACCCCATACAGATCGCCATAGTTCACGGGCACATCGGCATCGTGGATTCGAATACGGACCGCGCTAGACTCGCGTCCCAGGCGGTCCGCAATGTCGGCGTGTTTGCGAAGAGACTTGGCGAAACGATGGGCGCCTTCCGCATACTTGCTCTGCCAGCCGCCGGTGAAGACGGGAGTCCATTCGACGAACATCAGGAAGAAGAGCCAATGCGGGTACCGGCCGGCCAGAAGTGGAAAGGAGAGCCCCGCCAGCGCAGTCAGGAGCATTTCATTGGACATCTCGACCTTGAAGAGAACGGTGGCGAGGACTGCCATCGCACCGAGCGCCGCAGCCACGCGGCCCGCGTAGCGAAGAGGAACGCGCGCGCGGCCACGCAACACCTGGTCCGCGCCATAAGCGGCGAGCACGGCGACGGCGAGATGCACGAACACACTCGCGCGCGATGGCACACGCGCCTTCGAAAGCAGCGGAATCAACGCGTACAGCCAACCATGGACAGGCGTGAACGCACCGAGGGAGAACACGGCGGAGCAGACGGCCAAGGCGCTGAACCAGCGAATCGGCGCGAGACGCCACAGAGACCACACCGCGACGACGACGAGGCTCATGGCAACAATCCCGGCGAAAAGAGACGAATCGGCATTGGTCCCCTGCCCCGGAAACACCAGGCCAATCAGGCCGCGCGGGGTAAGCGAATACGTCGCGGACGAGAGATACGCGATCGTGTCGTTCCAACCCACGGGTCCGTTCGCCGGCCCCCATCGTTTTGCCAGTTTGCCGAACTCAATCGTAGGCCACAGTTGCGCCGCGCTGACCAATCCCGCGATCGGGAACACGACGAACGCGGTGCGCCAGGCGCGGCTCCACAGGCAGGCGAATGCCATGGCGACCAGGGTCATCACTGGCAATTCGTGATGACCGCTGAGCCACATGGACCCGGCGAACAGCCCGGCCCACGCCGCCGGCGTCATAAGGCCGGTTCGCAGCGCCGTCAGGAAAAAGTGGCAGACCCACGGAACCCAAATGGCGCCGAGCAGCACATCGACCCAAGGCGCCGAGCCGGTGAAGCCGGCTAATGAAAACACGCAACCCGCCACGACGGAGGCGCTGCACGACCGGCGGAGCCCGCGGCAAAGCACATACGTGCCCCACGCGCCGATCCAGTGGAGAAACACGTAGTAGTAGTTCAGAAAATCGAATCGCAGGTGTCCTTCAGGCGTGAGGGGCAATAGCAAGAACGCAATGTTCAGAGGATGCAGCGGGCCAGGCTGCGTTTGACCAATGAGGGGTTGGCCCATCCAAATGTGCGGATCCCACAACGGGAACCGGCCGCGATGAAACTCGCGCGCCTGAAACTCCATTCGGGGAAGTTCTAGATAGCAGACGTCGGAATGATCGAACCAAACGAATTCGTTGGTCGCAATCAGTTTCCAATAGAAGCCCGCGACGAGTACAGCGAGGACTAAAGCGGACCGGACATGCATTGCTACTGTATTTCTCCCTGCACGCAGCGAACGGTGTCCCTGGCGATCAGGAGTTCTTCGTCGGTGGGAATCACATAGGCCTTCAAGCGGGAACCACTGGTGTGAACAGGTCCTTCCTGGCCGAGAATGCAGTTCTCATTCTTTTCGGCATCGAGCGAGAGGCCCATCCACGACAAACCTTCGCAGACTTTTGCGCGAATCCTCGCCGAGTTCTGCCCGATGCCGCCTGTGAAGACGACCGCATCCGCACCGCCCATGGCAGCGAGATACGCACCGATGTACTTTCGCACGCGGTAGCAGAAGATATCGACGGCCAAATTGGCGCGCCGATCGTTGGTATCGTCGATCTCGGCGAGCAACTCGCGCATGTCGTGAGTCAGCCCGGAAACGCCGAGGAGTCCGGATTGTTTGTTCAGCACCGACTCAACCTGGTGCGCGTCGAGCCCCTCTTTCGCGGCGATGTAGTGAGCTATGGCCGGATCGATATCGCCAGAGCGTGTGCCCATCACCAAGCCTTCGAGCGGCGTCAAGCCCATCGAAACATCGATCGATACACCGGCTTGAATCGCGCAGGCCGAACATCCGTTGCCCAAGTGCAGTGTAATGATATTCGTCTGTTCCTTCGGCAGACCGAGTAATTGCCGGTACCTGTATGCAACGTAGCGATGCGACGTGCCGTGGAAGCCGTACCGGCGCAGCGCGTAACGCCGGTAATACTGGTACGGAATGGCGTAGAGGAACGATTTTTCGGGCAACGATTGATGGAACGCAGTGTCAAAGACCGCCACCTGCGGGATATCCTTGCCGAGCAGGGCCTCCACGGCGCGAATGCCTTTTACGTTGGCCGGATTGTGTAACGGCGCCAGATCGGTAAGATCTTCGATGTGGCGGACGACTTCCGGCGTCAACAACGTGGAACGAACAAAGCGCTCACCACCGTGTACGACGCGATGGCCGACGGCGTGGATGCCCGTCAGGTTTCGGACACTGTCCACGCCCGACTCCTCCGATGCCAGCCAGCGCACGATGAACTCCAACGCACCGCGAATGTCGTGCAGGGGTTCACTGGTTTTCCTGGGCGGGCTGGCCGCTGGTTCGAGCGTGATGACGCTCTCGCCGCCAAGGCGCTCAATGCAGCCGCGCGCCAGACACTTATCCTCACCGGACTTCATCGCATCAAGCGTCGTCCAGATAAGCTGGAACTTCAGAGTGGAACTTCCGCAGTTGAGGACCAAGACGTTCATTGGCGTAATTCGTCGAGCATGATTTTCACGGCAGCCGGGGAGATCATGTGGCGGGGGGCCGTTTCGTCAATCACCAGACGGAACTGCACTCCGGTCTCACGCACGGCGCGTTCATAGATTCGATACGCATCTTCGTACGGAAGGCCGATGCGGGCGGCGTCGTGCTGCGCCTCGCCGAAGCAGCAGTTGTCTTTGCGATTCAGAATCTGCACCTGCTTGCGGCCCGCGCCCATGGCTCCGACCACGTACAGATCCGGATAGCCGGCCAGCCTGTAGAATTCTTCGAGGTACTGTTCCTTGTCCCCGACAGAACCGCCGACACGCAGATAGAGCGGGATAGTTCCCGCCACTGGAAAGCTGTGGCGGATGCGCGGATCGATCGCGGCGTAGAGTGTGGTGGTCCAACCGCCGCCGGAAAGGCCCGCCATGTGGACGCGTTTGAAGCGCGGGGCGATTGCGTTCAAGCTGATGGCGACCGGCTCCAGGAAGTAGCGGAGCGAGTGCGGCGACCTGTCGAACATGTCGTTGTGGGAAATGGTGCGGCAGTCGCCGGGGCGCATGTGCGGCATGTAGGCGATGAGCACGGAGTAACCCGCGCCGAGGAGCATATCGGTGGCCTCCGCCATGCCGCCGCCTTTCGGATCCGCCGCGTCGTCAAAGGTACAGGCGTGCCCGTGCTGCAAGACCATCAACTCGCCGTTGGCCTTTCGAGGACTAAAGAGGTGTGTTGTGTTCTCCTCGCCGGCATCCATTCGAATCGCAAAGGTTTCGACACCGGCGGAGTTTCGAAGCGTGGAGATCGGACTGGACGCCTTGCGTGTCGTGGCGGCCGGGAGTTTCGCGGAGGGGAAACCGGTGGCGCCCCAGATGAAATCGACGATCTGGCGGCGCTTGATTTCCGCGGCACCCGGCGTGCGAACCGTAATTACCCGATCGTCGACGAGGCGGGGCGGGGGCAGTTTCAACGCCAGCGCAACGTGGGGCGCCAGGCCGGCGGCCATGGATTCGAAGCCGAGATCGTTGGGATGAACGCCATCGACAAGCCCTTCCACCTGCGTCGGGCCGAGAAGTGTGAAGCCTTCGACGAGAGTGAGGAGCTTGTCGCCCTCCGCGATTTTCTTTGCGACGACTGCGCGAATGTGCTGGCGCATATCCTCAAAGCGTTCCGGGCCGGACGATGTTGCGATGGGCGTGATGGCGAGGATTGGCGTTGCAGGATGCTTAGTGCGGATCGCCGAAAGAAACGGTTCGTAGACTTCTCGCAAGGACTCCACACGTTGATTGTTCTGCGCGAAGTCGAGGACGAAGGCCGAGGCATCGATCTCCGCGACGAGGTTCGCGACAACGGGTTCGCCCTTCCCGTTCCCCGAAAAACCGAGGTTTACGAAGTCCAGGTTCAGTTGGCGCCCAAGTATCGCCTGATAGCTGAGGCCGGAGCGGCTGGCGCAACCGCCCTGTGTGATTGAGGTGCCATAGTAGACGACCGGTTTCGGCTGGGCAAAACGGCGCGCTTTGGCGATACTGGCGCCGTCGTCCAAAGAAATGCCGAGTACCTTCACCGGTTTGTACAGCGGGAGATAAATCGTGATTTCGCGTTCCTGTTTTGGAACGTTTTCGAAGAAAACGTGCTCAACGGTCTTGCCGGCGGCGGCGTCTTTGGGCGCGATGGCGGTGGAGCGGTAGAGGCCATCGATGTAGAGATCCACGCCGGTCTGGCCGAAGGCGTGCATGTTGGCCATGTTGGGCGCCGATGGATACTCGAGACGAATGGCGACCCGCGTTGAACCGGTTCGAAAGCGGATGCGGCCACCACTGGGCGACAGCCCCAAGTTCCAGACGGCCGGCGGAATCGAGTCCTTTGCGCGCGCGGGGAGCCGGATCAACTCCCATTGATTCTCGGCCAGCCATGGAAGCCCGTTGACTTCGAAGCGCGGGTCCGTTGGCGCGATCCAGACTGCGGCGGCTAGGAGGAGTAGAGGCTGCATTTGACTTCGTCTCCTATCATGCGACGAGTTCCTACCTGCTCACCTGTACCAGCGACACGGCCCGCCGGGGAGTGTCGAAGGAAAGGTTTCCCTCGCCATTTTCCACGGTCGCAAATTTGGGCGAACCGCCGCTGCGGCCATTCGAAACCATCCCACTCACGGTGCGAGATACCGGAAGGCTAGCGCTGAGTTTTGAGATCAAGAATGGCCGCCTCTAGAATCGGGTCGCGCCGGCGCCGCAGATCGGTGAGCGCGGGCTCCACGACGACGTCAGGTGTTACGCCGACTCCTTCCAACCTTTTTGCCTTCGGAGTTTCGTAATCCCACACACTATATTGCAGTTCTCCGCCCCCCGGCAGAGCGTCGCGAACGGAGAAAAGCACTACGCCGGACGACCGCCGCCCGTAGACCCGCGCGCGGCCGCTTTCCTGCAGTACGGCCGCGAGGATTTCCGAGGCGCTGGCCGTGTTGGTATCTATCAGTACTGCGACGGGCCCGGTGAAAGCGTGGCGTCCGCGGCCGGTCAGCGATTTTTTCCATTCGCGGCCGGAGCGTGTTTTCATTTCGCCGAAGGGAAAGCGCCCACGGTAAAAGTAAGGCAGAATGTCCTGGAGCGTATCGAGGAGGCCTCCGCTGTTCTCGCGTAGATCCAGAACCATGGCGGACGCGGGAGTCCGGAGCTGCCCGGCGAACCACTTGTGTGTGGCTGGCGCGAATTCATCGAACCGAATGTAAAGAATTCCACCTTCGAGCAGGCGCGCTTCGTGCAGTGGAGAGATCGCGATCGGCTTGCAGCGCATTCGGACACTGCGGGAGGAATCATCGACGTCGCGAAGATACATCTCGAAGAGCGCGCCGGTATCGCACTTCTCGCGATAGCCGGTTCTGGTGTCGAACTCTCCCATTTCGCGCAGGGTTGGCGGGAGCGTTTGGCCCGCCATCTTTTCCAGAATCCAGCCGCGCGTGATACCGGCGGAGAAGAAATCGGACTGCGGGTCGACGGACTTGACCACCCAATGGCCTTCCACCAGTTGCAGGCCGAAGCCAAGCCGGTTAGCGGAACGGCGCCGCCGCTGATCGACCTGGGCGGGCGGAATTGCCGCGGTATGCCGGTCCTTCAACTTCGCTAGCATCCGGTTTAAGACGGCATAGAGCGCTTCGTCACTCTTCGATGCGGCGGCTTCGAGGGCGAATCGCTCGCGCCCGGCGGGCCAGTCCAAACCGTTGAGTTTGGGATCAAAGTAGTTGGAACGGATTGTTTCCCAAACACGCTCAAAAACGCGCGCGGGTTCGGCGGACAGCGAGAGTGTCAACAACCATGGCGCGAGACGCATCAAAAGAAGCTGTGAATGGCCTTTCGGGTGTGCTCGATATCGGCGGCAGTATGGGCGTTGGACAGAAACGCGGCCTCGAATTGGGCGGGTGGAAAGTAGACTCCATTCGCCAACAGATGGTGGAAGAACCGGCCGAAGCGAGCGGTGTCGCAAGTCTTGGCCGTTTCGAAATCCGTAACCGGAGTTTCGGTGAAGAAGAAGGTGAACATCGAGCCGACGCGATTGACGGTGACCCCTTTCGGCGGACCGGCACACAATGCGGCAGCTTTGTTCTCCAACTCGTCGTAGAGCCCCTGATTCGCGCGAATGTGCCGGAGCATGGCCAGGCCAGCACTGACGGCGAGCGGATTGCCGGACAGCGTGCCGGCTTGATAGACATTGCCGACGGGCGCCACCCGGCTCATCACGTCCGCGCGTCCGCCGTAGGCTCCGATCGGCAGGCCGCCGCCGATTACTTTGCCGAAAGTGGAAAGATCGGGGCGAATGCCAAACAGAGCCTGAGCGCCGCCGCGCGCTACGCGGAACCCAGTCATGACTTCATCGAATACCAGCAGGGCTCCGTGAGCCTTTGTGAGCGACACGAGAGCGTCGAGAAAGCTTCTCGACGGAGAGACGCAACCCATGTTACCGACTACGGGCTCCAGGATGACGGCTGCGATATTTGCGCCATGCGCGGCAAAGGCACGCTCCAGGGCCGGCACGTCATTGTAAGGCAGCGCGAAGGTCGTATCGGCGAAGGCCTTTGGCACGCCGGCCGTGTCCGCGATCCCAAGCGTGGCCATACCGGATCCTGCCTTGACCAACAACGAATCAACGTGGCCGTGATAACAGCCTTCGAATTTCACAGTCAATTCGCGGCCCGTGAATCCCCGGGCCACCCGCAGGGCCGACATGGTGGCCTCCGTGCCAGAGTTGACCAGGCGGATCATCTCCAAGGAGGGCACGGCGTCCTGCATTTCTTCCGCAAGTTCGATTTCACGCTCCGTCGGAGCGCCAAAGCTGGTGCCGATGGTAAGCGCGTCCTCGATCGCGGCCAGCACTTCGGGATGACGATGGCCGAGAAGCATCGGCCCCCAACTGCCAATGAAGTCGATGTATTCGTTGCCGTCGGCGTCGGTCAACCGTGCGCCGTTCGCCCTGGCCATGAAACGCGGCGTGCCGCCGACACCGCGAAACGCCCGCACCGGCGAATTGACGCCACCGGGAACGATTTTTTGCCCTCGCGCCAGAAGGGCTTCCGATTTGGTTGTGTTCATTGCGTCACCCTACTTTGTAAGCGGCGGATGGCCGGCCGGCAAGCCGCCGGACGGCGTGGGGCCGCCATGGGGATTCCCCTGCGGCGCGGCGGATTTTTTCACCGCCCACTTTCCGTTCTCCACGGCAAGCGTGTAGGTCATGCGAATTCCACCGCCACCTTCCTTTGGCTCGATCGACGCGACGGCGTCAGCCTCCGCCTCGCGGAAATTCACGGAAACGATTTGAACGTTCATCGTCGACGACAGCATGTCGGTGCGTTTGCTTAGGTGCTCCACAATCGCGGTTCGAATCGCATCGTTTGTCTGCGGCGCTTTTCCGCAACCAACGGCGAATAGCGTCAGGAGAAGGAGTCTTCGAGGGGCCACCTCCTGAGTATATCGGCTTGACCCGGCAACGCCGCGCGATGCATCGTGAAGAGAGTGATCCGCCCGGCTACACTCCTCGCCGCTGCCTCGATGGCGATCGAGCAGCCGTTCGACGTTCTGCTGGACAACCGGCCCACAGCCGAAAAGCGATTGATCGAGACCATGCCCGGCGGCGTGGCCTTGGCCGACTTCGATGGCGACGGACTACCGGATGTGGCCTTCGCGAATGCCGCAGCGGGCCTTGCACTTTTCAAGAACGAAGGCGCGTTTCGATTCACGATGCTCACGGCCCCGCCGGCTCCGGCCTATATGATGGGCCTGGCGGCGGGCGACTACAACGGCGACGGCAGGATCGATCTGTTTGCCGCAGGTGTCGAGAAAGACTTTCTGTTTCGCAACGACGGCGCCTTCCGGTTCACAGACGTAACGGCCGCGAGCGGACTTCCGGCGACGAAGCCGTGGTCCGTGGGCGGCGGCTGGCTCGACTACGATCGCGACGGCCATTTGGACCTGTTCGTCGTGCGCTACGCCGCGCTGCCTCCGGGTGGGGAGCGTTTCTGCGGCGATCCGGCACGAAAGCTGCGGCAGTACTGCCATCCGCGCTTCTATTTGCCGCTGCCAAACGCGTTGTTTCGAAATCGCGGCGACGGTACGTTTGAAGACGTCTCGATCAAGACTGGGATCGCGGCGTCGCACGGTAAGGGGATGAGCGTGGGCTTTCTCGACGGCGACCAGGACGGTTGGACCGACATATTCGTTTCCAACGACACGGAGCCGTCGTTTCTGTTTCGAAACGTGGAGGGCAAGAGCTTCGAAGAGACGGCCTTGTTGGCGGGAGTGGCGATGCCCGATGCCGGGCGGCCCGTTTCCGCGATGGGCGTGGCCACGGCGGACTTCAACAACGATGGCCGGGACGACCTAGCCTACACCGCGCTGATGGGAGAGACTTTTCCGATTTTTTTCGGCACGGGCCGGAATCTGTTCGCCGACAAGACCTATCCGGCGAAACTCGGTGCGTTGACGCGCACCAAGAGCGGGTGGAGCATTCTGGCGGTGGATCTGGACAACGATGGCCGCACCGACCTGTTTACGGCGAACGGCGACGTGCAGGATAACGCCGAGGCCTTTGGCAAAGGCGCTTCGAAACAGGCGAACCTGATCTTGCGAAACACAGGTGGGGCGTTTGAGGCGGCCGAATCCGGCGAGCCGGCGTTTCATCGCGGGGCCGCCAGCGGAGATTTAAACGGCGACGGAGCCCTCGATATTGTCGTATCGCGGTTGAACGCCCGTCCGATTCTGATTCGCGGCTCGGCCCCGGAGGCCAATGGCTGGGTGCGGGTGAGAGCGCCGCTCGGTTCGCGGATTCTGGTGGAGGGCCGGAACGGCTTTCAGCGCTCGGCGCGAGTGGAATCCGCATGCGGATACATCAGTTCGTGCGAGCCGGTGGCGCACATCGGCACTGGAACGGTCGCAGGCCCATTCCGGGTGACGGTCACGCCGCCAAAACAGCCCGCCCGTACGTTTCCGGCCCAATCCAAGACGCTGGTTACCTACTCGGAATAAAATCGTGCGCCTGTGGATTACTACTGCATGAGAGCGTTCCTACTACTTGCCGCCGCCGCAACCCTCGGCGGGCAGTCGCTCGAATACACATCGTTCAACGTTCCCACTCCCGGTCCGTCGAGCCGGCTCGACGGAACCATCGTCTTCGACCCGCCCGGCAATCAACTGTTTCTGTTTGGCGGCCAGGACAACTCCAATAACCGGAATGACCTGTGGGTCTATTCCGTCTCCCGCAACGAGTGGCGCGAGCTGACTCCGCCCGCGCCACTGCCCGCTCCCCGCTTCGGCCACACGTTGAACTACGATCCCGTCCGGCGCCGCCTGATCCTGTTTGGCGGAGAGGGTGCCGGTTTCTTCTCCGACATCTGGGCATACGACATCGCGGCCAACCAGTGGCGTCAATTGGCCGACCACAGCGCCGGCCCCAGCCGCCGCTACGGCCATTCGGGAATCTACGACGCGGTGCGCAACCGGGTGGTGATCTCCCACGGCTTCACCGATCGCGGCCGGTTCGACGACACGTGGGCATTCGACCTCGCTACGAATCGATGGTCCGACCTGAGTCCAACGGGCACGCGCCCAGTGCGCCGCTGCCTGCATCACGCAGAGTACGACCGCGCCGGCGAGCAGATGCTTCTGTTTGGCGGCTGCGCTTCCGGCTTTGGCCCCTGCCCGCTGGGCGACCTGTGGAGCCTTGACCTTCGGACCAACCGCTGGACGGAGTTGCGCTCGACACCTTCGCCTTCCGGCCGCCAGCATTACGGCATCGCATTCGACGAACGGCGGCGGAAGTTAATCCTGTTCGGCGGATCGGGCGCGCGGCTATTCAACGACACCTGGGAGTTCGACCCGGCCACGTCACGATGGACGGAGCAGACGATCGCCGATCCGCCGGCCGCGCGCTTGCGTGTTCAGGGCGCGTATGCACCGCAGTTGGAGACGGTGTTTTTCTTCGGCGGCACGAAGAACGCGCAGAAGACCAGCGATCTGCTGGCGCTGCGCGCGGCCCGGCCGCCGGTCGCCAACGCTTTCTCCCAGGCGCTTGGGCCGCTGGCGCCAGGGCAGTTGGCGACCTTCTACGGAGAAAACCTCGGGCCGGCGGAAGGCCTGTCGGCCGCGCTGGATTCCAACGGGCGATTGCCGCGGGAAGTTGCGGGAACTTCCATTCAGATCTCCGGGCAGGCCGCGCCGATCCTTTTCGCAAACAACCGGCAGATCAACTTTCAGATTCCGTATGAGCTGCCATCTGGAAGCGCCGAACTCTTCATTCGCGCGCAAGGCCGTACACTTGCGCCCGTACCGATTTCTATAGCCGCAACCGCGCCCGGGTTGCACGGCGTCGCGTACAAGACGGCAAACGTCGTCACCCTTTTCGCAACCGGGGCCGGGCAAACGAATCCGCCCGCGGTCACGGGCACGCTCGCGAATGCGCCCTATCCACCACCATCGGAGCCGCTGATCGTGACGATTGGGGGTCAGCGCGCGGAGGTGCTCTTCGCCGGTCTTGCGCCTGGAACGGCCGGCGTCCTTCAGATCAACGCACGGCTTCCGGAAAACTTCTCGGGCCCGGCGCTGCCCATAACATTACGCATCGGGGCGAACGAAACAACCGCCAACCTCACCGTTCAGGAATAACAGATGATTCGCACAATACTCTTGCTTTTGTCTTTTGCCGCACTTGCAAAGGACCCGGTCGCGCCGGTTTTCGCGGATACGAAGGGCGTCGCCATTCGCGGCTATGATCCGGTCGCCTACTTTACGGCCAGCAAGCCGGTGGAGGGCAAACGCGAGTTCACCTACTCCTATATGGGTGCGACGTTTCGTTTTGCGTCGGCGGCCAATCGCGACCAGTTCGCAGCGGAGCCAGCGAAATTCGCGCCGCAGTTCGGCGGCTACTGCGCGTGGGCGGTAGGCAACGGCTACACCGCCCCGACGGACCCGGCGGCATGGAAAATTGTTGAAGGAAAGTTGTACCTCAACTACGACGGGGGCGTCCAAAAGAAATGGATCGCCCGGATGCAGGAACTGATCGCCGCCGGCGAGAAGAATTGGCCGAAACTCCACAACTAAGAAATGAAAACACTACTACTCCTACTCTCCCTCTCCGCGCTGTATGCGCAAAAACACGAACTGGGCCTGACCATGGGCCGGGTCATTGGACAGGACCGGTCCATTTCCGGCACAAGTGTCAAGCTGGATAGCGGACTCGCGTTGCAGGCCAACTACGGCGTCCGGCTCGCGGGCAACGAAGCGGTGGCCGTCTACGGCGCCGTGAACTTCCTGGCGAGCCCGCTGCGCGACGTGACCTCGGCAAACCGTGCCTCGATTCGCGATTTCGCAACTATCTATTTCACGCCGGAAGTGCGGGTGAAGTTTGCAGGCGGAGCCCCCATTTCGCCGTACGTATTCGGCGGCGGCGGCCTGGCCGTTTACGAACACAGCACGCTGACGATCGGCGGCGCCGCGAACCCATCGGCCCGAACGTCCAAGACCGGAGCGCTCACTTATGGCGCCGGCGTCGACGTCAAGGGTTTCCGATGGATTGGCTTTCGCGGAGAATTGCGTGACAACTTTACGGGCTCACCGCGGTTCAACTTCGCGCCTTCGGCCGGGCGGCAACACAATTGGACCGCGACTGGCGGCATCGTCCTCCGTTTCGGGAAGTGACGGGTGCGGTGCGGGGATTGATAGAATTTCCACACCGTGATGAACCGCCGACAAGCGATGACGACCCTTTCCGGCTCCGCCGCGATGGGCCAGACCCTCTACGCACCGAAAGGGAAGGCGGCCGTGTACACACCGCCGCATCGCCCTCACACGAAGTTGTCCAGCCTGCTGGAGAAGCACAAGGGCCAACGCTCGTGGCGTGAGTTAATCGTCGACGACAAACACCTTCGCAGCGAGTACCTGCACATGGCTCCGGGCGAGAAACATCCGCGGGCCATGCATCCGGACACGCGTGCGTGGTGGATCGTCATGCAGGGCGAAGTGCGGTTTAACATCGAAACCATCGAACCGTTCGTCGCCCGCAAGGGCTCGATCGTGCAGGTCCCGTATCAGACGCTCTTCGACTACGAGGCCGTTGGCAATCAGCCGGCGCTCATCTTCGAAACGAATATCGCCGGGGCGCGCACTCTATACGTCGACAGGAAAGACGCGCCGGCGCTGCCCGGTCACGAATGGATTCCGGTGGTCGCGCGCAATCGCGTCATCGGTAATTGGCAGCGCGGCAACAAGCCGCACAATACGCACGACGCCCTTGCCGCGAAGTTGGAGTCCGGCGAGTTGAAGGGGACGCTCCGCATCGTGGAAGACGACCGCGGCGCGGGCAACTTCATCTACGGCCACAACAGCAAGCTGCCGCCTCTCGACCCGAAAGTCCGCGGCCACTACCATCCGGAAGGCGCCGAATTCTGGTTGATTCTCTCTGGCCAGATCCGGTATCCGATCGAAAACGTTGGCGTCATCATCGCCCAGCCCGGGGACGTCGTCTACGTGCCCGCGTATACCTGGCACGCTCCGCGCTGGTGGGGCGAGGGCCCGTCCTGCCGCTTCGCGATGAACGGCTTCCCCTACATCTCCCATCTATTCGATCCCGACTAACACCGGGAACTGCACGCGCTGCCCGTTGCACACGCCGTCGATGCAGACGTGAATTGTATAGAGGTTAGGCGAGACTTCCGGAACATCGAAATGAATTTGGCAGAGCCCTGGAATTCCCGGCGAGGCGTAGGCCATTCCAGGTACCGAAAGGTTTGCGACGCGAACGTCCGCCGCTCGCGGCTCGCGCAGGTCTCCGCACCCGGTTCCGTAGATCACCGCGGTCTCGCCGGGCCGCGCGCCGGTCATTTCGGAATAGAGCGAGGGCGATGCACTCTGGATCACGATCGGTGAGCGAGTCGGTTCCACGCCGCGCCCGGTGACCTCCAGAATTTGCGGGCCGATTTCCAGTTCGGCCGGCAAGAGCGCATTGATCTGCGTTGGGCTGGTGAATGAAATGACCGCGGCATCGCGGCCGCCGGCGCACACGCGCGTGCCTGCCGTGGGTAGATTCGTACCGTGGATTTCTACCCAGGCGTTGGGCGACGCGCCTCCGCCGCCGAAGGGCTGCCGTACGGCCAGCGGCCCGGCGCGCTCCACCTGCATTGAGTTGAGGAAAATGCGGTCGCCGGCCTGATCGGCGAGCCCGTTGGCGGCGTTCACCGCGACGTAGAACGCAATGGGGCCGGAGGCGCCGGCCGGAGGCGTCCACTCCAATTCCCAAACCGGATCCCGGGATGGGCGGGTGTGTTGCGCGGAAGCGATCTGCCATTCGTTGGGACACGCCCCGTCGACCGGCGGCCGCGCGTTGGCGCATTGGACCCAGGTGTCCGGACCCAAGGAGCGCAGCGTTCCGCCGGAGTCGCTCTGCGGCCTGCCGGCCATGCGCGGCGAAACCTGAAATCCGAAGCGCGCCGTGACTGGCTCCGCGGAGAGTCCGGTGGCGTGTATCAGAATCCGCTGCGGAACGCCCGGTGTATAGAAGGCTCCGAAGGGAAGGTAGACCGCCGCGCCTTCCCCGCGCCTCGGGGCGCCGAAGTGACAACTGCCGCCGGAGCAACTCCCGGAGTCGCCGGGCGCGCCACTTCGTCCCGGCCCAGGTCCGGTGGGGAACGCGAACAGGAGGATGGGCAGCGCCAGTAGCAGCGAGACGAGGGGACGCAAACCTCCTCAGTATCGCCGGCGAACATGTCGAATCCATGACTCTTGAAATTCACGGAATTTAAGCGTCGCTTTCATGAAGCTGTCGCGGCCTCTCGCCTACTAATAGGTGGTTGTAACCAATCCAGGAGAAACTTTTCGTGAGCGAAGAACTACGTAGCAATCGCGCATTCGGCGAAGTGATGGAACGCAGATTTGCCCGGCGGGCAATGCTGGGCGGCTTCTTTAAAAGCATTCCGGCGGTGGCGCTGATGGGCGCACAGGCGGGAGCCCAGGAATCGGCCGGCGTTTCGGCGGAGGCCTTGATCGACTCCGCGAAGGAAGCCGCGAAGGATTCGCGCCTCACGTTTACGCCGATCTCCCTCTCGCGGGAAGACGCGGTGAATGTGCCAGCGGACTACAAAGTCGGCATCCTTATCAAATGGGGCGATCCGATCACCGCCGACGCGCCTGCGTTCGACCCGAACAATCTGACGCCGGAAGCGCAGTCCAAGCAGTTCGGCTACAACAACGACTGGCTGGATTTCTTTCCGCTGCCGGCCCACGACGTACCGAACCCCAATCACGGCCTGATCGCCGTCAACCATGAGTACACGAATCCCGAGCTGATGTGGAAGAACTGGAACGCGGCGGGGCAGACGAAGGCGATGACCGACGTCGAACTCAATGCGCACGGCTTGTCTGTATTCGAAGTGATCCGGGACCGCACAGGCAACTGGAGCCCCATTCCAGGAGGCCGCTACGGCCGGCGCATCACTGCCTTCACTCCGATGGAACTCACCGGTCCCGCGGCGGGCCATGCGCTCCTGCGCACCGGCACGGATCCCACCGGCCGGCGCGTAATGGGAACGCTGAACAACTGTGCCGGCGGCAAGACACCGTGGGGCACGGTCTTAACCGGCGAAGAGAATTTTCATCAGTATTTCGCCAACGCGAACGCGGTTCCGGCGGGCCGCACGAAAGACATTCACACGCGGTACGGCATGCCGAATGCGGCGGGAGGATACCCCTGGTCCCGCCACTACGATCGCTTCGACCTGGGCAAGGAACCCAACGAAGCGTTCCGCTTCGGCTGGGTCGTCGAGTTCGATCCCTATGACCCGAACTCCGTTCCGAAAAAGAGAACGGCCATCGGGCGTTTCCGCCATGAAGGCTGCACGATTCAAGTGGCGCCCGACGGCCGCGTCGCCGCGTACTCCGGCGACGATGAACGATTCCAGTTCGCGTACAAGTTCGTCTCCACCGGCCGCTACAATCACCTGGATCGCGCCGCGAACACCGACCTGTTGGACAGCGGGACGCTTTATGTGGCGAAGTTCAACGACGATGGCACCGGCGACTGGCTTCCTCTTGTTTTCGGCGCCGGCCCGCTGACGGCGGCGAACGGCTTCGCCAGCCAGGCCGAAGTGCTGATTGACACGCGCGGCGCGGCCGCCGCGCTGGGCGCCACGCGCATGGACCGCCCGGAGGACATGGAAGTGAATCCGGTGAACGGGAAGGTTTATCTGGCGTTGACGAACAACACGTCACGCACAGATCGCGACAAGGACAAGGCCAACCCGCGCGCCAACAACCGCTGGGGACACATCCTCGAGATCACGGAAGACAACGGCGATCACGCCGCCACCAAGTTTTTCTGGGAGATCTTCATCCTCTGCGGCGACGGCAACAATCCGGCGCACGGCACGTTCTTCGCCGGGTACGACCCGGCGAAGGCCGCCGCGCTGGCCGCTCCGGACAACATCACGTTCGACTCCAAGGGAAATCTCTGGATCGCCACGGATGGCATGCCCAGCACTCTCCCCGGAAACGACGGCATCTTCGCCGTTCCCACCGACGGGCAGGAGCGCGGCTTCGTCCGGCAGCTCTGCAGCACCGTAGTTGGAGCCGAGTCGGCGAGTCTGGTCTTCAATCCCGACGACACCACGTTGTTCGTGACCATTCAACACCCCGGTGAGGGCGGCGCCTGGACCGACAATCCTCGCGACCTGACCTCGACGTTCCCCGACGGCGCCGCGCCCAATAAGCCGACGATTATCACCGTTTCAAAATCCCGCGGCAATCCGGTCGTCGGCAGCTAGCGGATCTAGTCACAAGCGGGAACTCGCGATACTAAGGCTATGCGAAGCCGTCGCGAGTTCTTGCTTGCTTCTTCCCTTTCCGTACTTCACGCCCGCGAACTGAAGGCCGATGTCGCAGTCATCGGCGGCGGCACCGGCGGTTTCGCCGCCGCCGTGGCGGCGCTGCGCAACGGCATGCGTGTCGTCATGACGGAAGAGACGCAGTGGATTGGCGGCCAGCTAACGTCGCAGATGGTGCCGCCCGACGAGCATCCTTGGATCGAACAGTTCGGCGGCACGCGCCTCTACCGCAACTATCGCGACCGCATCCGCGCTTACTATCGAGACCACTATCCGCTAACGCCGGAGGCTCGCGCGCGTTGGAATCTGAATCCCGGCGACGGAAATGTGTCGCGCATCACGCATGAGCCACACGTCTCGGTGGCCGTGCTCGAGGCCATGCTCGCGCCTTACATTTCGGCCGGTCAACTGATTCTGCTCCGTGAGTTCGCGCCATCCAAAGTCGACATCGCCAATGACCGGATCCGCGGGGTTACAGTCCGGTCCGTGCGCGACGCGCGGGAGAAGACTATCACGGCGCCCTATTTCATCGATGCGACCGAGCAAGGCGACCTGCTTGAGATCGGCAAGATCGAGCACGTCACCGGCTTCGAATCTCAGAATGAGACCAATGAGCCGCACGCACCCGCCAAGGCGCAGCCGGCCAACATCCAATCGTTCACCGTGTGCTTCGCCGTGGACTATGTGGCGGGCGAGGACCACACCATTGAGAAGCCGCGCGAGTATGCCTTCTGGCGGGACTACGTGCCGGCGATGAAGCCCGCGTGGCCAGGCAAACTGTTGAGCTGGTCGATGTCGGACCCCATTTCGCTCAAGCCGCGCAATGTCATCTTCGATCCTTCCGTGGACAACAAACCGGGCGGCCCGCTGAACCTGTTCATCTATCGGCGAATCGCCAACAAGCGGAACTTCGCGGAGGGAGCGTATCCCGGCGACATCTCGCTGATCAACTGGCCGCAGAACGATTACTGGCTGGGAAACATCCATGGCGGCACGCCCAGCGAAGCCGGAAAGCATCTGGAACGCGGAAAACAGTTATCGCTTTCCTTGTTGTATTGGATGCAGACCGAATCCCCGCGCCCTGACGGCGGAGCGGGCTGGAAGGGGCTGCGGCTTCGCGGTGATCTGGCGGGTACGGAGGACGGGCTCGCCATGTACCCCTACATTCGCGAGTCGCGCCGCATCCAGGCCGAATTCACGGTGCTGGAGCAGCATGTTGGCACGGACGCGCGTATGCAGTTGACGGGCAAGCCGCGGGACGAGGTCACGGCGGAAGCGTTCAAGGACAGCGTCGGCGTTGGAAGCTACCGGATCGATCTTCATCCGTCGAGCGGCGGCGACAACTACATCGACGTCAGTTCCCTGCCCTTTCAGATTCCGCTCGGCGCGCTGCTGCCCCGCCGGATCGAGAACTTGCTGGCGGGCTCGAAAAATCTTGGCGTCACCCACATTACGAACGGCTGCTACCGATTGCACCCCGTGGAGTGGAACATCGGCGAAGCGGCGGGCGCGGTGGCCGCGGAGGCTGTGAAGACGGGTCATCCGCCGCGCAAGCTTCGCAACGATCCAAAGCTGCTGGCGGCATTGCAGACCAAGCTTACGGCACAGGGCTTTGAACTCGCGTGGCCGAAGGTGACGCCACGCTAGCTTCCCAGCCTCGCCGGTAGAGAATCCGCAGCACGGCGAGCAACGGCACCGAGAAAAACATGCCCGTGATGCCCGCGATGTGTTCACCGGCCAACACTCCGAAGAGCACGGCAAGCGGATGCATCTCGATGCCGGCGCTGTAGAGATAGGGCTGCAAGACGTAGTCCTGAAACAGCCGGTAGGCCACGAAGAAAACGATCAGCCAGCCAAGGTGCGCATAGCCGGCAAACGCAGCCACCGAAATCGTAATCACCATTCCGGAAAGCCAGCCGACAACCGGGACAAACTCGAGCAGGCCGCAGACGCCAGCCAGCAGCGCCGAATACGGGACACCCACGACACCGAAGAACAGCGTGTGGGAAACGAACACCGCAAGCGCCAACAAGAATACGGCGCGCATGTACAGACCCAGCAGCGCGTCGATGTCGCTCAGGATGTCACGCACCAGCTGCCCGCGGCCCACACCTCGGAACAGGTTCACGACGGACGCGCGAATGTCGCGCAGGGAGAGTTGGATCAAGAACGCGAGAATCGGCACCAGAATCACGTAAATTACCGACGACAGTTGACTGAGCAAACCCTTGCCAAGCCCCGTCAGCGCGGGCAGCAGCAGTTCCTTGCCGGCCTCCGCCTGCGCGGCTAGGGTGGACCGAATCTCTTCCTTGTACGGCCAGAAGACCGAGGGCAGGTAGCGATCGAGCAGTATGTCGCGGGTGGAAAGCAGCTCCGGCAGCTTGCTGGCCAACTCGGCCGCTTCCGAGACAATGCGCGTGCCGACCACCAACGCCGCTCCGACGACGGCGCCAGCGCCGGCGAGATAGACGAGCGCCGCCGGGGCGACTTTTGGGGCGCGCGCTGGCAGCAGTCCGGAAACCAGTTGCACCAGTGGACTCAGCAGGTAGGCCAGCAGCACGGCCAGGGCGAAGACCAGGATGGTCGTCCTGGCCAGCCACGCCAATTCCAGGGCCAAAAGGACAACGGCAACGGTCCAGGTGGCGCGTGCGGCGCGTGCATCGAGTCCAAGCATGACTGCCTTTCAAGCTAACATGGCTGAAGCGGAACCCATGTCGAATTGGCTGCGTGAAAAAGCCGCCGAAGTGTCGGCGCTCGAATCGAAATTGCGGGAGGGCGGTGGCGCGGCCAAGATCGAAAAGCAGCATCGCGACGGCAAACTGACGGCGCGGGAGCGGATCGAGAAGCTGCTCGACGAAAACACGCACGTCCAGGAGATCGGACTGCTCGTGGCCTATGATCGCTACGACGGCCAAGCACCCGGCGCGGGAGTTGTGACGGTGGTCGGGAAGATCCATGGCCGCCCTGCGGTCATCGTCGCCAACGACGCTACGGTGAAAGCGGGAGCCTGGTGGCCCGAGACCATCACGAAGATTCTTCGCGCGCAGGAGATCGCGATGCGGAATCGCATCCCGATCGTCTATCTGGTGGATTCGGCCGGCGTCAACCTGCCGTTGCAGGATGGCATCTTTCCCGGCCAGTATGGCGCCTCGCGCATTTTCTATTACAACTCGCTGATGCGGCGAAAGCTCCAGGTTCCGCAGATTGCCGCGGTGATGGGCATGTGCATCGCCGGCGGGGCGTATCTGCCCGCTTTGTCCGATGTGATCTACATGGTGGAAGGCACGAGTTTCATGGGACTGGGCGGACCCAATCTGGTGAAGGGCGCGACGGGCCAGGTGACCAGCGCGGAATCGCTGGGCGGCGCGCGGATGCACACCACGCAGTCCGGCGTGGCGCACTTTCGGGCCGCGAACGACGAAGAGTGCCTGCGAATGATTCGAAAACGCTTTCTGGCCATGCCTCCTCCAACGGTACGCGCCAAAGGGCCGGGGCCGGCCCGCCCGGCGGCGGATCTCGACAGCATTCTTCCGTCCGATCATCGACTGCCGTACTCGATGGAAGATCTTCTGTCGTGCCTCGCCGACGCCGGGACCCTCGTCGAATTCCAGCCCGAATTCGCACCCGAGTTTCTCTGTGCGGAGGCGCGCTGGAACGGGCACGCCGTGGGCATCATCGCGAACCGCCGGGGCTTCTTGAAGTCCGAACGCGGCCCGCGCATCGGCGGCATCGTCTACACGGAATCCGCGGGGAAAGTGAACTACTTCGTCGAACACGCGGAACGCGCGCGCCTGCCGCTGCTTTACTTCCAGGACGTGAGCGGCTTTATGGTCGGCGTCGAGGCGGAACGCAGCGGCATCATTCGCGCCGGGGCGGAGATGGTGGAGTCCATGGCGTGCGCGACGGTTCCGAAAATTGCCATTACGGTCAATCACGCGTCGGGCGCGGGCTACTACGCCATGGCGAGCCAGGGCTTCGATCCGAACTTCACCTTCTCCTGGCCAACGGCGCGGATCGGCGTGATGGAAGGCGACTCGGCTGTGCAGGCTATTCACGGACCGGAGTTGGAGCGGCTGAAGCAAGCGGGGCAGCCGGTGCCCGGGGAGTTGCAACAAAAGATCGACAAGACGCGCGCCGACTACGACCGTTGGCTGGACGCGCGATACGCGGCCGCACGCGGGCACTGCGACGCGATCATCGACCCGGCCGCCACGCGGGACACCGTAACGCTTGCTCTGGAGGCCTGTCAACCATGATTCGCATCGCCAACGGCCAAGGCTTTTGGGGGGACTGGCTCGAAGCGCCCGTTCGCCTGGTGGAGCAGGGCCCCATCGACTATCTGATCCTCGACTACCTTGCCGAGGTCACCATGTCTATCGTGCAGAAGCAGAAGCAGGCCGACCCCAATCTGGGCTATGCGCGGGATTTTCCGCCGCTGATCGGCCGCATCGCCGCACGCATTAAGGAACGGGGCGTGAAGGTCATCGCGAATGCCGGCGGCGTCAATCCAGTGGCCTGCGCCCGCGAGGTGAAGCGGCTGGCGCCGCAACTCAAGGTCGCCGTCGTCATCGGTGACGATGTGTTGGACCGCATTCCGGATTTCCTCGCGCGCGGGCTGGAGCTGCGGAACCTCGATACGGGAAAACCGCTGTCTGAGATTGGATCGGAGATCACTTCGGCCAACGCCTACATCGGGGCGTTCCCGCTCGCCGAGGCGCTCGGGACGGGCGCCGATGTAGTGATCGCCGGCCGCTGCACCGACACGGCGCTTGCCGTGGGCCCGATGATTCACGCCTTCGGCTGGAAGCCGGCCGATTTTCATCTCCTGGCCGCGGGGACCATCGCGGGGCATATCGTCGAATGCGGCGCGCAGTGCACGGGCGGCAACTGCATCGCGGACTGGCAGTCGATGCCCGACTTCGCGAACATCGGCTACCCCATCATCGAGGCCGAACCGGACGGCAGCTTCGTGATTACCAAGCATACTGGCACCGGAGGCCGGGTCTCGCTCGACACCGTGAAGGAACAGCTCCTCTACGAACTCGGCGACCCGCACAACTACATCACGCCAGACGGCATCGCCGACTTCACTACGGTCCGGCTGGCGAGCGACGGACCGGACCGCGTCCGGGTCACCGGGATTCAGGGCCGCCCCGCGACACCTTTCTTGAAAATCTCCATCAGTTATCACGACGGGTACAAGGCGATCGGCACGCTCTGCTACAGTTGGCCCAACGCGCTGGAGAAGGCGCAACTCGCGGACCGCATTGTGCGCCAGAGGCTGGAGGATCTCAACCTGCGGTTCGCGGCGATGGACAGCGAATTCTTCGGCGCGAACGCTTGCCACGGGCCCGCCGCGCCAGCCAATTCGCAGCCCGCGGAGGTGATGCTTCGCATCGGCGTGCAGGATCGGAACAAAAAGTCCGTCGATCGCTTCACGCGGGAGTTGATCCCGCTCGTACTCAATGGTCCGCCGACGGCGACAGGGTATGGCGACGGCCGGCCGCCGGTGCGGGAGGTGATCGCGTATTGGCCCGCACTGATTCCTCGCGAAGAGATCGTGACCCGTGTGGAGGTGGTCGAATGAAGATCCCGCTCTCTCGAATCGCTCATGGCCGCAGCGGCGACAAGGGGGACATGGCCAACATCGGAATCATCGCCTACGAGGAGCGTCATTACCCGATCCTGCTCCGCGAAGTGACGCCGGAGCGAGTAAAACAGCACTTCGGCGATAGAATCCGCGGCAGCGTTGTGCGCCACGAGCTGCCCAATCTTGGGGCGCTGAATTTCTTGTGTCATGAGGCGCTGGGCGGCGGCGGTACGCTTTCCATGCGTATCGACGCGCAGGGCAAAACATACGCCGCCGGACTGTTAGGAATGGAGATCGATGCCGACCCCAGCGAATTTGGAGATTAGCCAGGAGGGGCGCGTCCGCCGTGTGACCATGGCGCGGCCCGACAAGCGCAACGCGCTGAATGTTGCGCTTTGCGACGCGCTGGTGGATGCGTTTCTCGAGGCTGAACGCGATGCGGATACCGGCGCCATCCTGCTTGACGCGCAGGGAAAAGTGTTCTGCGCGGGCATGGACTTGGACGAAGCCTTGGAACTAGGCCCACGCGGCGAACTGGAGGCGCACGAGCGGCTCTTCACCATCGGCGCTCGCATCACCAAGCCCATAGTCGCCGCGGTCCAAGGGCCGGCCCTGGCGGGAGGCGTTGGCCTGCTGGCGAACGCGCATGTGGCCGTCGCGGCGATGGGCACCAGTTTCGGTGTCACCGAGCTTCGCATCGGCATGTTCCCGTTTGTTATTTTCCGGGCACTCTCAAACGCCGTGGGCGAGCGCCGTGCGCTCGAATTGAGCCTCACCGCGCGGGTGTTCCAAACGGACGAGGCGCTGCGCATCGGGCTTATCCACCAGGTTGCGCCCGAATTCGAATTGGACGACCGCGCGCTGGGCCTCGCGCAGACGATCGCCAACTTCAGTGCCGCGATCGTCGCCACGGGCATGCGCTTTGTGAGCGAGTCCCGGACAGGTGACGCCGCGGAATTGGCTCGCAAACTGCGCCTGGACGTTTTCCGGCATCCCGACTTCGCCGAAGGCGTGGCCGCATTTAAGGAAAAGCGAAAGCCGGAGTGGCCGTCGCTGTGATTCGATTGCTGGCGCTCGCCGCGGTGGGCCTTGGGGCCGAAGACATCGCGATTCAGGGGCTAAAGCAACCCGTCGAAATTCTCCGTGATCGCTGGGGCGTGCCGCACATTTATGCGCAGAGTCAGGACGACCTCTTCTTCGCCCAAGGCTTCATGGCCGCTCGCGACCGCCTTTGGCAGATCGACCTCTGGCGCAGGCAGGCCACAGGCACGCTCGCCGAAGTCCTAGGCCCCGAGTATGTGGACAAAGACCGCGTCTCGCGATTGCTGCGGTTTCGCGGCGACTGGCAAAAGGAGTGGCCCAGCTACGCGCCCGACGCCTGGCACATCGTCAACGCCTTCGTTCGCGGCGTGAATGCCTACGTTCAGCAACCGGGCCGGAGACGCACCGCCGAGTTCGAGGCCCTCGGCTACGACGCGGGGCTGTGGAATCCGAACGACGTCGTCAGCCGCATCGCCGTGTTTCCGATGATGAACAACCTGCTTAGCGAAGCCAAGCGCGCGCGCGAATTGGACGCCTACGGCGCCGCGGCGCTGGAGAAGTGGAACGCACCCGATCCGTTCGTCAAGCTCACCGTGCCAAACGGGCTCAACCTCAAGGACATCATTCTGCAAAACCTGGCCGCGTTCGACGACGCCGTCGACCCGGCCGGTTCGAACAACTGGGCCGTGGCCGGCAGGCTCTCCGCCACTGGAAAGCCGCTGCTGGCGAGCGACCCGCACCGCACACTCCAGATTCCTTCGCTGCGGAAGACCGTCCATTTGGTGGCACCGGGCTGGAACGTCATCGGAGCGGGCGAGCCGGCCCTGCCAGGCATCGCGTTGGGCCACAACGAGACCATCGGCTTTGGCTTCACCATCACCGGGACCGATGTTCAGGACCTCTACATCGAGCAACTCCACGCGAACGACAGCTCCCGCTATTTGTACAAAAACGAGTGGAAACGTTTTGAAACAGAAAAGCACAAAATTGTCGTTAAGGGCGAATCGCCGCGGATCGTCGAGTTGCAGTATTCCATCCACGGACCGGTCATCGGCACAGACACCGCGCTGCGCCGGGCTTATGTCATGCGCTGGGTGGGCAGCGAACCCGGCACGGCCGGATACCTCGGTGCTCTGACCATGGCCCGCGCAGCGGACTGGCGGGAGTTTGAAGCCGCGCTGCCGCGCTTCAAGGCGCCCGCCGAGAACATCGTCTACGCCGATACCTCGGGCAACATCGGAATGGCCGTCACGGGCCTGACGCCGAAGCGCGGCAACTGGTCCGGACTGCTGCCCGTGCCCGGGCATACCGGCGAATACGAATGGCAAGGCTTCCTGCGACCAGAGGCGTTGCCCCGCGTGTTCAATCCGGCGAGCGGGCTAACCGCCACGGCGAATAACAACATTGTCCCGCCCGGCTACAAGGACACGATTCAGTACGAGTGGGCCCCGCCCTTCCGCGCGCGCCGCATTGAGGAGCAGCTTGGCACGCGCCGCGGCTGGACGCCAGCGGCGTTTGAGACCCTCCAGCAGGACGTAACCTCGGTTCCCGCTCAACGAATGCAGCGGATCGTCAAAAACTGGATTCCGGCGCAGGGCTCGAAAGCCGCCTCCGTGCTTCCGCTGATTAAGGCTTGGGACGCCCGGATGACCGCCGACTCAATCGCCGCGGGCCTGTTTGCCATGTGGATGTCCCGCGTGCAGGCGTCGCTGGGACCCGCCGGCGTGTTTGCCGGGGTCGACGCCGCTTTTCGGGAGCTGGAATCCAAACCGCGTTTCGACGTGCTCGAAAAAACCTTGAATGAGACGGTCGCCGCTTTCGAGCAGGCGCTGGGGCCAGACCGCGCGCGCTGGCGCTATGGCAATTTTCACTTCGTCCACTTCGAACATTTCGCGAGGCAAAAGAGATTCAACCGGGGCCCGATTCCGCTTGGGGGCGACGCCAACACAATTAACGTGGCGGGCGGCACTGGCTTCCGCGCATCGCACGGCGCGAGCTTTCGCATGATTCTGGACCTCGCCGATTGGGACAACTCCCGCATGACGAACGCGCCCGGCGAATCGGGTGATCCGATGAGCCCGTTCTACGATAATCTGCTCTCCGATTGGGTGAGCGGCAAGTACCACCCAATGCCCTTCACCCGCAAAGCCGTGGAGGCCGCGGCGGCCGAGCGGATTGTACTTCGGCCGGCGGGTCTACAATAAGGGTGTGGACCGGCGATCGCTACTTCTATTCCTTCCTGCCCTCCATGCTGAGGCCCCAAAGACGGCCCTCCGCGGCAAGCTCGTCCCCGGGGCGATCGAGCAAGACGGCGGTAAACGAGTCACGCTGGCCGGCGAAGACGACGCCCTTGCCGTTTGCAACGACCCGCGCGTGATCGGAAGCGACTTCGAGGCCGAGGGCAAGATGCGCGCCGACGGCGTTTTTGAGGTCGCGCCAATGTGGCAGGCGCCTCTGTTCGTCTACAAAGGGGGAAAACGCCTCTTTGTGACATACTGGTGCGACGTTTGCGCCATTCGCACGTACACGCCGGGCATCTGCTGGTGCTGCCGCGAAGACACGGCGTACGAACCCAGGGACCGAAAAGACTAGTGAAACCAGCACTCTCCTTCTTAATTATGCAAGCACTCGCCAATGGCGCGGCCTATGAGGCGCGCACCGCTTCCGACGATGGGATTGGCATCGTCCAGCTCCGGGACAATAACTCGGATACAACCGTGCAGATTCTGGCTGGAATCGGCAACATCGCCTACTCGATGAAAGTGAAAGGGAAGGACGTTTTCTGGTCTCCCTACACCAAACTCTCTGAATTCCGCGCGAAGCCGACGCTGCTCGGCAATCCGTTTTTGGCACCGTGGGCGAACCGGCTGGACCAGCACGCCTTCTTCGCGAACGGAGCGAAGTACGTATTGAATCCGGAGTTGAAGAACTACCGCGCCGACGGAAACTCGCAGCCCATCCATGGGCTCGTAACCTACACCGGCAACTGGAAGCTGGTCGGCATCGGAGCCGACGCCAAAAGCGCATTCGTCACCAGCCGCCTGGAGTTTTTCCGCTATCCCAAACTGATGGCGCAATTCCCGTTCGCGCACACCATCGACATGACGTATCGCTTGGCGAACGGCGTTCTGGAAGTCGAAACCGAAATCACGAACCTAGGTTTCGAGGCGATGCCGCTCATCATCGGCTATCATCCATATTTCCGCCTGCACGACGCCCCGCGCGACGATTGGAGGGTCACGCTGCCGGCGAAACAACACGTGGTGCTGAACGAGAAGCTCACGCCCACCGGCGAGTTTAAGCCAAACCCCTACGCCGACCCGCTCACCCTCACCACGGTTCAACTTGACGACGTCTTCACCGGCCTGACGCGCGACAGCGCGGGCAGGGCCGAATTCTCAGTGCAAGGCAAGAGCCAGAAGCTCAGCGTGCTCTATGGGCCCAAATACACTGTGGCCGTGGTTTATGCGCCCAAAGGCCGCGATTTCATCTGCTTCGAACCGATGACGGGAATTACAAATTCCATGAACTTGGCCCATGAGGGCAAGTACAAAGACCTGCAATCCATCGCGCCGGGCGGCGTGTGGAAAGAGAGTTTCTGGATCCGTACGGACGGCTTCTAGAACTTTAGCCGGTACAACTTCGCTTCGATCTTCTTGATGTCCACGCCGGGCACCTTCGCCAAATCGTGGATGCTCTTGAACGGTCCGTTCTTTTCGCGGTAGGCCACCACCGACCTGGCCAGCGAGCGCGGCATGCTGAAGGCGCTCTCCAACTCGATGGCCCGGCACTCGTTGATCTTCACTGGCGGCACGTCGTCGGCGGGGTAGTTTTTGACGAGATATTCGAGAATCGCCATCATTTCGGATTCCGGCCCCTTCACGCCCATGTTCGCCATCTTGAGCATGGTGGACTCCCAGCCTGCCCGGTCCTGGCGCAACGCCACGGATTTCGCTACCTCATGGCAACGGCCGCAGTGCTTTTCCATCTCCGCGCGGCCCGGCGCATCCACGATCTGTCCATACGAGGCAACCGCCGCGGCCGCCAGCAACGAAGTTCGAAGTAACAAGTTTCTCTCCTGATTAGTGTTCGATCGGAACACCGAACGCATAGAGCACGCCGTCGTGAGTTTGCACGTACAACTGGCCCGCTCCCGCCGACAACCCGCCGCTATGCGTGAACGAGGTCATCGTCTTTCCACTATTCCACAATTCCTTGCCAGACGCGGCGTCGAGCGCGTAGAGCACGGCCGCCTTCGACTGCGCCAAGGTTGCCGCGGCAGTCTTGCCCGCCACCTCACC
The DNA here is from genome assembly GCA_016871155.1 of Acidobacteriota bacterium. Lineage (GTDB taxonomy): Bacteria > Acidobacteriota > Terriglobia > Bryobacterales > Bryobacteraceae. Next base: position 1,773 of record VFZO01000033.1, on the reverse strand, counting down.
GCTCGAAACAACCCACATCACTCCGTTGACGATCATCGGAGCCAGAGGAGTTACCATGCCGGCCGACGTCCAACCGGGGGAAAAAGATGGCACACCGCTGCCGTGCGCCAATTTCCAGGCGACAACCGACTTTGCGGAAGCGCCGGCCAGCCACGTGGCTCCGGCGGTATCCTGCCAGACGGAAAGCGCTGTCACAGGCGCGCCGCTAGTGGACTTGGCGACCGGCGCCAGGGCCGCATCCAGAACGTGAACAACACCATCATTCGAAGCCACAGCGATATAGGTCTGGTTGTCTACCTTGAAAACAACCGGGGAGGTGACCAACGGCGCGCCCGCCGAATAGCTCCCTTTCGCCGCCATCGTCTCCCGCTCCACTGACTGCAGTATGCCGGACTGTAGCGCCAAATACGCCGTTCCCTTGTCGTCGAACGCTGCTCCGTTGCGGCCCACGACGGGCGCGGGCGTGAGCGCTTTCGAGATTTTCCCGGTGGCGATATCCAGCGCCCACAATCCGTTTGGCGCACCGCCGCAGCCGCGCCCGCTGGCGGCGTACGCGGTGCCGTCGATCACCGAAAATCCGGAGGGGCTAGCGTTCGCCGGCAGAAACGGAACTCCGGCGGCGGGCTCCTCACCGTTTGAGACGTACATCGTATGGAGTTGGCCGTCGCTCGACAAGCCGTAGAGCACGACCGGTTCACGGCGCAACGGGCGGCCGCCGGGACCCGCCGGCCGGCCCGGCCTCGGTTCCGGGGCCTGCAGCAGCGTCACCGCGCCGGCGCCTGGCTCCCCCACCGCACCCTTTGGAGAGCCTCCCCGGCCCGCCCGCATGCCGTTGCCCGATAGATTTCCGAACGCCGATCCCGTGGCGCGAGCCAGGTACGACATCGCTCCGCCGCATTCGATCGGCCCCGCAGGAGCCGCCGTCTTGCGCAGCTTCGTCTGCCATTCGATGATGCCCAGATCGCTGTCCATGCCATACGCCATGTCGCCCGCGCCCGCCAAAAACGCGTAGGAGCGAAAGCCGCGATGGCTGATGAAGCGATCCATCAGGATCACCGGCGTCAGAGAATCCAACTGCGAAGCGCCGCCCAACTTTTTCTTCCAAAGGAACTGGACGGCGCCTTTGGAGACGGACCCGGCACTGATCTTGGGGTCGCGCTGCAGCCAGTTGGAGCGCTGCGCGTCGCCGCCCACTGTGGTCCATTCGCCGACGCGAAGCTGCGCGTTGGCCAATCCGAACGCGAGAAGAGCGGAGAGAAATCGACTGGAATTCATGGGCCGTACCGAGACCCAATCTATAACAATTGCTCGCTACGCCGCTAATGCAGCCTGAATCGCGCTGGCGATGGCGTTGGCGTGATAGCCCACTCGCTCGTCGGTGGTACCCTCTACCATCACCCGCGCCAACGGCTCGGTACCGGAGAAACGGACAACCACGCGCCCGGCCTCACCGAATTCCGCCTCGCAGCGGCGAATCGCGGACTGCACGGCATCCAGTTCGTCCAGGGGCCGCTTCCTGCCGAACCGGACGTTGACCAGTTGCTGCGGCAGCACCGTCATCTCCGAAGCTAATTCCTCCAGCGAAGCCTTCCGGCGAACCATGACGTCCAGCAGTTGCAGCAGCGTCAACATCCCGTCTCCGGTTGTCGCGTGACGATGGAAGATCAGGTGGCCGGACTGTTCGCCGCCGATCGGCGCGCCGATCCGGATCATCTCCTCTAGCACATACTTGTCGCCAACCGCCGTGCGCACCAACCGCAAACCCCGCCGCCG
>VFZO01000032.1 GCA_016871155.1 Acidobacteriota bacterium | reverse complement strand
GCTTCTCGTCGAGCCAGATGTACATCACCCGGATCTCCGCCTTGGCCTTGCCCTCCGGTGTGTCGAACAACGGGGTGAACTCGCAGCGTTCCTGCAGGATCCAATCGGCTGGATCCGCCGGCAGATCGGCCGGTGTTGGAGCGATCACCACGCCGAGCCCGGCAAAGGAGAACAGCGGTTTCAACACCCAGTTGTGCAGATCCTCCGGAGGCTCGGCGAGGAACATGGTCCTGGGAACCGTTTCGTGCTTCAAATAGGGCAGCGAAAACTTGCTGATGCGGAAGTAGTAGTTCGGGTGACCGGCCCACTCCACATCCAGCGCATCGGTCCATTCGAACTCCGCGCGAATGCCGCGGCGAAGCTGTTCGTCGATGATTGCGCGGTTGTAGATGCGGCGAATCGGTGTGCCATCGGGCCGAAAGAGCTTGTCGCCGCGCTTCCGAACCTGCGTGATGCAGACCGGCGAGACGCCCGTTAGCTTTTCGGTGAGAACAAAGTCGCAGGCCGTCTTTTGATTCCTGGGATCGATCTCCAACAGCGCGACGTGTTCCGGATCGTGGCCGCCGAGAATGGCGCGCTTGAGCAGATCCGGATAGGCAGGCACGGTCAGGTCGAGTTCGTAGGCCTGGGCGTAGGCGCGGGCCAATACGGGTTGAAATGCATAGAGCGAAGGAAACCCTTGGATTTCGACGAGCTTGGGAGAGATGGAGCCATCGGCATTCCGGACCAACCCAAAATCGACCTGCACAAACATGGGCTTCGAATCTTCGTTTGGCGTCCGGAATGGAATGGCCCGCTCGGATAAGGCGCGATATTCGGGAGTGGAGAGCTGGGCGATCAACTCCTCGCCGGCGGCGGTGAGCCGCTCCATCAGCCCGGCCGGCAGGAAGCAGGGCGTCTCGCAGATGCGAAACGCGATGGGCGCTCCGCATTCGGCCTCCAACAGAGCGAGCAGACGCCGGTACTTCTCCGGCGTCCAGCGCGCCAGAAAGCTGCGGCGGAGTTCTTCGATCATGCCGCGACCAGAAACCGGCCGTTCTCCATGATCTGCGTGCCGTCAAGCCAGATGTCGAACGCGCGGCCCACCACATCGATGTGCGTTTTCGAAGTCCACTGCGCGCCGGTGTGATCGCCGTAGGGATGCCCGAACGCAATGTGCATGCCGGGGATCTTTTCGTCCTGCAGGATATTGCCGATCACGTCGCGCACGCCGATATTGGTGCCGATGGCGAACTCGCCGACGCGATCCGAATTTTCGTCGGTGTGCGTGTACTGCCAGAACTCCCGTTCCAATTCCTTATTGGCGCACGAGACGGACTTCAACCGGTTCTTTTCGACAACGGCGGTGAGGGGCGTATCGCGCAGGTCGCCGTACTTGGCGCAGAGGTAATCGCCCACGACGCCATCGACAACGTATACGCCGTTCACTTCCCCCGGTGTCGTCCACACTTCCCCGCCCGGAAGGTTGCCCCAGGTTTTGTTGCTGATGATGCCGGAGGTTTTCAGCCATTTGTAGTCCGGGGTCATGTCGGCGACGATATCGGTGCCGGCCGGCGTCTTGGCGCGAACCGTCCGCACGGTGCTGGCCATGTCCAGGAGCTTCAGGCTGAGCCGGTCCACGGCCTCGTAGTCGGCGCACATGCCGTGCTTCATGATCTCCGGCGTAATGTTGACCATATGCGCATGACGAATCAACCGGCGGTTCACAATCTCAGTCATCTGCATCCGGGAGTGCAACTCGCCGGTTTGCGCCTGCGCGCAGAAGATCGAAACATTTGCCACTTCCAGATCGTCGAGAATCGCGCGTGGCATACCGGTGAGCGGCCGCGTTCCTTCGTCTTCGAGCAACCATACTCGATGCGGGGCGCCGATGGCGTCCAATTCACCGCTAATGGCGGCGGCGATGGCTTCGGTCTCGCGATCGGTAATCACGGTCACGCGCTCCTCGGGTTGAATGCGGAGACACGTCCGCACGGCGTTGCGAGCGCCGGTCCGGAATTCGGGGTCGTATTTCAACATGTAGGCTTTAGTTCCAGCGGGCCCGGTTGGCCCACGTCTCGTTTCGTTTCGTCGATGATGTAGTCGACGACCTTCTTCAAGTCACCGGTTTCGCGCCACACGCGCAACTGGCGATCCGCGCCGGTTCCTTCCTCCACGATGCGGCGAATGTAGTTGACCTGTTGGCGGCTGCCAAGTTCGTCTACAACGTCGTCGATCAATCCGAGGTACTCTTCCATGAGGTCGTGGAACGGCACCTCCACCCGCTTGCCGAAATCGATGAGTTTGCCGTCGATTCCGTAGCGCAGCGCGCGCCACTTGTTCTCCATGATCAAGGCGCGCCGGTAGAGACGGAAACCTTGGTTCTGCGCGTGCAGTTTGTAGAGCTTTGCAACGGTCGCCTGAATGAGCGCGGCAAGGGCGATGGTCTCATCGGCGCGCATGGGCAGATCGCAGATGCGGAATTCAATCGTCGGGAAGTTCGGATGCAACCGGATGTCCCACCAGATGCGTTTCGGATTATCGATGCACCCGGTGGAGATGAGCAGGTTGACGAAGTTCATGTACTCGCCGTAGGAGGGAAAGTAGTCCGGTATATTCGTCCGGGGAAACTTGTCGAAGACCTTGCAGCGATAGCTCTTCAGCCCCGTCTCCATACCGAGCCAGAACGGGGAGTTCGTGGAAAGCGCCAGGATGTGAGGCAGAAAATAGCGGGCCGCGTTGACCAGGTGGATGGCGGTTTCCCTATCCTCCACTCCTACATGCACGTGCAGCCCGAAGATGAGGTTCGACCGGGCCACCATCTGCATATCTTCGACCAGGGTGTCGTACCGTTCGTCCGGATAGATGCCTTGGGCGCGCCAATCGGCGAATGGGTGCGTGGCGGCCGCCGCCAGATGCAAACCGTTCTTGCTCGCGAGCTCAATAATGTTGGCGCGGATCAGCTTGACCTCGCGTTCGGCCTCCTGAATGTTGGTGCAGATCGAGGTTCCCACTTCGATCACCGACTGATGCAATTCCGGCTTCACCCGCTCTTTCAGAAGCAGCCGGCCCTGTTCCATCAGCTCGCTTGAAATGTGGGAGCGAAGATCGCGCGTCTCCGGATCGATCGTCTGAAACTCTTCCTCGATCCCCAGCGTGAGCGATGGGATCATGCGAGGAACCTGGCCCAGTTGTACTCGGGCTGCGACACCGGTTCCCGCGTTTTGGCGATCGCCATGTCGGCAACGGCGCGGACCACCCAGTCGAAGTTCTCCTGCCCCACCGAGTTCACGTCGGCGTCGGGCGCGGGGTTCAGAAAGTCGATGGCGTACGGCACACCGTCCTCGACGGCGAACTCCACGGTGTTGAGATCGTAGCCGAGCGCCCGGCACAGTTTCAGGGCATCGGCCTCCACACGCTTCAGCAGAGCGGGATCGTAAGCGGGCGGATTCATGACGTAGCGAAACGCGTGCGGCTGCCGCGGGTCGTAGGGCATGATGTGGACCTTCTCCCGGCCGATCACGTAGCAGCGGAAGTACTCGTTGAAATTCACGGCGGCCTGCAGGGTCATACCGAGCGTTCCGGTTGTGTTGTAGGCCTCAAAAAACTGTTCGGGCGAGTGGACGTGGAAGACGTTCTTCCAGCCGCCGCCCAGGTGCGGCTTCAGAAAGGCCGGGAAGCCGATGTAGGCGAAAATCTCGTCCCAATTCAGCGGATACATCAGGTTGCGCATCGACCGTTCGGTGGTGCCGTCCGGATGGTCCTTGTGCGGCAGCATGACGGTCCGGGGCGTCGCGACACCCAGTTTATTGGCCAGCGCGTAGTTGAAAAACTTGTCGTCTGCCGACCACCAGAAGGGATTGTTCACGACCTTGGCGCCGTGGAGAATCTCGTTCTTCAACCAGGCGCGATAGAAGGGAATATCGTGGCTGATCCTGTCGATAATCACGTCGTAGCCGCAGGACCGGTCCATAAAAACGCCGCCGACACGGACATGCTCCGCCACGATGCCGGGGATGGCCCGGGCGTTGATATGGTCCACAAGCGCCGGGGGAAAGGTGGACTCCATCCCGTAGACAATGCCGATTCGTTTCATGTATCACCCGAAGAATTTCACGGTCATCCGTTCCCACCAATGCCAGTCGTGCCCGGTGCCTTCGCCCCAGACATCGAGAAAGTGCGGGATCTGTTTTTCGTTGAGAATGTGACTCAGCCGGTGGTTTTCGGCGAGGCAAATGTCGGTCTCGCCGGTTGCGAGGACGATCCGCATGCGCCGAATCGCACGCAGGGTGCCGGCGTCGCTTAAGCCCGGAAGGAAATCCGGCGGACAGTGGAAATAGCAGTTGTCGTCGTAGTAGCCGTTCAAGAACTGATGAATGTCGAAGGCGCCGCCGAGGGAGACGAGCCCATCGCACAACTCCGGATGGCGGAAAGCGAAGTTCGCCGAATGATAGCCGCCGAAGCTGCATCCCGATACGGTCACGCGCGGCGCGCCGTTGGTCTTTTGGATGAATGGCAGGACTTCGTTCAGAATATAGGCGTCGTAAAGGGCATGCCGCAACGCTCGATCCTTAGGATGGACCGCCTTGTTGTACCAGCTTTCGCTGTCGACGCTGTCGACGCAAAACGTCTGCAACTCGCCGGATTCATACTTGTGGCCGATGGCAGCGACGAGCCCGCGGTCCTCGTAGTCGTAAAAGCGTCCCATCGACGACGGGAATACGATCATCGGCGCGCCACCGTGGCCGAAGACGAGAAGTTCCATGTCGCGGCCGAGCGCTGGGCTGTGCCACTTCTTGTATTGGCGATGCATGATTCCGCGGAGGTCTCCTAGACAGTGTAAATGGTTCCGGTATCGATTGGGTTTATCATCAAGCGTATGAAGTGGTTCCCGCTACTCGCCGTTTGCGCCGCTGCGCAGGACCTTCAATTCGCCGAGCTGAAGGACTTCCAGTTGACCAACGGCCAGACGGCCTCCCGGGTGGAGATCGGCTTCCGCACCTACGGCAAGTTGGACGCGGCGAAATCGAACGCCGTGTTGTTCCCCAGCTGGTTTGGCGGCAAAAGCGAGAATCTTTCGTCCTTCGTGGGCCCGGACAAGATGGTGGATTCCGGCCGGTTTTTCGTGATTACGGTGGACGCGTTGTCGAACGGCGTGTCGGCGAAGCTTCCGCACATTACGATTCGCGACATGGTCAACTCACAACACCGCCTTTTGCGCGAGCATTTTGGAATCACCGGTGTGGCCGCGATCATCGGAATCAGTATGGGCGGCATGCAAGCATTCGACTGGGCGGTAGCGTACCCGGCGTTCGCCAAGAAGATCGTTCCGATCATCGGATCGCCGAAGCTCTCCACGCCCGATCTGCTGCTTTGGCAGGCCCAGTTGTCGGCGATCGAATCGGCTGTCGCGAATCAAGTGGATCCGCGATCGGTGATGCCGGCCGTGAACGCCATACATCAGTTCGCAATGCGAACTCCCGAGCACGACGCGGCGGCGGGAGGCGACTGGGCGGCCATCAAGAAGTCGCTGGAAAACGTCACCATCGACCCGCTGAACCGCGCTGCGCAGCTGCGGGCGATGATGTCCCAGAATCACGACCTGCGGGAGGCCGTGGCCAAGGTGCAAGCGAAGATGTACATCGTGGTGGCCAAGCAAGATCACATGGTGAATCCGCGAACCTCGCTGGAGTTCGCGAAATTGGGTGGCTTCCCTACCCTGGACCTCAACGGCAACTGCGGCCACATGGCCCTGGGTTGCGAATCGGCACGGCTCACGGCCGGCGTCCGCGCGTTTTTGGAGCAATAATGTTCACGTTACTATTCGCCATGAGCCTTTTCGACATCACCATGAACTCCATCGACGGCAAACCCGTCGCGCTAAACACCCTGAAGGGCAAGCCGGTGCTGTTCGTCAACGTCGCCAGCCAGTGCGGCTACACACCGCAATACGCGGGCCTGCAGCGCCTCTATCAGAAGTACAAGGAGAAGGGCCTGATCGTCATCGGCGTTCCGTCCAACGATTTCGGCTCGCAAGAACCAGGCACCAACGAGGAGATCAAGTCGTTCTGCTCCCGGAACTACAGCGTGACGTTTCCGATGATGGCGAAGGTCAAGGTGAGGGGCGCAGGCAAAACGCCGCTCTATCAATTCCTGACCGATCCGGCCAAGCCGAAGACGGCGGGTGAGGTGCAATGGAATTTCGAAAAGTTCCTGACTGGCAAAGACGGAACCGTTCTGCAGCGTTTCGATTCCGGCGTCAGTCCCGACTCGCCGGAGCTTGCAGCGGCGATTGAAGCCGCGCTGCGTTAACCGTGACCCAGGCGCATCAGCCAGCCGAGGCCGATGACCGTGGCGACGAAACATCCGAAGCAGTAAAGGCCGTAGTGTAGCCGGTCCTTGTCGTTTTTCTTGGTGACAACGCCGAGGACAACGCTAATCAACAAGGCGAACAGCAGAGTCGCTTCCAGGTGGGAGAGTGCGAGTTTTGGCATGGCGGCTAGTCCTTCTGATTCGTGGCGATTTCCCAGGCGTCGACCATGGAAAGAATGTTCAGCAATCCCGCTCCGACCATGAACTTGGTTCCGTAGTCGTGTACGTGGCCGGCGACGTCGGGCTGATCGTAACCGAGCCAGGTAGCGAGGAAATAGGGCGCGCCGGTACAAAGGTTCGCGAAATAGCCGCCGTAGGTGATCAGCGTGATGAGCAGGTCGCCTTTCTGCGGTTCAAAGAAGGCGCCCCGCATCATGAGGCCAAACACGAAGCAGATCACCGTGGCTGCGCCGACAAGCGCTCCACGGTGCATGCGCTTTAGATAGATGTGGCCTCCGCCGGGCACGACCCAGCCAATCAATACGGCCGGCAGCCAGGTGGCTATTGAGACGGACTTTGCGGTTTCTGCGCTCATGGAGAACTCTTCCATTGTAGCCGCTGCGCTGGAGTAGATTCTATCCGTCGACATTTCCAGGCGTTCGGCAACTGGAGTGCGTTTGGCCCCGCAGGCTGGCGGATTGGCTTTGGCATCGTCGCCCGGGACCTGGCGATTCAGGAGGGCGTGGCCGGGATGATCGCTCAGGACGACCGGACATCGGCGCTGATCCTCGACGTGGCGACGCCGGTGAGTTTCGCAGCAACTCCGCAGGCGGGACCGTACCTACGTAAACGAACGCCGGGCGTCACCCAGAAGATGGCGCCCGGCGATGGATGCGAAATTCGGCTACTTCTTCTTAGCGGCCGCCTGCTTGGCGATGATCTTGTCCTTGATCTTTTGATAGACGCCGTCCGGTACGCCGGCCTTGGAGACGATCTCGTCCTTGCCCTTGTATGGGCGGTTCGCAACGATCTTCGCGGCGTAGGCGTCGCCGATGCCAGGGATGCTCTTCAGCGTGGCGGCGTCGGCGGAGTTGATGTCGATCAGCCCGGTGGCCGCGGCGGCCGCTGCCTTGGTGGCGTCTTTCTTAGCGGCCGGCTGGGCCGGCAGAATCGCGACAAGCGCGAGGAGCGTGATGAGAAAACGTAGAGTCTTCATAGGGTAGGATTGTACTCGAATGCGAGAAAGATTTGGGCGGCGTCCGCTCCTGATCGGGTTGACGGGTGCGGCGTTTTCTCAGGACTGGCAAACACTGTTTGATGGAACGACGCCCACTGGATGGATTGAAGTGACGGGCAAACCGTTTCCAGAAAATTGCTGGAAAATCGAGGACGGCTGCCTGAAATCGCTGCCCGTGAAGCCAACCTTTCAGGACATTCGCACGATTCGGACGTTTCGCGACTTTTCGTTCGCGTTTGAGTGGCGGATCGCACCGGGCGGAAACAGCGGCGTGAAGTACCTGATCGAGAAATTCGATACCTGGAGTCCGAAGGGCGTCCAGTCGCTCCATGCGCGAGCGCGCGGGCCGGAGTATCAGTTAACAGACGACGAAGCGTCGGAGGAAGCCAAACGGGATCCGTCCAAAGGCACGGCCAGCCTTTATGGAAAAGCGGCGGCGCTGGCGGCCCCTATCCGGCGAGCCGGCGAGTGGAACGAGTCGATGATTGTGGTCCGGCGGCCTGTTGTGGAGCATTGGCTGAACGGCCGGAAAGTCCTAGAGACCGAGATTCGCAACGGCGTGGAGAGTTCGGCGATCGCCCTGCAGAATCACTCGTCGGAGTGCTGGTTCCGGAGTCTGCGCATCAAAGAGTAAATGCGTCGATTTCGCGGCCGCCGGCGCCAATTTGCCGGAACTTCAGGGTCCGTCCGTCGATGTCGACGACGGAAAGCGAGTGCACGCGGCCTTCAGTCCTGGCGGTGAACGGCGCGGGGAAAAAATTGCTGTGCAGCCCGGCGCCTCCGGCGCCGCTGACAATGTAGACGACGCCGTTCCGGCCTTGCGGATCGGGCAGAATGTTGCCTTTCACCAGTTGCCCCTTGTCCTGGCGCGGATTCAGGAAACGCAAGGGATGCGAGCGCTGGTAGTTGTGGGTATGACCGGAAAACACGACATCGACGTTGTGTTCCTGAAAGAGCCCCGCCAGCCAGCGCGATTGCTGCTCGTCCGCGTGTTTTCGGGCCGAGTGGAAAGGCGGGTGATGAATGCCGACGAAACGCCAATCCATTTGCCGCGCGGCCGCAAGGTCCTTCGCGAGCCAATCTTGCAGTTTCGGATCGCGAAGGTTCGCGTATTTATTGCTGTCGACGATTGTCCAGTGGGTGTTGCCGAAATCGAACGAGAAATTCAACGCGCGCGGAAACCGGCCGCCAACGCTTTGCAGAAAGGCGTCGCGAACCGAGGGGTTCCCTTTCAGAGAAGGATGGGTGTCGAGCAAAGGGCCGTTCCCCGGCTGCCGCCAATAGGGGAAAAAGGCGTAGGCGTCCGGGTGCGCGCTGAAGTCCGATTCGTCCGTATCGTGGTTCCCCGGCGCGCCAACGATCAGGCGTTCCCGGAACAGTTCCCGATACACGGGGAAAAACTTTCGCCGGTAGTCGGACACGCGGCCATACTCATAGACCATGTCGCCGCCGAAGAAGACAAAATCGGGATCCAGGGATTTGGCTAGCTCCGCCAGCGCCCGCTGGCCGTTTGTGCTTTGCCCGGGGTCGCCGAGAACGACGAAACGGTGGCGTGGCGCGCGCCTGGTCTTGACTCGGGCGCGATAAACAGTTTGGCCATTTTCCTGGATTTCGAACTCGAAGGGCGGCTCCAGCGGCAGCTTCGCTTCGTGCACCAGGTGCGGCGGGTTGGCGATCGTCATCACTTCGGTGCGGACGCCGCGGACGGTGAAGGCGGAAGCCGTCAGATCCGTGTGAAAGACGACGGAGAGGCCGCCGGGCGCTTCGCCGAGATTTATGTACGGCTCCACCAAAAAGCGGCTGGGCGCCGCCGCGGCGGGTAGAATTGGAAGGACGGTCAGGAACGAGCGGCGAAGCATCGTAATTTCATGATAGTGCGGCGACATCTATTAAACGTTTTCGGCGTGCTGGCCGGTTGCGGTCCCAAACTGGTAACGGTTGAAGAGCGGGAGCCGAGGAAGATTCACGTCGCGAGGCCCAAGGTGGAAGCGGTGGATTTGGAAAACGCCGATCCGAACGAGAAAGACGGCTACGCGGTGGTGGATTGGCGGATGCTGCGCGGGCTCAATACCGTCACGGGCCAGGCGTCGCCGCTGCTTGAAATGATGGCCGGCACGAACGTGAAAATCGCCGGCTACATGGTGCCGATGGACGACGGTTTTCAGGAGGTCAACGAGTTTCTGCTGGTTCCAACGGCGGGCGCGTGCATCCACACGCCGCCGCCGCCGGGCAATCAGATCGTCTATGGCACCGTCACTGGGCGGCCCGTGAAAGTGGACCTGCTCTACCCCGTTTGGGCGTACGGAAGAATCGATATCCAGTCAACAGAAAGCCCATACGGTCAGGTCGGCTTCAAGATGACCGTTGCGGACGTGAAACGGAGAACGTAAAGATGCGATGGACAAGACGGCGAATCCTGCAAGCGGCGCCAGGACTGGTGGCGGCGCGGCGGCCCCTGGCCGCGCAGGGCGCGATGGCGGGCGACGTTTCGGACGGCCGCGCTTTGATCTGGAGCCGGGCGGACCGGCCTTCACGAATGAGCGTTCGCTGGCGTCAGGCCGGAGGCGCGTGGACGGAGGTCCTGGGGCCGCATTGTCTGGAGACTACCGACTTTACGGGGCGATTGGATATCTCGGGCTGGGCCCCGGGCGCGGACGTTGAGTACGAGGTCATTTTCAAAGATCTGGGCTTTGGCGGCGCCGACAGCGAGCCGGCCCGGGGCCGCTTTCGCGCGGCGCCGATTTCCGCGCGGCCGGTTCGCTTCTTCTGGTCGGGCGATACGTGCGGGCAGGGGTGGGGCATCGATACAGCGCGGGGCGGCATGAAGATCTATGAGACCATGCGCGCGCTGCAGCCCGACTTTTTCCTGCACTCCGGCGATACCATCTACGCCGACAACCCGATTCTGCCGGAAGTGAAACTGGAAGACGGCACGATTTGGAAGAACATCGTGACGGAGGAAAAGTCGAAGGTGGCCGAAACGCTCGCCGAGTTCCGCGGAGCGTACAAGTACAACTTTCTGGACGACAACGTGCGGCGCTTTCACGCCGAGGTGCCACAGGTATGGCAATGGGACGATCACGAGGTGACGAACAACTACAGCGCGTCGCTGGACCTTTCCAGGGACAAGAAGTACACGGAAAAGAGCGCGGCTCTGCTGGCGGCGCGCGGCCAGCGGGCGTTCCTGGAGTACGCACCGATCCGTTACCATTCCGTCGAATCGGAGCGTGTATACCGGAAAATCGCCTACGGCCCGCTGCTTGATCTGTTCGTGATCGACATGCGCAGCTATCGCGGGCCGAACACGGCGAACAAGCAGCGGACGGAGGACGGCGAAACGGATTTTCTGGGCGCGCCGCAGTTGGGTTGGCTGCTTGACGGACTGCGCACCAGCCAGGCGAAGTGGAAGGTGATCGCCGCCGACATGCCGATCGGCCTTCAAATTCCGGACACCGGCGGCAAGTGGGAGGCGGCGGCCAATGGCGACCACAGCGAGCCGCTGGGACGGGAGCTGGAGATCGCACGGCTGCTGCGGGGCATACGCGACGCGGGCGTGCAGAACACGGTTTGGCTGACGGCGGATGTACACTACACGGCGGCGCATTTCTACGATCCGTCCAAGGCCGCCTTCCCCGAATTCGCGCCGTTCTGGGAGTTTGTGAGCGGCCCGCTGCACTCCGGTTCGTTCGGGCCGGCGAAGCTGGACAACACGTTCGGACCGCAAGTGGTCTACCAGAAGTACCGCGCCCACCAGAAGCCTGGTATCGGCCCGGCCGCGGGATTGCAGTTCTTCGGCGAGGTTTCGATTTCGGCCGAGGGAGAGATGACGGTGAAGCTCCGGGACGCCGCCGGCGATATCCTGTTCGAGAAGAGGTTACCCTGATGTTGCCCCGCCGAGTCGTCCTGAGCCTGCCGCTTGCCGCCGCTTCGAAGAAGACGATCGATGAATACGATCCGGCGAACATCAAGCTTTCGCACAGAATGGTCATCCGCTCGTTGAGCGACGACGACCTTCTTTTTCTGCGCCAACTGGGCATCCGCTGGTGCCGCATCGAATTCGGCGATTCGGCGCCCTACGAGTTCATGAAGGCCACCGTGGACCGGCTCGCAAAGTTCGAGATGAAGATCTTCTCGGCGGTTCACTACGCCTACCGCCACCTGGACGTTCAACTGGGGAAGGGCCGTCGCGACGAGATCATCGAAACCTACTGTCAGTTCCTGCGCGACTGCGGCAAGCTGGGCATCCCGGCTTCGGACTACGACTGGCACCCGGCCAACACCTACACGACCTCCTTCGTCGACACCCCGCGCGGCTACCGGGCGAGAGAGTTCAGCGTCGACGATTTTCGAAAGAAGATCGAGAAACAGGCCTTCGACCGGGAGTACTCGGCCGAGGACATCTGGTCAACCTACACGTACTTCATGAAGGCGGTGCTGCCGGCCGCCGAGAAAGCCCAGGTGAAGCTGGCGCTCCATCCGGACGATCCGCCACTGGCGAAGATGAACGGCGTCGCGAAGGTTCTGGTCCACTACGACGGGTACGCGCGGGCGGAAAAAATCGCCGGCGCCTCGAAGTTCTGGGGGCTTACGTTTTGCGTCGGCACGTGGTCCGAAGGCGGAACACACATGGGCAAGGATGTGTTTGGGATGATCGACGACTTTGGCCGCCGCGGAAAGATTGTGGACGTGCATTTCCGGAACGTCTCCGGCCCGCTGCCACGCTTCCACGAAACGTTTCCAGAGGACGGCTACATGGACATGTACGCGGTGATGAAGGCTCTGCGCAAAGTGAAGTTCAACGGCATCATCGTGCCCGATCACGTTCCGGAGATGCGGGGCGACGACAAGATGCGCAGAGCGGGCACCGCCTATTGCATCGCGCAGATGCGCGGTTTGCTGCGGCGCGCGAACGAGGAAGCGGGCTGAAGTCTCAGCAGGGCGCGAACGTGAAGACGATCGACCCGATGACGAACCAGATGGCCGCGTAGACGAGCCCGTAGCCGAAGAAGGTCCGGAAATCCAGCCGCACGATTCCGGCGATCACAACGTACCAGAACGGCGAGGTCAGATTGCCCATATGGTCGCCCACGCTCATCGCCAGAAGCGCGCGCTCGACGGAGACGCCGATCGCCATGGCCGACTTAGCCGTCACCAATCCTTGAATCGCCCATTGGCCTCCAGAGGATGGAATGAAGAACGAGAATACCGTTCCGATGGCCGCCGAGAGAGTGGGAAACGTCAATGGGTTGCTGGACGCGGCCACCAGTTGCGCCATCGACTCGCCCACGGCGGTCGACTCAATAATGCCCGCCAGCCCGGCGTAGAGATGGTAGAGGATGATAACGGGCCAGCCCGCCACCACGCTCTTCTCAATCGCCAGCGTCACCCGTTTGACGTTGCCGTAGAGTCCAAAGACAAGCAGCAGCAGAACGATATTGAGCGAGTTGATATTGAGGCCCAGGCCCTTGCTCACGAAATGATGCCAGAGCCACGCGAGCAAGGCCGCGCAGAAGAACCATGTGAAGTACGGCTGCGCCTCCACGCGCTCGGAAAGCGTGACAGGGCGCAGTGGTTCCGGCTCCGAGGATTTGGCAAGCTCCGCAGCGCCTGGGTAGGCCGAGATGGGATGGTGCGTCCTGGGCATCAGCCTGCACCCGGTGAAAACTACCGCCGCCGTGTACACGGCGATGTGAATCAACGACGCCGGGGAGAAGATGGTGCGGGAGAGCGGGATGACGCCTGTCAGGTCCTGCAGAAAATGCCCCTGCGTGGCGACGATGAGGGGCGCCGACGACGACAATCCGAATTGCCAGACGGCGACGGCGGCGTAGACAGTCGCCATGAAAAACGGGAAGTGCAGGCCGATGCCGCGGCGCTCGGCTTCGCGGGCGAAGTAGACGCCGATCAACGGACTGAGCGAGTAGCCGAGGCCCCAGAAGCAGTACGACGCGGCGGCCGAAAGCAGCACCGCCAGAATCACCATTTGGTTGCGCGTCCTGGGCAGGCGCGAGAGCCCGCCGACAAGGCGTTGAAAGAAGGGCGTCGAAGCCAGCGCGCCGCCCAGCACGATGATGAGCGTCATCTGGCTTGTGAACGGCACGAGCGACCAGAAGCCTTTGTAATAGGCGTCCAAAATCTGTCCGGGCGCCGAACCCAGCATCCAGGCGGCGGAGGCGAGCGCGATCAACATGATCAAGCTGGCCGTAATTGCGTCTGGAACAAACTGGACTATCGAGTCCGCGAAACGATCAAGCCGGGAACGTTGCATGCAAGAGGCGAAGGTTGGATCATACCACTACGCCCCGCGCGGAAGGCTAGTGGGCGTTGCAGCAAGCGCAGAGGCGCAGGTTTTTGAAATGCGCCGTGGCGGTCAGGAGGCCGCCTATCGTCATAAGCACCGCTTCGGAATACTGGAACTGGACCGCTTCCAGTTTCGCCAGGGCAAAAAAGGTCAAGCCGGCGCCGAACAGATAGAGCGAGAGCGGATTGCGATGGGTGGTGAAGCTTTTGATCAACTGCGTCGAACCGATCAGAAACGTACAGGCTAAGATCGCCCATTCGAATTCGGGACCGGCGATCCAACCCAGACCGGAAGCGGTGAGCAATCCCATCGCCATAGGCAGCACGGCGCAGTGAATCGCGCAGCCGATTGAAAGCAACATCCCATAACGGTCTAAAGTTTGCGTGTTCGACTCAGGCATGTAGGCGTACTTTCAATTGATAACACAATCTCACGAATGGATGCAAGTTTTCGCTGTTGCTAAGGACGGATTCTTTCCGCCGAAAGTTCCTTACACCCGCACGCTGAGGCCGTCGGAGAGGGTATTTCGATAGGCTTTCCAGGCCGGAATAAAACCGATCAGCAAGCTCGCCAGCAGCACCGCGCCCAGGTAGATCCACCCCGCAGGGGTTGGCGGCTGGATGGGGATGTAGAGCCCGAAGTGATCCTCGACGGTCTGCTGCAGGGCCGCGCTGAGGCCATAGATCAGCGCCACGCCCATCACGCAGCCGGCCAGCGTCAACAGAAAACTCTCAAACACCAACAGCGAAATGATTTTGCCGGGCCCTGCACCGATGGCTCGCAGGATGGCCATCTCCCGCCGCCGTTCGTTCAGCGACGTGTAGAGCGAGACCAGCATGCCCAGCAGCCCGACGATCGTTACGAAAAACGTGATGACCGTGAGCGCGTCCTCGGCGTAGCCGAGTGTCCGCCACAACTCCTGCAATGTCACGCCGGGGACGATCGCCTGCAGCGGTTCTTCGGTGAACGTGTTGATCTCGCGCTGCACCCGCAGGGTGTCGATGCGCCGTTTGTTTCGCAGCAGGAACGATGTGATCTGGTCCACCTTCACCGATTCCTTGGTGATCTTGCTGGCCGGCACCTCTTCGCCAGGCAGCGGCGGAGCGCCGTCGGCCCAATCGATATGAACCGCGCTGATGCCTTCGAGCAATATGTACAAGGAGCGGTCCACCGGAGTGGCGGTCTTGCTTAGGATTCCCGAGACCGTGAACGGCTTGTCGTCGTGATCCTGGATGCCGCGTCCGGCCGCGGAGGCGACTCCGTGCGTGATCACAACTTTCTGCCCGACCTTGTAGTTGAGCGCACGCGCCACATCGGCGCCGAGCGCCACATCGAAAATCCCTTTCGGCTCCTGGCCCTCCTGGAACGACAACGACCGGTCCCGCCGGTAGCGGAGATGCTTGTAGAAGTTCTCGTCGGTTCCCACGACGCGGAACCCTCGGTGCGAATCGCCCAGCGAATAGGGAATCGTCCACTCAACCGCCGGGTGGTTTTTGAACTTCAAATAGCTCTCGTAGGAAATGTTGTTCGTCGCCTGCCCAATGCGGAACACGCTGTAGAGCAGCAGTTGCAGCGAACCGCCCCGCGCGCCCACGATCAGGTCCGTCTGCGAAATCGTGCCTTCGAAACTTTGACGCGCGCCTACGCGGACATTCTCCACACCGACAAGGAGGGCGATCGACAGAGCGATCGATAGCACGGTCAGCGCTGTTGTCAGCTTCCGGTTCTTCAACGAGTGATAGGCGAGGGAGAGGAGAACCATTTGCTATTCCGCCGTGGCCACCGTTTGGGCCTTATTCAGCTCACCAAGATCCAACTGTTTGTCGAAGAGGTGCATCAGCGAGCGGTCGTGGCTAACGAAGAGAATGGTAGCCTTCGCCTCCCGGCAGCTTTCAAACAGCAACTCGAGGAACCTCTCGCGGTGATCGTAGTCGAGCGACGAAGTGGGCTCGTCAGCGATGATCAACTCGGGCGCGCCCAGCAGGGCGCGCGCCGCCGCTACGCGTTGTTGCTGCCCCACCGACAAATCGGTGACCTTCCGGTGGAGCAGGTGCAGGATACCGAGTTTGTCCGCAGCTTGCCGTGCGGCGTCCTCCAGGTTCCCGATGTTCTTGCGCCGTTCGGCGTGCAGCCGGCACGGCAGCGTGATGTTCTCAACCACGGTGAGGTACGGGATGAGATTGAAGAGTTGAAAGATGTAGCCCAGATGGGCGCCGCGAAACGCGTCCCGTTGGGAACCTGTCATTTTCGCGATCTCGCGGTCCAACACCCTCACCTCACCGGTGAAGTTCGTCAACACGCCGGAGAGAATTCCCAGCAGAGTCGTCTTGCCGGAGCCGGACGGCCCGAACAAGAAGACGCGTTCGCCGGAAGCGACTTCCAGTTGATCGATGTCGAGAACCAACGCGCCGGGTGTGTAGCCGAACCGGAGGTTCCTGCAGACGACCGCGCTCATTTCGCGATCCGTAGCGTTTCTTTTCCGGTTTTCACTTCCACGCTGGACTGCTGTTCGCCTGCGATCAACGCCACATCGGTGTCGTGGATCTTGGGAAACACTTTGGCGATTCCGAAACTGATGACTGTGCCGGCCAGCGGCTTGGCGCACTGCACGTCGAACTCGGCATGGACCTCCGAGTGCTCTTCGTGCTTCGCGCCCTTCGTCTTCGCGTCGTGATGCTCCACTTCCACCTTTGCCGATTTCGGCGTGATTTTGCAGCCGGGAATCACCACCATTTCGCCGAACCGGGCCTTTAGCGTGTTCAGCGCCGCCGCCTGATTGGCCTTGTCCGCGGCGGACTTCGCCTCATGCTCAAAGCCCACTACCGATTCGGCGGGCGCCTCGAACTCGATCACGCCCTTCGGCGCGCCCTTGGTGGACTCAAAGGCGATATTGATTTTCGCCGCGCCATGCTCGTGCGCTTTGCGGCTGCGTTGCTGGGCGGGCAGAGTGACTGCCAGAATGGCCAGGAGGAAGGCGAAGCGCATGTTATTCGTCCTTGTACGGTTCGATTTGAACACCGGCGACCTGGAAACCCACGTCACCGTAAGGGCTCTTGATGGTGGAGATGTTCAGCTTGCCGTGAATCCACACCGGGTCCCAGAAGCTCATCTTGACCTTCTTCTGGTTGTTCATTTTCACTTGCACGATCTGGTTCGGCGGAGGCGGCGGCGTATGGATGCATGCGCCGACGTAGGGAACCAGCAGGAACTCGGTGACGATCTCGGAGTCATCTTCCAACGGTACCATGTAGCCGGGAATCTTCACCATCTTTCCGTCCAACGCTTTCAGGGACGGAGAGATTTTGCCGGTGCGGTAATTGAGTTCGCGAAGCATCCGCCAATCCATCTTGGCGGGCTGATCCTCGGCCGCGTACGCGGCCGGAACGATCGAAGCATCCAGACGAAAATCGCTACGGTCCATGTCGCGGTTGACGACGTAGATCATGACGGAAAGCATCAGCGCCAGGATTATGCCATGAACGAATTTCATCTTTGATCTCCGGAAAGCTTCCTACAGGATCTCACGGAAGTAAGAGTCTCGGAAAGGGGCAGAGGTTACCGGTTCTATTGAACCGGTGGCTCCTCGCCGTCCGCCGCGACACCGTTTTCGGAGTCCGGCACCACGGTCGCGGCCGCGACGTGGTCGTTCTCCTCCATCTTCACCACGCGGACGCCCTGCGCACCGCGGCCAGTCCGCCGGATTTCGCCGGCTTCGATGCGGATGATCTTACCGTCGGCGGTGATGATCATCAGGTCGGTGTCTTCCTTCACTTTCATGACGGAGACCACCTTCCCGGTCTTGCGCGTTATGTCCATATTGATGACACCCTTGCCGCCGCGGTGGGTCAACCGGTAATCCACCAGAGGGGTGCGTTTGCCGTAGCCGTTCTCGGAAATCGAGAGGATCAGGTCGCCCTCGGTGCAGATTTCGGCGCCGATGATCACGTCGTCCGGGCTCAACTCCATGCCTTTCACGCCCCGCGCCTGCCGGCCCATGGCCCGCACTTCCTCTTCCTTGAACTTGATGGCCTTGCCCTCATGGGTGGCCATGAAGATGTAGTTGTCACCGTCGGTCAGGAGCGCCTCGATCAACTCGTCGCCGTCGTCAAGCGACAGCGCGATTATGCCGCGCGCCATTGGATTGTCGAACTCGCTCAGCGAGCTCTTCTTGATGACGCCCTGGCGGGTAATCATCACGATGTTCTTGCCATCCACGAACTCGCGCACAGGCAGGAAGCCTTTCACGGTTTCGTCGGGCTGCAGATTGATCAGGCTGTTGATGTGTTTGCCCTTCGACGCGGTTCCAGCGTCCGGGATTACATAGTTCTTCAGCCAATACACGCGGCCCTTGCTGGTAAAGATCAGCAGGTAGGCATGCGTGGAGGCGACGATCAAGTGCTCAACCACATCCTCCGAGCGCGTCGTCATTCCGATGCGCCCCTTCCCGCCCCGTGTCTGGCGGCGGTAGGTGTCGACCGCGGTTCGCTTCAAATAGCCGCCCCGCGTGACCGTGATCGCGACATCTTCCTGCTGAATCAGATCCTCGATCTCAATCTCGCCGGTGTCCTCGATAATCTGCGTCCGGCGCTCGTCGCCGAAGTCCTTGAGAACCTCGCGCAGCTCTTTTACGATCACAGCGCGCAGAACCTTGTCCGAGCCTAGAATCTCCAGGTACTCGGCGATCAACCGCTGGATGTCGGCCAATTCGTCGAGAATCTTCTGCTGCTCCATGTTGGTCAAACGCTGGAGTTGCAGTTCGATGATGGCCTGCGCCTGGCGCTCCGAGAATTCGAAGCGGCCAA
Source organism: Acidobacteriota bacterium (assembly GCA_016871155.1). Lineage (GTDB taxonomy): Bacteria > Acidobacteriota > Terriglobia > Bryobacterales > Bryobacteraceae. The sequence continues at coordinate 16,967 of VFZO01000032.1, read as the reverse complement.
TCAAGCGGTCCTTGGCTTCGCGCGGGGTCTTCGAGTCGCGAATCAGCTTGATCACTTCGTCCAGGTGATCCAGCGCCTTTTTGAAGCCGAGCAAGATGTGCTCGCGGTCGCGGGCCTTGCGCAGCAGGTAGTCGGTGCGGCGGCGGACTACTTCCACGCGGTGATCGATGAACCGCTTCAGACAGTCGACCAGGCCCAGTTCGCGCGGCTGCCCGTTGACGATCGAAAGCATGATGACGCCGAAGCTGGTTTGCATCTGCGTCTGCTTAAACAGATTGTTTAGAACGATTTCCGGCTGTTCGCCGCGTTTCAACTCGAACACGATCCGCATGCCGTCGCGGTCGCTTTCGTCGCGAATTTCGGAGATGCCTTCGATCTTCTTTTCGTTCACCAGCCCGGCGACGTTTTCAATGAGCCGGGCCTTGTTCACCTGGTAGGGGATCTCGGTGACGATGATCGCTTCACGGTCCTTGCCGATGCTCTCGGTCGAGGCCTTGGCGCGCAGCTTTAGCGAGCCGCGGCCCTTGGTGTAGGCGTCGTAGATGCCTTGACGGCCGAGGATATACCCGCCGGTCGGAAAATCGGGCCCGGTAACGATCTGCATCACCTCTTGCAGCGATGCCGCGGGTTTCTGCACGAGCAGAATCGTCGCCTCCACCACTTCGCGCAGATTGTGCGGCGGAATGTTGGTGGCCATACCCACGGCGATTCCGGCCGATCCGTTCACCAGCAGGTTCGGCACGCGCGACGGCAGCACCACGGGCTCCTGCTCGGAATCGTCGTAGTTGGAGCGGAAGTCGACCGTCTCTTTGTCGATATCCTCCATCAGCGCATTGGCGATGCGCGTGAGACGCGCTTCCGTGTACCGCATTGCGGCCGGCGGATCACCGTCCACCGAACCGAAATTCCCCTGCCCGTCCACCAACTGGTAGCGCATCGAGAACGGCTGCGCCATTCGGACCAGCGCGTCGTAGATGGCCGAATCTCCGTGCGGATGGTACTTGCCCATCACCTCGCCGACGATTTTGGCGCACTTCTTCGTCGGCCGGTTATAGTTTAGGCCTAACTCGCTCATTCCAAATAGGATGCGGCGATGGACCGGCTTCAACCCGTCGCGAACGTCGGGCAGCGCCCGGCTGATGATAACGGACATCGCGTAGTCGAGAAACGACTTTCGCATCTCGTCTTCGATGTTGACGGGAATGAGATTTTTCGAATTCTCGCCAGGCGGCGGGGGAAGCGGTTTTTGTTCGTCGGCCAAATGGCGCTCCTTTTGGGCTCGGGGGAATCCTCTATTCTAGCAATTTAAAGGCCCTACCGATACCGCCGTGAAACATTCCCGCCTCAGTATGTTCTTACGGAACCGGAACGGCGATTGGGGAGTCTAACGGGGCATGCGCTGGATGTGGCTAGCGGCCGTGGCCGCCGGATGGAGTCAAGTGAAGGTCCAGGTCTCCGACGCGGCCACGCAGGAACCAGTCGTTCACGCCAGGGTAGTTGCGATCGACGTGGAACACGGCCGCCCGCCCGTCGAGCTCCTGACTGGCGACCTGGGAACTGTTGAATTCAAAGGACTTCCGGTCGGCCGGTACATGGTCCATGTAAGCAAAGCGGGTTACCTCCGTTTCCATTCCGGGCGCCAACTCGCCATTCCCGCGTCCGGCAAAGCGGGCATGGAGCCGGTTCTGCTGGAGCGCCAGGCGGTCATATCGGGCCGCGTCTTGGATGCCGACGGCGAACCGATGGAACACGTGATGGTCGGCGCGGTACGGCCTGATGGCAGCCGGCGAGGACTCAACTTCGAGACGCAGACCGACGACCGGGGAATCTTTCGAATCGCCCGTATCCCGCCGGGAACCTACGTGGTGGTTGCCGTTCCGAATGACGCAGAGATGGGCGCGAACGTCTCCGTTCAGACCTTTTATCCGAACGGTTCGGACGCGGAACAGGCGGCTCCGGTCACGCTCCGCGCCGGAGAGCAGCGCGAAGGAATCGATATCCGCATGCAGCGGCGAACGGCCGTGATGGTCTCCGGACGCGTCACCAATTGGCCCGCGCAGGGCGGCCACGGATCGGTTCAACTCTCGCCCGTTCGCGGCGGTGCGCTAGCCAGGCAGTACTCGGGCAGTATCTTTCCGGACGGACGATTCACCGCCGCGTCCATTCTCGCGGGCGAATACACTCTTCGTGCTGTTCTACACGGCGAACGGAGCCTCCAGGCCGTCGGCCAGCGGAAGATCTCTGTGGGTGACACCCCGGTTGAGGATGCCAACGTCGAACTGAAGCCACTGCTCACCGTCAATGTGAAGGTCCGCCGGGAGGATCGCTCGGCCAAGCCGCTGACCGGCCGGCGCGTCGGCATTTCCTCCGTGGAATCCGAACACGGCGCCGGCAACGATGGAGGGATTGAGCAAGACGGAACGGTCAGGATCGAAGGCATTGAACCGGGACAGAATCGAGTACTCGCCTCCCTTCCTGACGGCGAGTACATTCAGACGGTGATCGCGAATGGGCAGGTGCGTCCGGGTATGGACCTGGATTTCTCGGGCGGCGCCGTGCCCGTGGAAATTGTGATCGGCAATCAGCCGGGCAAAGTGACCGGCACTGTGGAAGGCGAGGGACCGTCGCCATCCGTGCTGCTGATCCCGGACGGGGTTGACAACGAACGCCTTCTGCGGCAGGAGAGCTTCACCATGCAGGTTGTGAATGGCGAATTCGAGGTGTCGAATGTTCGCCCTGGAAAGTACCACGTTCTGGCCGTCCCGGTCTTTGATGTCGACGTGCGGGAAATCTGGCCCAAGATGAAAGACCGATCCACGGCAATCGTCGTCGAAAAGAACGGGACTACACCCGCGAAACTGAAGCTGCAAAAATAGAATGGCCGTGCGCGGACTCCTCCTGCTGGCGATTTTCGAAACGCTTCTGTTGGCCCAGACTCCTGGCTCGCTCACCGGGCGCGTGCTGGACGCGCGAACGAACGCGCCACTGGCGGGTGTGCGTGTGGTCGCCAGGAAGCTAGACGCACCCGAGACGAAGGCCTCCCACGGTACGCGCACGAACGAAGAGGGCGTCTACCTGTTCCCCGCCCTGGAGGCCGGGGGGTACGTCCTGCACTTTGAACGGGCAGGCTACATAAAGAGCAATAGCCAGTTCGCCCTGCGAAAGATCCGGGTTGTGACGGGCGAGACATCCAAGGAGGCGGAGTTCCTGCTGTTCGAGCAGTCTGTATTGCTCGGCCGCGTGCTCGATTCGGATGGCGATCCGGTGGACAAGGCGGAGGTGACTGTTACGGCATGGAATCGAAACGGCTATGCGTTGCGGACCCAGACCGACGACGAAGGCCGCTTCCGAGCCGCGGGCCTAATCGGCGGTCCTTACTTAGTCGCGGCCAATCCCGGTTCTAGCTCAGCCCTGGCTGCCAGCGGCGAACCAACGCTCGAGGTGCGTACCTACTTCCCGTCCACGACTGAAGCGGACTCGGCCAGCGTAGTTCATCTGGAACAAGGGGAGACTCGCGAGGGCATCGAGATCCGTGTCCGCCGTGTCCCTGCCATCCGGATCGCCGGCCAGATTTCCGGTTTTCCGGAGGGCGCCACAGGGGCCGGTCTCGAACTGTACCGGGTCGCCGATTCCGGTGTCTCCTTCGTGAATCGAGCAGAGCCTGTCCGCCGGATCCACGTGGAGAGGCCCGGTTCCTTCGAACTCTCAATGGTTCCAACCGGCGAATACGACTTGGTGGCCAAAGCCTGGAATGGCCCGGCGTCTGCCATCGGAATTCTACGACTACGCGCCGGCGCAGCCGGTCTCGACGGCCTCTCCATCCCCATGCGGCCCTACGCAAAGGTGGAGGCGCGAATCCGCTGGGACGGCGCACCCGTCAAGCTTCCGCAGAGAGCGTTTTGGGCTATTTCTCACCAGCCTTTGTACTTTACCGGCGTCTTCGGGACGACGGAAACCGAAGGGACGGCACGGTTTGAAAGACTCGGTCCCACCGTTTACACGCTCACCTCCGGCCGCGCCGAAGGCTGGTACGTCAAGTCCGTCCTGTTGAACGGCCGACCGCAGAGAGGCCTTGCCATCGACCCCACCAACGGCGGCGACTTGGAAATCCAACTCTCCAGCCGGCCGGCGGCCATCCGCGGCAAGGTCGCGATTCCCGCCGGCTACCAGGGCCACGCCGAAGCGTGTTTGTTTCCAGACGGTGTCCAGGGCCCTGAACTCGCCCACCGGTTTCGAAGCGTGCCGGCGACCACGGGTTCCTTTGAGTTCGCAAGCGTGGCGCCAGGTAAGTACAAATTGGCGGTCGTTTCCACGGGACTGAATCCGCGCGTCCTAAGCCCCGGCTTTCTCGACCGCCTTGGCGCCAAGGTTTACGAAGTCTTAACGGAGGAAGGCGTTACAACCACGGTGGATGCTCGTCTAGTCGAAGTGAAAGATGTGGATCCGAATTAGCTGGCTTGCGGCCGCGGCGCCGCTCCTCGCACAGACCGCTACCATCGCCGGCCGCGTGACCCACGCAGGCACGGGCGAACCCGTGAAACGGGCTGTGGTCAGCGCCGCCACCGAGAACGGCCGCTCCGTCCGCGCGATGACGAATGAGGAGGGCCAGTTCCTGGTCCCCAATCTCGCCAAGGGCAAATACTGGATCACGGCGGAGAAGGTGGGCTTCATCCGGGGCGCCTACCGCTCCAAGACCCCGTCCAGTTGGGGCGACTCCGTCGAGATCGAAGGCGGCGAGAACAAGACCGGCGTCGACATCGCGATGCAAAAACAGGGCGTGCTGGCGGGCCGGGTCATCGACGAAGCGGGCGACCCGGTCGAAAACGCGTCCGTCCAGGCCGTCCCTCTGCGCGCCACTCGGCGCGGCGGCAGCTACTCGGCCATGACCGACGATCGCGGCGACTACCGAATTTCGAAGCTTCCGCCCGGCAGCTACCGCGTTTACGCCAGCCGGCGCGTGGACCGGGACGAGTTGCTTGTCGAACGCGTCAACGGCCGCGCTACCGCCGAAGCGCCCACTTACTATCCCAGCACCATCGATCCGGCCTCCGCGGCGGCCGTTCGCATCGGCCCCGGCGAGGAACGCACCGGCGCCGAAATCCGGATGCAGCGCTCCACCGTCGTCACAGTCCGCGGACGCGTTGCGGGCGACATCACAGCGGACCGGAGCACCAACGTGTCGCTCATGACCACGTCTTCCATGACGTTCGGATTTCGCGGCGGCCCCGGCTCCGCCCTGAAACCGGACGGCAGCTTTGAATTTCGCAACGTCCGGCCCGGCGACTATCAGATCGTGGTGATGAGCTTCGATCGCGGCGGGCCCAAAGTCCTGGGCCGGCAGGCGCTGACCGTGGGCCAGCAGGACGTCAATGGAATCGCCGTGAACGCCCAGCCGCCGCTCAAGGTCGATGGACGCATACGCGCCGACGGGGAACCGCCGTTCCAGTTCGGAAAAATGCGGATTAACTTCACCGGTGAGGACGGCGGTTTCGGCCGCGGCGGCCCGCCGGGATTCGGCCGCTCCGAATCGGATGAAAACGGGCTCTTCTCAGTGAGCGGCGTGTCACGTGACAAGCTAAGCTTGGACCTCCAGACCCCCAACGGCGTCTACGTCAAGAACGTCTACGCCGCGGGCCAGCTTTTGCCAGGCCTCGACATCGACTTTTCCGTCACCGGCGGCCCGCTTGAGATTGTGCTGGGCAACAAACCGGCCGCCATTTCCGGCACCGTAGAAGGAGCTACGGCGGAGTCTCCGCGGATGACCATTTATGCTGTCGCCGACGATGTGCCGCTCCGCTTCGACGGTTGGCGCCGCAAGCGCCAATCGCTTTCAAGCGGCGCCACGTCCTTCACGCTGTCGAACCTGCGCCCCGGAACCTACCGGGTGGCCGCGTTCGAGGAGACCGAAATCTCCGACGCCACTACCGACCCCGCCTTCTGGGAGCGTTTCCGCGACCGCATTGCGACGATCAAGGCCGGCGAAGGTGAGACCGGTCAGGTAAAGGTGCGGCTGATCACCGCGCAAGACCTGGATCAGTAGCGGGTAGCCGGCCCCCGCACACGCGGGGAGTGGGGGATTCGGCGGGTTCTAGGCTGCGAATCCTAGGCACAATCCTAGGCCCGTCTTGTGAGAACTCAGGCCGCCGTACCGCACTACTTATCTGTAGACCCAATCTTCAGATACCTGTGTTTCCGCCGTTCGGCGGGACCAAGGTCGACGTGTTCCCGCGCGTGGGTCGAAGGAAAGGAATTGAAATGAAGAAAACCTGCATTCGGACGGTACTGGCACTCATTCTATCGACCGCCGGAGCGTCGGGCACAACGCTCACTTACACCGACCGCACTAACTGGGAGGCTGCGGTCAACACGATCACTTTGTATAACCTGGGAATCGACGATCCCGGCCAGGGAACGGTGTTTCCCGCGGGCGGACTTATCGTGAGCGACTTACAAGTCACCGGCTGGGTGAATACCGGGCAAGACCTGAGCCGCATCACGCCCGACTCGCCGCCCGGGCAGCCCTGGTATCAATGGGGCAGCGGTCCCTTCCTCCGGTCGGGTGACAAGACCGGATCGAACACGGTCTATATTCGCATTGCATTCTCGGCGCCCGTTGCGGCGTACGGCTTCAACTTCGGCGGCGGCGGCGGGTTCGAGGCGCCGAGCACCTATGGCTTGCCCGCCAGCATCACTGTGACCCCGCAAGGTATCGCCTCCAGCACCGTGACGACCGGCTATATGCCCAACTGGTCGTTTTTCGGCGTCACCAGCACCTCTCAGACATTTAGTTACGTAGATATCGCTATGAATACCACAGACCGCTATGTCGTAATCGACGACATTGCCAAAGCCCTTGTCAATGAAGCGCCTCCACCTCCCCCTCCCCCTTCGGAAATTTTCGAGCCGGGGACACTCCTGCAGATCGGCATCGGCAGCGCGCTCTTCCTTGCCGGACGCCGCCGGTTTTCCATGAGCTAAGCCAACTGCGATTGCACTTAACTCCAGCCGCGTGCGCGGGCCGCCCGTCCGCGCACGCGGCCTTTTTTTCCTCTGTTAGAATCGGTGTACAGACGATGAGACGCGCCGTTACCGTTGCCCTCGCCATCACCGTGTTCGCGGTGAACCTGGACGCCCAGCGGAAGAACAAGAAAAAGGAAGTGGAGATCACTCAGACTTTAGAGGTTTTGCCTGACCCGCCCGCGTCCGTCACTGTGGAAACCGCCAAACTGGAATTTCTAGTCTCTCCGCTCACCGGCAAGGGGCTGCTCTCCGCGCAAGTCCGCGAAGGTCTGAAAGCGCTGAAACAGCAGGCAGGCGGCGGACGGCAGATCGTCAAATTGCGCGCCTGGGTGGCCGGCACCGGCGACCAGCGGCGTGTGCAAGCGATCGTCAGCGAAACCTTCGCGGAAAAACGTCTCCCCATTCCCGCAGTCAGCACCATCCAAATCGGGCAGATTCCTCTGGAAGGCGCTCAGGTGATTCTTGAGGCCATCGTCTCAGGAAAGAAAGTTGTCAACCCCAACGGTCTTGTGTTCTTAAGCGGTATGGGCGGCGAAGGCAAGGGTGGTCCAGCGGACCTTCTTCCACCGCTCGACAAAGCCATCGCCGATCTGAGCAAGGCCACCAAGCTCGCCGGTGGCGACAACGCCGGGGTCTTGCGCGTGACCTGCCTGCTCTCCGCACTGGACAAGGTCAATGAGGTCCGGTCACGAGTCGCCGCGGCCTTTCCCGCCGCGGTGCTTACCGTCGTGCAGGCCGAACGCTTGCACGACAAACCTCTGGCCGAATGCGAGGCTGTAGCGCGGCTCTCGACCAAACCCGCCTCCGGTTTGAGCTTTTTGAATCCGCAGGAGATGAACCCGTCGCCGATGTACTCGAAGGCGGCCGTGGTGGGCGGAGAAAAAGTCATCCTCACTGGCACCCAGCTTGCATTCAACTCGGCCGACGCCGATGTCGATCTCGCCTTTCAACGGATGGCTAAGATCGTGGAAGCGGCCAAGTCGTCCATGAAGCACGTGGCGTTTTCCAGCATCTACTCGACGTCGAGCGCCATGACTGCCAAGATCCGGGCCAAGCGTTTCAACTACTACGACAAAGCGCGGCCGCCTGCCAGCACGCTGCTGGTGTTCGAAGGACTTCCGTCCATGGACGCCTCCTTCGCCATCGAGTTGGTCGCGGTACCGGCCCAATGAACGGCGACGCCGCTCGCGATCTGGCCGCCGGATTCATTGAACGCGGCGATACTCAGAGCTGGTTCGACGCACTCTATAAGCACGCCGGCCGGAATTTCGATGTGATCCCGTGGGCGGACCGGGAGATGAACGTCCATCTGCGGGATTGGTGCGAGCGGGAAGGCAGGCCGGCGCCGGGCGAGCGCGTGGTCGTCGTCGGCTGCGGCTTGGGAGACGACGCCGAGGCGATGGCCGCCCGGGGCGCCGTAGTCGACGCATTCGATCTCTCGCCCGAGGCCATCGCCTGGGCGAGCGAGCGTTTTCCGAATTCACCGGTGCGTTACCAGGCCGCCAACCTATTTGCATTCCGAGGATCGTACGAGTTGGTGGTGGAGAGCTACACGCTCCAGGCCATGCCCTTGGAAATGCGAGCACGCGCCATCGAGGCGGTGGCCAACCTGGCGGCCCCCGGCGGCGAAGTAATCGTCATCTGCCGGGGACGCGCCGAGACCGATCCTCCCGGCGAACTCCCCTGGCCGCTGGCTCCGTCCGACATCCAAAGGTTCGCGGCACACGGGCTGGCGACCATCGCCTTCGAAGACTTCGACGACCCATACGAACCCGGCAAGCGCCGATTCCGCTACCACGGGCGCCGGGCTTAACAGCCGATTTGTCCACGGCAGGTGCTCTGCCTCGCACTTGCCCGGCCCGGTTTTGCCGTCGCCTGTACGTTTCTGTGACAGGTGACTTTGCTTTTACGGAGTGTCAGGCGCCTATCGTTGCCGCAAAGACCGCATCGCAAAAAAACTCCGTGGGCCTGCGGATGGGTGCATGCCGCCAGCGTTTCGGTCCCCAGGCAGGGCGTTATCGACGATTTTCTCGCTCGCTTTGCCCACCACAAACGCGACGCCGCGCCCCTTGGGCGAACGAACAAATGCTTCATGACGAGGCGGCTTTTTTGAATAGCGCCGGCCCATCGCGGTGCACGCGGAAGGTATTGCCTCCCGGTGAGCAGAAAGCGCTCTTCGGCACGCTCGGCAGAACAAGAAGTCCGTGGAGTTGGATCGCGCGCACGATTCAGTTCGAGAGAATACCCGAAACGACGTGTCCATGTACGTCGGTCAACCGGCGGCGGGTGCCGTTGTGGTAGTAAGTCAGCTTCTCGTGATTCAGTCCCAACAGATGCAATGCTGTCGCGTGAAAATCGTAGATGGAGACCGGATCCACGGCGGGTTTGTAGCCGAGTTCGTCAGACTCGCCGTAGGAAAAGCCCGGCTTTACTCCGGCACCGGCTAGCCAGCAGGTGAAACAGTCCGGATGATGATCGCGGCCGGCCGTGTTGCCGGAGCCCTGCGACACCGGCGTACGGCCGAACTCCGTCACGCCCATCACCAGCGTGTCCTTGAGCAGCCCGCGTGAATCGAGATCCTTCAGCAATGCGCCCACCGGCTTGTCGTAGTCCTTCGCGTTTCCGGAGTGATTCGTGATCAGGTTCCCGTGCGCGTCCCAGCTGTTGCTGGCGCCGCCGTGGAAAATCTGCACAAAGCGCACGCCCTTTTCGAGCAGTCTTCGCCCAAGCAGACAATTACGGGGCAGACCGGAGGCATTCTTGTCGTCGAGCCCGTACATCTTGCGCGTGGCTTCGCTTTCCTGACTCAAGTCGGCGATGCCTGGGATGCTAAGTTGCATGCTCGCCGCCAGTTCGTAGGTCCGGATTCGAGCGTCAAGCGTGCTGTCGCCGGGATGCGTCTCGGCGTAGGTGCGGTTCATCCGGTCGAGCCAGTCCATGCCGGCCTTGCGCGCGCCGGGATCTAGGTCCTTCGGACTCGAGAGGTCGGGCACCGGATCGCCCTCGCTGCGGAACGGCGTGCCTTGCACCGCCGCTGGCAGAAATCCGTTCGACCACTGCAGGCTCCCGCCCCAAGGCTGTGTGCGAGCGTCCGGCAGGACGACGAATGCGGGCAGGTTTTCGTTGCCGGCGCCCAGCGCATAGGTCACCCACGCGCCCATGGAAGGGAAACCGCTCAGAACGAATCCCGTGTTCATCTGCGCGAGGGCTGGCATGTGGTTGGCACTTTTGGCCACCATGCTCCGGATCACGGTGAGCTTGTCGGCGGATTCGGCGATATGCGGCAGCAGATCGCTTACCCAAAGCCCGCTTTGGCCGCGCTGTTTAAATTCGAAAGGGCATCCCATCAGGTTGCCGCCCTGTCCGAAAAAGGTCGGCATGTCGAACGGCTTGCCGGTCCGTTTGGTCAACTCGGGCTTCGCGTCGAATGTGTCGATGTGGCTCATGCCGCCGACAGCGAAGATCTGAATCACGCGCTTCGCTTTCGCCGCAAAATGCGTGCTCGCCGGAGCGTCCAGCGCGGATAGCGCCAGCCAGCCGAACCCGGCACCAGTATCAAAAAGCAGCCTCCGCCGCGTCCTATTATTCGACATACAAGAACTCGCTTGTATTCAAAAGCCCCCAGCACAGCGTTTCCGAGCCGCTCTCTTTCACCAGGGCGGCGCTGGCATCGATCTCCCAGCCTTGCGGCTTACGGCCGAGCGTCAACGTGAAGGCCCGGTTGATCTGGGCCTCCACGGCGGCGGTCTCGTGGCGCAGGCGCGCCGCGAATGCCTTCGCCTGCTGATTCATAAAGCCGTTGTTCATCAGACTGAGCGCTTGCAGGGCGGTAGTGGTCGCGGCACGCTTCGGCATCTTCACCCCAGGCAGTGGACAATCGAGCGCCTCCAGCATCGGACTGCCGGCCGTGATTGCGTTCATCCGGTAGATCGTGCGCCGCAACTGTTCAGGCTCACTCGATTCGTTGAGATGGTATACGCGATAGCTACCCGTCGTGTCCGCGATCTTAAATGGCTGGAAGCCCTTCCCGAACATCTGGGGATTCAGTTGACCGCTCACGCTCAGAATCGAATCGCGGACCACTTCGCCCTGCACTCGGCGCGGCGTGAATCGCCACAGCAGCCGGTTCTCGGCGTCCTTCTTCGCCGCCTCGGCGTTCAACGCCGACGACTGCTGGTAGGCCTCCGACAGGAGGATCGTCTTGTGCAGAGCCTTGAGCTGGCCGCCGCCAGCACGAAACTCCGTCGCGAGCCAATCGAGCAACTCGGGATGGCTTGGCTGGCCGCCGTTGTATCCGAAGTCGTTCGGGTTCTCCACCAGCCCGGTGCCGAAATGGTGATGCCAAACGCGGTTGACGGCCACTCGCCAGAACAGCGGATTGTTCTCCGCCGTGATCCAGTCCGCCAGCTTGCGGCGCTTGTCTGTGTCGGAAGCGCCGGGTGCGAGCCCGAATTCCGCCGCGACGCCTTTCACGGCCGAGATGCCGCCCGGAGGTACAACCTCGCCCTTCTTGGTCACATCTCCACGGCCAAGCACATGCGTCGGAGCGGCCGGGCGCACAGCGGCGATCCACGCCGGTTCCGGCACCGGGATCGCCGCCAGCAGTTTTCGCTGCTGTCTGAGTCCTTGTTCGGCCGATTCCAACGCCTCCCGTTGCGAATCGTTCATCCGCGCGCGCAACACATCGGCCGGGTAGTTCGACACGCCTTGCGAGTACGATGCCGCCATCTCGGCGGCGGTCAACGCGCGGTCATATAGCCGCGCTTCCTCCACATGCAACTCCACGTTTGCAGTAAAGCGGGCCACGGCGTCGCCCGGAAAATAAGTTTGCAGCTTCGACGAAGCCGTTCCCTGTTCCGGCAGGTACGCAGCGCCGTACGGATTGCCGTTGCGGTAGATCTGAATGCGGTCGTCCGCCCGATAAACGATCGCCAGGTGCAGCAACCCGCCTTCGGCCGTGTCCTCCGGCGCGCCGTTCACGCCGGCGGTGCGGAAACGCCCGATCGACGTGTTCTCCCACTGGCGGTTCTTGCCCGCCGCGTACTGCAATCCGTCGACGCTGGCCCCTCGGAAGCCGCTCCGGTTGCGGAGTTCGAAAACCGCCACGGCCTTCGACGGCTGCTTTTTCACGCGGATCCACGCTTCGAGCGTCTTCTCGCGAATTTCCTTCTCGAGTGTGGAAGTGGTGAGCGTCACCGTCTCCGCCTTTTCGCCCGGCGCCAGGACTCCGCCTTCAATCCGCGCGTTCGCCGGCAACACTCCGTGCAGTCCGGCCGCATCGTTGCGGGCATCCACGTCGAACGTCCATCGCGCATACGGCCGCGGCGCGGTTGGATCCGGCGCGGGCCGGACGGTGCGATACGCTTCGGCGATCGTTCTTTCCCACTCGGCGATTTGCGCTTCGATCGGTTGGACCTTCTCTTCCCGCGAACGGCGTTCCTCGGGCGTTAGCAGTGGAAGCGACGAGGGGTTGGGATCGATGGTATCCGGGCTGTGCCCGATGGCCGGCCACACCGACGAGAGCGCCGAACGCATCCGGTAGTATTCGCGCTGCGGAATCGGATCGAACTTGTGATCGTGGCAGCGAGCGCAGTTCACCGTGAGGCCGAGAAACGTCTGCCCCACCACGCCGAGCATCTCCTCAAGCATGTCCTCGCGCACCGCCTCGCGCTCGGAGTCGACCGCCGAAGTCAACCCAATTGCATCGGTAGGCCCCATGGTCAGAAGGGCCGTCGCGAGCATGCTTTCATGCGTGGTTTTTTCGAGGACATCGCCCGCGATCTGCTCGCGAGCGAACTGCGCGTACGGCTTGTCGGCGTTCAAGCTGCGAATCACGTAGTCGCGATACTTCCATACGTTCTCTCGCAACTGGTCGCGCTCGAAGCCCTCGCTTTCGGCGTAGCGCGCCAAGTCGAGCCAATGCCGTGCCCAACGCTCACCGTAATGGGGCGACGCCAGCATCCGGTCCACCAGCCGCTCATACGCATCGGCTCTCGAGTCTGCAACGAAGGCGTCCACCGCCGCTGGATCCGGGGGCAGGCCCAGCAGGTCAATACTCAATCGGCGGATCAAGGTCCGGCGGTCTGCGCGCGGGGAAGGCTGCAATCCGGCCTTTTCGAGCCCCGCGTGAACCCAACGATCTATCGGCGAGCGCGCCCATCGCTCTGGTGCCGGGGGCGCTGTGGATTTCACCAACGGCTGCAAGGACCACCACTCGGGCCCGGCGCGCTTTTCCACAATCGGCGCGGACCAGGGCGCTCCCGCTTCGATCCATTCGCGCAGCGCACGCCGCTCCTCGGCGGGCAAAGGAGCCGAGGGTGGCATTTGCCCTTTTTCAATTCGTTGCCAGAGCACACTCCCCGCCAAGTCCGCAGGTTTGATCGCGGCGCCTCGTATGCCGCCCCGGATGGCCGTTTCGCGGCGGGTCAGATCGAGATTCGCCATCTTCACCTTGGTGCTGTGGCAACTCACGCAACGGCGCTGCAGGATTTCGATCGCGGATGTTGCCGGTTCGGCGGCGGCCAAGCCCGGCGCGGCTAAAAGAACCGTGGCAAACGAAGCCAGTGGGCGCATTCTGGTATGACCAGATTTTTTTTATCACGACGAGACCACCCCGGTCAATCCATCCAGGAGCATGCTGCAGATCGAAGCCTCGTCAAAGCCTGTACTCACGGCGTCAATCTGCATCCTCACAAACACGAAGTCACGAGGATCGATACTGCGATTACGCGTACTGATGCTCGTGACCCGTAGCGGCTCGGCCGCCACGGCAACGAGTCAGGCCCGATTCGAGAACACGGACCAGCAGTGGGCTACTTGTTTAGTTCGCGTCGGGAAGAACCAGAAGTTCGAACGGGCCATTGGCCGTGGTGGGGTCCAGCGCAATCACAGTGCGAACCGTGTTTCCCATCAGCGGAAGGCGTCCCGAATCGATGGCGACCGTTTTCGTCCCCGTCGGCGTCACACGAGCCTGGTACACGCCAGCCGGAACGGTGAGGAAGTCGCTCGCGAACGGGAATGGAACGCGAGTGAGAGTAGGTGAACCGGGCAGGGGCGCGTAGGGTGTGGTAGCGAAGACGTCAACAGTAGGGGCCGTTGACGCACCATGGACGACCCGAAGCTTTGTCATCCCCATGCCCGGCGCCATTACATCGTCGCCAGCACCCATTAGCGTGAGTGTACCGGCCGCTACGCGGCCGAAGGCGAAGAAAGTGTAAGCCTGTCCGCCCTGCAGCGCGACGGCACCGGACGAGAGCACGGTCGTGCTGGTGCCGGCCAAGTTGACGCTAAACGTGTACGAGGCGGGCGGGACCGGTGTGTATTCGGTGAAGCCTTTGAAGCGAATGCCCTGGAAGACGAGGTTGCCATTGGCAAGAACATCGACGGCCGGTGCATCCGCCGAAGCGTGGACGACGCGAACTCACGCCGTGTTGGAAGGGACTTGCGCCATCATGGCACAAGCAGACAGAATGCCGGCAAATGCGGCAGTGCGGACGCACTTCATAAGGTACTCTCCTGGAGAATGAAAGGCGGAGATGAATTCTCAGCCGTTAGCAGGTTCCCGGTACGGCGGTCGCCGTATCTCCGGGCCTGTTAATGGAGATGTCGCACTCCAGGAGAGTGATTCCTTTTTTGTTAAAACGCGTACTTCAGAGCCATCTGCCACTGCCGGGGCACATAGGCCGCGAAAGCGCCGAAGATGCGGCCGGCGACGCCGGGGCAATCGACGCACGCATTCGGATTGGCGAGGTTGACATGGTTTGTGAAGTTGAACGCCTCGGCGCGGAACTGAATGGTGTGGCCTTCCTTGATCCCGAACGTCTTGAAGAACGACATGTCGAGCTGGCCGAAGGAAGGACCGACGATCTGATTGCGCCCAACGGTTCCAAACCGGGCCCGCTGCGGCCGCTGCCACGGGCCATTGGTCTGGCCATTCGCCGTCAGCGGTGCGCTGGCGGTCTGGAACCAGCCAGCCTGGCCGGGGTTATCGATCCGGTAGTCGCCCACCAGGTCCGGCCGGCACCAACCGGTGTCGCGGTCGGCGTTGCAATCGCGATAGCTGGGCGTGAAGGGCTGCCCGGCCATCCAACTCCACGTTCCATTCATCTGCCATCCGCCGGCCAGGAACTCGAGCGCTTTGGAAGCGTTCGCCATGTGCTTGCGGCCCTTGCCAAACGGCACTTCGTATAAGCTGCCGATGAAGAATACGTGGCGCCGGTTGTTGTTGGAGACGCCGCGGGCCAACTTCGCGTCACGCGGGTAGTAGGTGCCGTCGAAGTCGATGTTCTTGGAGAACGTGTAATGCGACATTACGTTCATACCGTTCGAAAAGCGGCGGTCGAACTTCAACTGCACTGAGTGGTAATTGTTGCTGGCATCGCTGCCGTAGTAGCGCAGATTCTGGGTCCAGCCGAACTTCTGGAAGAACGGTTTGCGCTGGTTGGTCGTAGTCGTGCCGAAACCGTTGATGTCGGCCTGGTTCGGATCGTAGTCTCCGCCAACTCCGGCGAACACGTGCGTGCCTTTTGTGCCGACGTAGCCGATCTCAAACGAGGAATTGGCATTCAACTGGCGTTGAATCGTGAAGTTCCAGGCGTCGACAGTGGGGAAGCGGATCGGATTGGTGATTACGAACGCCGTTACGCCGTTCGGCAGAATGTTGCGTCCGTTCGGTCCTTTGCGCTGCGCCGAGAGAATCGAACCGGGATCGAGGCTGGTTGGACCGCTGGCGAGCGAGAAGACCGAGTCGAAGTTATTGGCTGGCTGCACCGATTGAATGCCGAGCACGGGCAGATTCTGCGTGACGTTATGCCCGAAGATCGAGCCAAAAACGCCCAGGTTGAAGCCGCGGCCGTAGCCGGCGCGAATCACCGTCTTCGGCGTGAGCTGATAGGCAATGCCAAGACGAGGCGCGAAAAGCTTATTCGATGTGTTGACGTTCAAGTCCAAGCCGACGCCATCGCGGCCTGCCACCAGGACTTCGCCCGTCTCCACATCGACGAACCCACCGTTGCCGGCGGCGTTCACGCGCTGCGGCCGGTAGTTCTCCCAGCGCAGTCCGTAGTTCACCGTCAGTTTGTTGGTGACGCGCCACTGATCCTGCGCGAAGAAGAAGAACCGATTCTGTGTTTCACTGGCGTTGAGCACATTGGAGACATAGCGTTCGAAGCGGCTAACGTCGCCGATCAGATACGCCGCCAGGCCGGAGCCGCCTCCGGTTGGGCCCTGCGTGCGGGCGGCGTCAAAGTTCAGTTCTCCGGAACGGTGCCGATCCGACGGAACGCGCAGATTGCGGGCGTGGCGTAAATCGGCTCCGAACTTGAATGTGTGATTGCCTTGGATCTTCGTCCAGTTGTTGACGAACTGATACTGCTTTTCGTCCTGAATCAAAGGACAGTTGCAGCCGTTCACGCCGAGCGCATAGCCGAAGCGGAACAGGTTGTTGCCATACCCGTTGATGAAGAAGGCGGGCATTCCGGAGTTGAAGTTGTCGTCTACGTTTAGGCCCGGAATCCCAGCGTCCTTGGCCGGGGCCGTGCCAATGCCGTTGGGCTGGCCGAAGACGTTATAGCGCATGAAGCCGAACCGGAAATCGGTAAGCAGCGTGGGACGCATGTTGTAGTCGAAACCGCCGGCGACGGAGTGATTTTGGGAATCCGATGCGCCCGCGTACGCGTTGGTCGAGCCCGACGCATCCAGGCCCGGGCCGCCGGCCACCAGGCCGAACGAACCCGGCGCCACCATCCCGAAATCCTGCACGGAGTAGCGGCCAAAAGTGTGAAGCTTTTCGGTGGTGTAGTGGTCCACGCGAACGTTGAACCCGGGATTTCCATTTTGGGTCTCCCGGACCCCCACAGTATACACCAACGCCTCACTCCCGTGCCGGATTTGATCAGAATCCCCTTTCCGAGGGCGGGCCAGTGCCTGCGGATGGCTTCTTTCGACCA
>VFZO01000031.1 GCA_016871155.1 Acidobacteriota bacterium | reverse complement strand
TTTTACGCGGCCCGCAAGGACGGCCAGTCAGCCACTTCACCTCGGGGAAGGCCTGGAATTTAGCCACCGCGAAGCGGATCGCGTTCGGCGTCAGCATGTCGTCGCTATTCAAATACGTCATTACGTCGCGGTCGCCGGGACGCAACGCCGCGAACGCTTTCGCCACAGCATCGTACATCCCGTTATCGGGGCCGCTGGAGAACTGGAATGTCAGGTCTTCGCACTGTGCGAGCCACTGTTTGGACTCCACGCGCGTTTTCCAGGATTTCAACTTCGACACCGTGCCGTCGGTCGAGCCGCCGTCGTGGACGAAGACGTCCAAACGAAACGGGCCGCCTTGAGTGAGCAGGCTTACCAACGTCTCATCGAGGAATTGATCTCCATTGAAAACCGGCATCGCAACGCACACCCGCGGAGTTCCGGGAGCGGAGGTTGAGTTCTGAATAGGCACGCTAGATTCATCGTACTCTTCGTGGAACGAAGCGCGGTACGCGAAGCATGTACTCCCAATAGGTATCGCCAAACCGGGCCACCAGGAACCTTTCCTCGATCGGCGTCCGAATCGCCATGAACGCGAACACGACCATGCCGAAGAGCGCTGGCAGGGCGTTTCCCGTGACCAGACCCAGACTGACCGTCAAGCCGAGGACGCCTGCGTACATCGGATTCCGGATGAATCGATAGGGACCATCGCAGACAAAACGGGCCGAGGCGCGGGTCTCCACCGTGTCGGTTAGGTTCGTTCCGAGGGTCCGGAACATCCAAACCAGCCACAGCGTGGACGCAATTTCCAGCAGAAGCCCGGCTGCGCCCGTTACCCAACCGCCGTCGAAATCGAAGGGCTGCGTCCACGCGGCGTCTTGGAACGCGCCCCATGTCGCGGCCGCGGCGAGTGCGCCCGCCAAACGCAAGCCGGCCATTAGGCCGATTCCTTCGTTCCGCCGGTTCAGACGGTCACCCATCCGGTGCGCTCGCAATCGGTGGTGAATAGCGATTGGAAAGAAAGCGGCCAGAATGCCGATGGCGATGAAGCGCATATTATCCATGCCTTCACTTTAATACTTAACTATAATTAAGTCAACGGCGATCAAGAATCCAGTGATTCTGTTCCAGGTATCGAACAGTTGCGATGACGGACTGCTGAATAGTGAGCTCGGGTGTCCAGCCGAGTGAGCGGATCTTCGCTGTCTCCAAGAAAATAAATGGGTTATCGCCGATCCAGCCGCGGTTTCCGCCGGTGAACTGGAGCTGTGGCTCCACGCCCAGATAGCCGGTGATCCAGCCGATGGAGTCGGTGACCCGGCAGTACTCGTCGGTGCCCAGGTTGAAGATGTTCACTTTACCTGTTGCCTTTTCCAGCGCCGCCAGGATGGCTGAAACGCAGTCGCCCACATGCAAGTAGGACTTTCGCTGCGTCCCGTCGCCCAGAACGCGAAGTGACGAAGGGTCCCGGCGCAGCGCTTTGTAGAAGTCCAGTACGTGGCCGTGCGTGTAGCGCTCCCCTAGGATCGATACGAACCGGAAGATGTGGGCCGTGAATCCAAAACTTTCGGCGTATGCGCTGATTAACGCCTCGGCGCTGGCCTTTGACGCTCCGTAGAGCGAGGTCTGCACGGGAAATGGCGCGTCTTCGGGTGTAGGAATCACGGTCGACTCGCCATAGACCGAGCCGGTGGACGAAAAGGCGATCCGTTGGACGCCATTGCGGCGCATTGCCTCCAGTACGTTCCAGGTGGCGAGCACGTTTTGTTTCAGATCCCTATCCGGATGATCGGGCCCGAAGCGGACATCGGCGTTGGCGGCCAGGTGAACAACCTGATCTACACCTTCGAACCGCGGCGCGAGCGCGTCCAAATCGAGGAGATCCTGCTCCCACAGCGTGAACCGTTCCGACGATCGCGCCCCAACCAGAAACTCCGGCTGGCCGGTCGAGAAATTGTCGATGCCGATGACCGTGTGACCGCCGGCCAAAAAGCGGTCGGCCAGGTTGCTCCCAATGAATCCGGCGGCTCCGGTGATTAGTACTCGCATAGCTTAGAGCTCCCGCACCAGGGAACGGATTCGAAAGATGTCTTTGACGTTTTGAATGTTGCCGGCCACCAGCTCCAGCCGGCTGTCGGCATCGTCGCGCCAACGAATCGGCACCTGCGCGACGCGAGCGCCGAGCTTTTGGGCGATAGCCAGAATCTCCACGTCGTACATGTATCCGTCGATCTTCTGCAGTCCAAAGACCTTCTTGGCCCAGTCGTGCCGGAAGAACTTGAAGCCGCACTGCGAATCGCGAATGCCGGGCAAGCCGACAACGGCCTTCACAAAGACGTAAAACCCCTTCGATCCGAGTTGGCGATAGAACGGTTGCTTCTTTTCGATCTTTGATTGTGTCTGCGCCCGCGAGCCGATCACGACGTCGTGATCTTCGCGCAGCAGAGGCAGAAAACGGTCGAACTCTTCAATCGGAACTTTGTTGTCCGCATCCGCAAAGCCAATGATCTTTCCAACGGCCCGCTCGACGCCCAGACGGATTCCCTTGCCCTTCCCGGAGCGCTCCGGGCTTCCGATGACGACCACACCGGGAATCTCCCGCGCCAAGTCTCGTGTTCGATCCTTGCCATCGGCGGCAACGATAAGCTGGGCGGCCAGACCGCGGGATTCAAAGTACGCCCGCGCCTCGACGATCGTGTTTACGATCGTCTTCTCTTCGTTATAGGCCGGCAGGATCAGCGAAATGTCCATTGGATACACTGGGGGTTCATTGCAACGAACGGTACTCATTACGGGGGCGACGCGCGGCTTGGGCGAAACCATGGCCCGGCTCTTTGCGAGCAAAGGGGACCGGCTGCTGCTGGTGGCCCGCGGGCAGGCTCAACTGTTGCGACTCCAAACCGAACTCGATGCCGCGATCTTCCCGGCCGATCTCGCCGACCCGGCCAGCGCCGAAAAAATACTGGCCTGGGCCAGGCAGCAAACCGGCCAGCTCGACGTGTTGATCAACAACGCGGCCATCACTGGTCCTATCGGCCCTTTTTGGAACAACTGTAGGGTGGCGTGGCAGGAGACGCTTCAGGTGAACCTCCTAAGCCCCGCCGAGTTGATGCGCGGCGCGATTCCCTGGATGGCCGGGCACGGCGGCGGCGTAGTGATTAATCTCTCGGGAGGCGGCGCCACTGGCCCCCGGCCGAACTTCTCCGCCTACGCGACGGCCAAATCGGCGCTGGTTCGCCTGACGGAGAGCGTCGCCGCCGAGGCCCGGCCCTTAAACGTCCGCCTGCATTCGATCGCGCCGGGAGTCATGAAAACAGAGCTTCTGAAAGACGTGTTGCGCGCCGCGCCAGAAGCCGTAGGGCCGGAGTTTCAACAGGTTACGAAGATCATGGAGGGCGATGGCGCCGATCCGGCCATTGCCGCGGCGCTCGCGTACTACCTGACAACCGAGGAGGCCAAGGGACTCACTGGGCGGCTGATTAGCGCTCTTTGGGACCCTTGGTCAAATCTGCACGAAAAGGCCCCGCTCCTGGACGGGTCTGACGTCTATACCCTTCGGCGGATTCTGCCGAAAGATCGGGGGATGGACTGGGAAAGCTAAATGCGGGTCGCCATCATTGGATGCGGCCTGATAGGAAACAAGCGGGCTAAGGCCCTCGCGGGGGCGACCCTCACCGTTTGCTGCGACCTGGACCGGGTCAAGGCCGAGGCCCTAGCCGCCAGTCAGCCCAATGTCCGAGCATCGGCGGATTGGCGGGAGGCCGTCGCGGCCACGGACGTCGATCTCGTTGTCGTCGCGACGATTCATTCCGAACTCGCCGCGATCACGACGGCGGCCGCCGCCAATGGGAAGCACGTCCTGGTCGAAAAGCCTGCCGGACGCCGGGCGGCCGAGCTCGACCCGGCCATTGAGGCCGCGCGAAAGTCCGGGGCCCGCATACGGGTGGGATTTAACCACCGGTATCATCCGGCGCTCCAGAAGGCCCGCGAAATTGTCGATTCCGGCGTGGCGGGGCCGCTGCTGTTCCTGCGGGCCCGCTACGGCCACGGCGGCCGCATCGGATACGACAAGGAGTGGCGTGCGGCGCCGGAGCTCTCCGGCGGCGGCGAGGCGATCGACCAGGGCCTGCATCTGATCGATCTGGCCCGCTGGTTTCTCGGCGACTTCCCTTCGGTGAAAGGGGAAACCGCGACCTATTTCTGGGACATGCCGGTAGAGGACAACGCGTTCTTTCTGCTGAAGACGGAGGCCGGACAGACGGCCCAATTGCACGCGACCTGGACGGAGTGGAAAAACCTGTTTTCTCTGGAGATTTACGGACGCGTGGGCAAGATCGACATCCAGGGTCTGGGTGGAAGCTATGGGCCCGAACAACTGACTTACTATCAGATGCGTCCCGAGATGGGAAAGCCGGACGCGGAGATGTTCCAGTTCGACGGTCCGGACCTGTCCTGGGATCTGGAGTTCCGCGAGTTTTTGGCCGATATATCCCAAGGCCGGGATCCGAACCCCGGGCTTCGTGACGCCCAGGCGGCGCTGCGGATCGTGGAAGCCATTTACAAGGAGCAGGGACGTTGATCATCACCAGAAGCCCCTTGCGCATCTCCATCGGCGGAGGCGGCACCGATCTGCCGTCCTATTACCGGGAGCACGGGGGCTTCGTCATCTCGGCAGCGATTAACCGGTATGTTTACATCACCTTACACCGGACCTTCCAGCCGGGGCTGATCGTCAAGTATTCCAAGATGGAGACGGTCGCCGCGCCGCCCGATCTGCAGCACCCGATTGTGCGCGAGGCGCTGTGCCTGGTGCTCGGCGACCAGGCGAACTACCTGGAGATGGCGTCCATGTCCGATATTCCGGCTGGCACGGGCTTGGGATCCTCCGGCAGTTTCACTACGGCGCTGCTGGCGGCGCTGCACACTTTGAACAAATCCAATGTCGGCCGCCACGAACTGGCTGAGCAGGCCTGCCACATTGAACTGGACCGGCTGCAAGAGCCGATCGGCAAACAGGACCAGTACATCGCCGCATTTGGCGGCATGCAGTGTTTCCATTTCGAAAAGGACGGCACAGTGCGCGTGGAGCCTCTGCTGATGCCCCACGAAACGCTGTTCACGCTGGAGGACAATCTGGTGCTGTTCTTCACGGGCTATACGCGGAGCGCATCGAACATCCTGCGGGAGCAGGATACGAAATCGAAAGCCAACGACGGCGGCATGACCCAGAACCTGCACTTCATCAAGGAGTTGGGCCTGGAGAGCAAGCGGGCCTTTGAAAAGGGCGATACGCGCCGCTTCGGCGAGATCATGCACACGCACTGGGAGCACAAGAAGAAGCGGTCGCAGGGTATGTCGAACCCGCAAATCGACGAATGGTATGAGGCCGGACGCAGGAACGGCGCCATCGGCGGGAAGCTCATCGGCGCGGGCGGCGGGGGATTTCTGATGTTTTATGCCGAGGACAAGACCCGGCTGCGGGCATCGATGAAGCAGTTGGGCCTGGAAGAGGTGCGGGTTCGGTTCGATTTCGAGGGCAGCTCCGTGGTGGCGAGGTCGTAACGGTATGCTCCCTGTCATCGTGCTGGCGGGCGGGCTGGCCACGCGCCTGCGTCCAATCACCGAAAAGATTCCGAAATCGCTGGTGGAGATCGGCGGTGTGCCGTTTGCCGATCACCAGATGCGCCTGTTGGCGGCGAACGGTGTGAAACAGGTGGTGATGTCGGTCGCCTACAAGGGCGAAATGATCGAGGACTACCTTGGAAACGGGTCCCGCTACGGGCTGGAGATCGGCTACTCCTTCGATGGCGAAACGTATCTGGGTACGGCCGGGGCCATCCGGAAGGCGCTGCCGCTAGTTGGGGAACTGTTCCTGACTCTGTACGGCGATTCGTACCTGACCGTGCCCTTCGCCGAGTGTGTGGACTCATTCGAACGGTCGCGCCGGTTGGGGCTGATGACGGTTTATCGCAACGAGGGGCAATTCGATACCAGCAACGTGGAATGGTCCGGCGGCGAAATCCTCCGTTACGACAAACGGAACAGAACCCCCGCCATGCGCCACATCGATTATGGCCTCGGCGCGTTTCACCGCTCGGCGTTCGACGAGGTCCCGTCCGGCGTCTTCGCCGATCTGGCCGATCTTTATCAGGCGCTGCTGACGCAGGGCCAGCTAGCCGGGAACGAGGTCGCGCATCGCTTTTACGAAATCGGCACGCCGGCTGGCATCGCCGACACCGAACATTTTCTGAAACAACGAGGCGCCGCATGAGTTTTGCAGCCACATTCCTGGTCGAAGCCATGGAAATTCTGAAGCAGCTCGACACCTCCGTCATCGACAAGATGGCGGGAATTCTCGCCGAGACGCGGGAGAACGGCGGGCGGCTGTTTCTGCTGGGAGTAGGCGGATCGGCGGCGAACGCGTCGCACGCAGTCAACGACTTCCGGAAGATCGCGGGCATCGAGTCCTACGCGCCCACCGATAACGTCTCCGAACTCACCGCACGCACGAACGACCAGGGCTGGCCCACTGTCTTCGAGAGCTGGCTGCGCACCAGCCGCCTGAAACCCAACGACTGCCTTTTTGTCCTCTCCGTCGGCGGCGGGGATCTGCGCGAGAACGTCAGCCCGAACCTTGTGGCGGCGCTGCGTTACGGCAAACAGGTAGGGTCCCGGATCATCGGGATCACCGGACGCAACGGCGGCTACACGGGCCAAGTGGCCGATGCGTGCGTCCTGATTCCGACGGTGAATCCGGTGCACGTCACGCCCCACGCCGAGGCGTTTCAAGCGGTTGTCTGGCACCTGCTGGTGTCGCATCCCCTGGTGAAAGTCGCGGAGACGAAATGGGAGTCGGTCCGGTAATCCGCGCGGTCTTCCTGGACCGCGACGGCGTCTTGAATCAGGCCGTGGTCCGTGAAGGGAAGCCCTATCCGCCGTCCGATGCAAGCGCGATGCGTTTGACCGACGGTGCCGGGGCGGCCTTGGCGCGGCTGAAGGCGCTGGGATATCTGCTGATCGTCGTCACCAACCAGCCGGACCTCGCCCGCGGGACACAACTGGCCGCCAACATGGAAGGCATTCACGAAAGCCTGCGGCAACAACTTCCGCTGGACGCGTTTTTCGTCTGTCCGCACGATGGCCCCGATCATTGCGCCTGCCGTAAGCCGAAGCCGGGGCTGATTCAGCAGGCCCAAGCCGAGTACGGGATCGAGTTGGCGTCGTCATATCTGATCGGCGACCGGTGGCGCGATATCGACGCCGCCCGCGCCGCCGCCGTACGTTCGATCTGGATCGACTACGGGTACGCCGAGCGCGGCCCTTCGGCGGCTCCGGCCGCGACGGTAAAGAGTTTGCCTGAAGCTGTCGATTGGATAGTGAGCCAGGAGGGCCCCCGATGAACGTCAAGATTTACGCCGACGGCGCGGAAAAGCAGTCAATGTTGAAGCTGTATCAGAATCCGCTGATTCAGGGCTTTACCACCAACCCGACGCTCATGCGCAAGGCGGGCATCGGCGACTATGAACAGTTCGCGCTCGATATTCTGCGGTCCATCCCGGACCGCCCGATCTCGTTTGAAGTGTTCGCCGACGAATTCGACGAGATGGAGCGCCAGGCCGAAAGAATCGCCGCTTGGGGCCCGAACGTGTTCGTCAAAATCCCAGTGACAAACTCGCGAGGGGAGTCCGCGGCGCCGCTGATTCAGCGGCTGGCCAGCCGCGGGGTCAAGCAGAATGTCACCGCGATCTTGACCATGGACCAGATCCACGATGTCGTCGACGCGGTCTGTCACGGTCCCGCCGCCAACGTGAGCGTGTTCGCTGGGCGGATCGCCGACACGGGGCGGGATCCGCTTCCGACTTTGAAGGCGGCTTTGCGCATCATGGCGCCGTATCCGAATTTGGAGTTGATCTGGGCCAGTCCGCGTGAGCTGCTGAATCTTGTCCAGGCGTCGGAGATCGGCTGCCACATCATCACGGTCACGGCGGACATTTTGGGAAAGCTGCCGCTGGTCGGCAAGGATCTAGAGCAGTACTCGCTCGAAACGGTTCAGATGTTTCGAAACGACGCGCTCGCGAGCGGGTTCTCGATCGAGACCAGGTTGGCGGAGCCGGCGCCGGTTTTAGCGTAGGCGGAACTATTCGACGGGAAGGCTTGCGCTTGATGCGCGCGTCCTCCGCTGGATGAGCTGCCCGCCCGTACGGAGACGTCTGTCTCACAGAATCCTGCGCCGCCCGCTGGAGCGGGAAACTATATCCCCCGCCGATGACGAAGAGCACTCCGTTTCCGATAAGGCATTTATAATGAGGCAAATACAGCCCGTGGAAAAACACAGTTGAAAGAAGGGTGAGTTCAGGCTGACCAGGTTTTGGGGTATACTCGCGGGCATGATGCAGAAACTGATTCTCTCGGCGCTCGCATTGGGCGCGCTCGCGTTTGGGCAAACGGCGGAGCCGTCGCCCTCGCTTAAGAAAACCGGCAAGTTCTATGAACTTCGCATCTATCACGCCGCGCCAGGCAAACTCGAAGATCTGCACAACCGGTTTCGCAATCACACCAACGCGCTGTTTGTGAAACACGGCATGGAGATCGTCGGCTTCTGGGGACCCACCGACAAAGAAAAGGGCTCGGCGACCGACCTGATCTATGTCCTCGCCTACCCGAGCCGCGAGGCGCGGGAAGCCTCCTGGAAAGCGTTCGCCGCCGATCCGGATTGGGTGGCCGCCCGCAAAGCTTCCGAAGTTAACGGCAAGCTTACCGACAAAGTGGAATTCGTGTACATGGGTGAAGTCGACTACTTCACCGCCAGCCAGAAAGGGAAAGGCAAGAACAAGAAGCGCAAAAAGTAATGCGCGGCTGGCTGGCAACAAAAACGGAACGAAGTCTGGGCGAGCTTGATCCCGCCCAGAACCCTCTGGAGGCCTTCGATCGCCAGGTGCGCGTCGAATGGTCTGCCGTGAACTACAAGGACGCTCTGGCCATAACCGGGCAGCCGGGCGTGATGCGGCGGTTTCCAATGGTCCCGGGCGTCGACCTGGCCGGGGAAGGCATCGTCGTCAATGGCTGCGGCCTGAGCGAGCACTACTGGGGCGGCTATGCGACCGAGGCGCGACTCAAGAACGACTGGATCGTCGACATCCCGGCGGGCCTCTCCGCGCGGGACGCCGCCGCCATCGGCACGGCGGGTTTCACCGCCATGCAGTGCATCGACGCGCTGGAACGCCATGGCCTGCGGCCCGGCGGCCGGGACGTGGTTGTCACCGGTGCGGCGGGCGGGGTAGGCAGCTTTGCGGTTGCGCTGCTCAAGGCCAAGGGATACCGCGTGGTCGCGTCCACGGGCCGGCCGCAAGAGGCCGGCTACTTGACGAGATTGGGCGCCGCCGAGATTCTCGACCGCGCCGTCCTGTCCGCGCCGCCCACACGGCCCATGGACTCCGAACGCTGGGGCGGCGCCGTGGACACAGTGGGCGGCGAGACGCTGGCGGGCCTGATCCGAGGGCTCGGCATCAACACGGCGGTAGCCGCCTGCGGACTGGCCGGAGGCGCCCACCTCAACACAACCGTCTATCCGTTCATTCTTCGCGGCGTGAGCCTGCTGGGCATCAACTCCGTCGAGGTTGCGCCAGAGGAACGGCGCCGTCTGTGGGCCGCGATCGGCGAGACGTTTGACCGATCCCTGCTCGCCGATATGGTGCAAGAGATCACGCTGGACCAGGTGATGGAGTTCGCCCCGAAGGTGTTGGCGGGGCAGGTTCGCGGACGGCTCGTGGTCAGGATCGCCTGACGTCCACTCGCGCGAGCAGCAGAAATCCTGCGGTGAAGAATATCAGCAGCGTCAACGCGGCGGTGCGGTAGCTGCCGGTGTGCTGGAGCGCGAGCCCGAAGACGAGGGGGCCGAACCAACTGGTCCCCTTGTCGCTGATTTCATAGATTGAGAAGTACTCCGCCTCCTTGCCCACAGGGATCATTTGCGAGAAAATAGCCCGGCTGAGCGCCTGGCTGCCGCCCATGACCACACCCACCAGCGCGGCCATGACGAAGAACTCGGATGCTGTGGAGACGGCCAAGTAGATGTAGGCGATTACGCCGGTCCAAACCACCAACGCGCCGAGCACGGCCCGCTTGGCGGTGAACCGCGCCGCTAGAAATTGAAACAGGAACGCGCCGCCAAACGCCACGAATTGGACCATCAGGATCGCCAGCGTCAATTGGCTCATCGGCATCCGCAGTTCGTCGCTGCCGAACTGGCCGGCGATGGCGATGACGGTCTGAATCGCGTCGTTATAGATCAGGTATGCGCACAGAAAGAGCAGCGCTTGCGGGGATCCGCGCAACTCACCCACCGTCTTCCAGAACGAGACGTGCGGCATCGGGATGCCACGATTGCGCAGCCGTGTCACGGGAATGATTGTGAACAGCCCCCACCACAAGCCGGCGCTGGCCAGGCAGATGCGCACGGCGTAGCCTTCGGTCAGTCCCAGCGACGCCGCGTTCGACAGAAAAACCAGATTCAATAGCAGCAGCAGGCCGCCACCCAGATAGCCGATGCCCCATCCACGCGACGAGATGGCGTCGCGCTCCTCAGGCCGGGCGATCTCGGGGAGGAAGGAATTGTAGACGGCCATGGCAGCGCCGAACGTCAGGTTCGCCACCAGGAAGAGCCCGCCTCCCAAAAGGTACCGGCCATCCTTCACGAAGAACAGGCAAACGGTCGCTGTGGCGCCGGTCCAGGCCAATGCGCCCAGCAACTCGCGCTTGCGACGCAGCCTGTCGGCGATGGTCCCAGCCCAGGGCAGAACGAACACCTGCAGGAGCACCGATAGCGAGACCATGTAGCCCCAAAACGATCGCGGGTCCACCTTCACGCCCAGTGGATAGATGTAGCCATCGGCGCCGGCGGCGGACTTGGCCACGGCCGTAAGGTACGGTCCCAGGAACAGCGTTAGTACGGTCGACGCGAAGGCCGAGTTCGCCCAGTCGTAGACATACCAGGCGCGAATCTCACGTTGGCTGGCGGGTTCTAAAGGTGCTTGCGCAGG
Source organism: Acidobacteriota bacterium (assembly GCA_016871155.1). Lineage (GTDB taxonomy): Bacteria > Acidobacteriota > Terriglobia > Bryobacterales > Bryobacteraceae. The sequence continues at coordinate 24,676 of VFZO01000031.1, read as the reverse complement.
AACGCCCATGCAATGTCTCCCCGCCATTCATGGCCGCCGTCGAACTCCTGAAATTCAAACTTCCCATCGGACGCATAGTGCGTTTTCGCTTCGGCCGCGGCACGCCGCACATCCTCAATGGGGAAACCCTTGTCTTTGACGCCGTTCTGCAATTGCAACGCGCGAGGCGCGATCAGCGCGGCGAGATCGGCGCCCGGCGCGTCCACGGGCCGCCCTTCCGGCACAGGCGCCTTCGTTGTCTCGCGATCCCGGATGGAGCAGCTCGCCACGCCCACCTTGATGCGCTCATCCACCGCCATCGTGTAGAGCGTGAAGAAGCCGCCGTAAGAGAGGCCTATCATGCCCACGCGGGCCGGGTCCACTTCCGGCCTGCGGAGGATCACATCCAGCCCCCGGGAGATGCGCGTGACTTCCAGGCCCATCAGGCTGACTCCCTTCTCACGCAGCTCCGCATCCAGTTCCTTACGCACCTCGGCCGGAATCGGCGTACCGCTGTCGCGATCCCGGAACGGATGCATCAGGGTGATCGGCGCCCAGACCACGTAGCCTTCGCGGGCCGCGCCGCGGATCATGTCGTGATAGTTCGAACCGCCTTTAAATAAGGCCAGCTCCGGATAGCCTCCGCCGCCGTGCTTGGCGATGACGAGCGGCGCCGGCAGCTTCGCGTTCTTCGGGACGATGTAGAGTCCGTACACTTCCATGGAGTCCGCCAACCGCACCCAGTGCCGGTGATAAACCGCGGCGGCGTCCTCACCGATCTTTTCTATGCGTTCGCTGGGTGCGGCGTTCAGGCCGGGAGCCGGAAAGCCGATCGAACGCTGAAACGATTTGCGAAGCAGTTCCTTCTTCGGGTCAAGAGCGGCCGCATAGGCCTTGAACTCGGCGTAGCTTTTCTCGCGATGGACTCGCGAGGCCGGGTACTCCTCCTCGAACAGCGGCGACGACTTGTAGAAGCGGATGTTGTCCAGTTCCAGCCAGGCCCGCTCGCCGGCGCCGCGGGCGAGTTCGAAACTCAGCATGGTCAAATTGTCCCCGCGCCACTCTCCACTCATCTTCGCGAACGGAATTCGCACGGTGGACCACGCAGGTGCGGCAGTGAAAGCCGCCGTGTGCGGTGTGGCCGCATGGCGGGCCGAGATGCGAAGGCCATAGGCGCCATCGCCCCGCGCCTCAAACTCGACGCCGGCGAATTCACCCGCGTCGGCCGGCGCCACCGCTCCGCGGCGCAACGGAAGGTTCATGCGTCCGAAGGGCCGGGCGTTTTCAGCCATGCGGGCGTGGATCGACAGCGCGTGATCGCCGGTGGCACGGGCGACGCGGGAGTAGATCATTTCGGTGTGATCATGGCCGGGATCGGTAGAATTCACCCAGCGTGTATCGATGGCCGAACGCCCGTCGGAGCGCTCAAAATCGTCGAGCAGTGGCGCCGCCTTCACCGGCTCGATCGGCGAAGGTCCCTCGGCGTGGATGGCAGCGGTGAGCGCCGCCAGATCCACCAGGCGGCCCGATTGAACCACGGTTTCGATGCGATCGATGTCATCGATCTTCTCTGCCGGATTGCCGTCGATCAGAATCAGATCGGCCCGCTTGCCTTCCGCGATCAAGCCGCCATTGGTTCGCAACACACGCGCGGCGTTCGATGTAGCCGCGCGGATTGCCTCCAGGTTTCCCAGTCCCGCACCCGCCAACAGCTTGACTTCGCGCAGCGACGCCCAGCCGTGATGCGTGCCAGTGATTCCCGCGTCGGTACCAGCCAGCAGCGTGATGCCGGCCTTGTGCAGCGCGGCGACGTTTTGTTTGAGGACTTCGTATTTACGAATGCGCTGGGCGCTCGGTTTGGCGAGCATGGGCCGGTTCTTCAGGGCGGCCATGGCGGCAGGCTCCAGCACTTGAGCCATCAGCGGCTCGTTCAGATAGCCAGAGCGCGGCTCGTAGACGGCGGCGGTGGGCCCATAGGCGACGTTGTTCTTTTTCATCAGCGCGATCAATTCGGGATCGACCGGCACGTCCTGAATTCCGTGCATGATGGCGTCTACTCCCGCTGCCGCGGCGATCTTCGCCTTGGCCAGCGTGACGGTATGTGTCATAACCGGGATGCCGGCATTGTGCGCGTCCTCGACGATGGCCTGCAACGTGTCTTGCTCCATGCTGGTCATGTCGGCGGCGGTCGCGTAGCGCCAACCATCGGTAAAGACCTTGATAACATCCGGCTTGTACGGCAGCACGCGGGCCATGGCCGCGTGCGCATCCCGGGGCGTCAGCACTTTCTGCGTGAAAAAGTCGCCGCGTCCGCCTTCGGCTCCGTGGCCGCCCGGCGTTGTAAAACGCGCCGCGAAGTGCACGCGGGGCCCTTGCCAGGCGCCGCCGGCCAACAGCTCGCGAACCGGCTGGTAGGTTTCCGGGTATGTACCGAAATCGGCGAGCGACGTGACACCGGACCGCAAATAAGCTTTCAGATTCTTGCCCCAATCCTGCGTGTTGCCGCCCACGGTGGAGTACGGGACATGGGTGTGCAGGTCGTGCAATCCGGGCAGCGCCGTTTTGCCCCGCGCGTCGATCACTCGGGCACCGGCTGGAGCCGCCAACCCCGCGCCCACGCGTTGAATCCCATCGCCGTCGATGAGGATATCCGCCGCGCGCGGCGGCGCACCGGTTCCATCGATGACGCGGGCGTTCCGGATCAGCAGGGCCTCGGCGAACACCGGCAAGGTCAGCAACCAGTAGGCGATCTTCACGTCTTTTACTTTACTGCGGCCTGAATGTCGCGCCACAGCGCTCGCACGTCGCCGGACTCCGTGGCCAGGTTGCCGATCGCCACGCGCGCCGCGTAGCGGCCCTTCAGCACGGTCTGCGATATGAAGTTACGGCCCGCCGCGTTCACGGCCGCCACTAACGCGCGGGTTTGAGCCTCATGGTGCAGCCGGAAACAGACCGTGGAAAATGGAACCGGAGCGGCCAGTTCAAACCGGGGATCGGCCTCGACAAGCGACGCAAACTCTCGGGCCATTGCGATGTGGGACCGCAAGAGTTCCTGAAAGCGAAGCAGCCCAAAGTAGCGCAGCACGTACCAGAGTTTCAATCCTCGAAACCGCCGGCCGAGTGCGACGCCGTAGTCCATCAGATTCACCTCGCGGGGATCGCCGGTAGTGCGGAGATATTCGGGCGTGATGGTGAACGCGCGCCGCAGGACTTCGGGATGGCGCGTGTAGAATGCCGAACAGTCGATGGGAGTGAACAGCCACTTGTGTGGATTGACGACGAAGCTATGCGCGCGCTCCTGCCCGGCGAAGGCCCACGCGTACTCGGGCAGCAGAGCGGCCGCCCCGGCGTACGCGGCGTCGATGTGAACCCACGCGCCGAAGCGCCCGGCGGTGGCGGTGATTTCGTCGAGCGGGTCCACGGCGGTGGTGGATGTTGTACCCACGGTGGCCACGACGCAGCATGGCGTGCGGCCCTCCGCGGCGTCGCGCTCCATGGCCTCGCGCAGCGCCTCCGGCCTCATCCGGAACGCGGCGTCGCTTTCGATTCTTCGAAGATGCCGCAGCCCAAGGCCAGCCGCGACCACGGCTTTATCCACGGACGAATGCGCCTGATCCGAGCAGTAGACCGTCATCGGTTTTGACACGCCGTTCAGGCGCGCGTCCGGATCCACCCATTCGCGCGCTGCCATTACGGCGTGCAGCGTAGAGGTGGAGGCCGTATCGAAGATCTGCCCGAAGTAATCGCCGGACAACCCCATCCACTGCCGTAGCCAGCCCAACGCCACCTGCTCCAATTCCGCGACGGCGGGCGAGGCCACCCAGTTCAGCCCGTTTGTGTTCAGCGCGGCCGACAACATCTCGGAAATGACACCGGGAACCGAGCCTGTGCAAGCGAAGTAGTTGAAGAACCGGGGGTGATTCCAGTGCGTGACGGCGGGCAGCACATCCGCCTCGAAATCGGCGAAGATCTTCTCGAGCGCTTCGCCTTCCAAAGGGCCTTCGGCAGGCAGGCGGTCGATTAGATCGCCGGGCCGCGTGTCCGGGTAGATACGATACCGGCCGGGGTCGCGCAGGTACGCTTCAATCCAAGCCGCTGCTTCCTCGGCCGCGCGCCGAAAACCAGCCGAGTCGTGGGGCATTTCTAGATTATGACCTCCGGCGGGCGGCCTGGGCCGACCGAGACGCCGTCCGCGGCGGATCTCGAAGGCGAACCCGGCGCAGATGTCCCTGTCGCAAAGCCGTCGCAAAACCGGAGCTTGCGCCGCGGGGCGGATGGGGCTAAGTTGGAAGTGTGACGGTTGAACTAAAGCCTGAAACCGAGCGGCTCGTGCAGGAGGAAATCCAGCGCGGGCACTTTCACACGGTGGATGAGTTGATCGTGGAAGGCGTTTATGCGTGGCGTGAAAAGCACCAAGTAGTGGAAGAGCCTCCCCGAAGGCCTTTGAAGAACTTGGCCGCCTTCCTTCTTGAATCGCCGTTTGCGGGTTCTGACCTCGACCTGGAGAGGGAATAAAGATTACGGGCGCCACGTCGATCTATGAAGGGGTATCTGACCGATACCAACGTCCTCTCTGAATTTGGCCGTCCGCAACCGCCCGACCCCAAAGTCAAAGAGTGGCTGGAAAACGCCGACCCGCTCACGCTTTTTGCTAGCGTGATCACTTGGGGGGAACTTCGCAAGGGCATTCGAAGTAAGACGGCGGCCTAGCGCCGTCCGGATCTGGAGCAGTGGCTGGAAAACGACTTGCGAGAGTGGTTTCAATCGCGGCTGTTGCCGGTGACCAAAGCGATCGCAGATCGTTGGGGCGTTCTGGCAGGAGAGTGTAAGTTGAACGGACGTGCGTTAACGATGGCCGATGGGTTGATTTTGGCAACGGCGCTTGAACACGAGCTGATCATCGTTACCCGCAACGTGAAAGATTTCGCGGGATTGGACGTCGAAGTTTTCAACCCATGGGAGGGGTGAGTTCAAACTTCACTGTTTGGCGCGTTGCTCGCGTCTAGCTCGAAGCCCTTCTTCGAGTGAAATGAACTTGCCCGCCGCAATTGCGGCCTCCACCTTGGCTATCAGCCGCTCCCCAAGGCCTCCGGGCGCGAAGTCACGCTTGATCTGGTCGTCCCGGGCCTGCGCCTCCAATTCTTCGAGCCAGTCAGCAAGCTGTTTGCGCTCCTGTACGGAGAGATGGGAAGTCTCTTTTTTGTGGTTTCAACCGCCATGCCCTCACCGTAAACCTGAGAATGGGCAAGGCGCATACGCAAAATCCGTTTCCAGGGCTTGAACGGCCATCCGCTTCCAAAGCGATAAATCCCGAAGGGTTCGGGAGGAGGAGCCTACCGTCCTGGTGTCCCATAAGTGTCAGGAGCTTTTTAGTGGCAGGATGGCGCTTAGACGAGCCGCCTACCTTGCGGTGAGTGAAGCTGCAGACCCCAACGATCTCAGAGAGGAGTGGACCATTACGCGACGGTTCCGGCGGCGCGGCGGAATACTTGCGAATGCCGCCACCGGAGAGTTTGAAGTCGTGATCATCAATTCGTTGGAGGAACTCCTTTCGAAGATCAAGCCGGCTCCATGCTGCCTGGCCACCGGGGCAACATAGGCGGACTTGTTTCCGACCACGGATCGGACGCCTACCTTACGGCAGTCACGGGCTACGATCTTGAGCATAAGGCAAACCTTTGGCAATACGGGACGCAGATCACCGTGCCCGTTTTGAAGCTCATGGGTTTCGGCCTCACCGGCGCGACTGTCGCCCAGCAGGGCTTACAGAACGCGCTCAAGCTGGTGGATGCCGCAGGCGCGAACTTCGACGGCCTGCTCGCGATGATCAGATAGCGCCGCGACACTCATCCAGCATGGCGTTCAGGAAACCTGGAAACCACTCCCGGAACTCGTTCGCCTTGGACTGGAGCATTTCGCCGAGCGGCAAAGGCGGCGCAGCTTTCGCGAACCCCCGGCAACTCAACGTCAACTGAATTCCGAACGGTGTCGGGAACGCATCGATCTTTTCGATGAACAGCCGCAGCAGCGCCCCTCGGCGGCGCAACGCTTCAGCGTCGCCGCCGGTGACCGCCTGGTCGATCGCGACAATCAGTTCCGGGACGCCGCAGGCGCAGCCGCTAATTACGCCGTCGGCCTGGGATCGACGGCTTTCCAGCAGATTGTCGTTGCCGATCAGCAGTCGAAAATCCATCCGGTCCCGCAGCGCCCGGAGCGCCGCGAACATCTCGATATTGCCGCTCGAGTCCTTGATTCCCGCGAACCGGCCCGTTTCGAGGATCGCGACTGCCGTGGCTGGCTCGAGCCCATTTGTGAAAAACGGCAGATTGTAGAGGAGTGTGGGCGCCATACCGGCCGTCTGCCTGGCGAACTCCGAGTAGTAGGCGGCGATTCCGGCCTGGCTGTGCCGGAAGAAGTGCGGCGGCATGAGCAACAGTACGGCGGCGCCGGCCTCAGTCGCCGCGCGCGCCAGCGCCACGGCCGCCTCCAATGTCGAGTGCGAGACGTTCACGATCACCGGCGTCCGGCTTCGCCGTACCGCCATCTGCGCGAGCCGCATCCGTTCTTCCACATCGTAGTGAACGAATTCCCCGGTCGCACCGAGCGCCGCCACGCCTTTCACGCCGCGCTCGTTGACGAAGTCCACGATATCCAGCGCCGCTCCGATATCGATGGTATGCCCGTTGTCCCGCCGTGGCGCCACCACGGCCGCCATCGCCCCTGATAAACCGGTCATCTCATCCTTCCGATACAATGTTGTCCGACTATGGAATCTCAATCGGCTTCGACTAGCATATCGCGCAGATCTCTCTTGCATCGCAGCGGCGCCGCAGCCGCCGCATTCCAGATCGTACGGCCCGAAGTGGCTCGCGGACAGGTTAAAACCAAGCTCCGCGCCGGTTTGGTTGGCTTCGGCGGACGAGGCCGGCAGGCTATCGTCGACCATCTCACGGGCTCGGAAAACACGGAAGTGGTGGCGGCCGCCGACATTTTTGAGGACAAGCTGGAATCGAACCTTCGCTGGCTCAGAGAGGAACCGCGCAACGCCGCCGTGCGGGACCGGGTCAAGATCGACCCCGATAAACGATTTGTTGGCTTCGACGCGTTCCAAAAGCTTCTCAAGACCGACATCGATGTCGTATTCCTGGCCACTCCGCCCGGGTACCGCCCCGAGCACTTTGAAGCCGCCATCAACGCCAAGAAGCACGTCTTCTGTGAGAAGCCCTTCGGCACCGACCCCGCCGGAGTCCGCCGCTTCATGGCTGCCGCGAAAAAGTCGGAGGAGCTGAAGCTCACCGTGGTGTCCGGCGCGCAGCGCCGCTTCGACCGCCGCTATGTCGAGACGCTGGACCGCATCCGGTCTGGCGCTATTGGCGATATTTCTTCGGGCTACGCGTATTGGGTCGGCAACCCGGTCATTCAACAGAAAGTCCGCGATTCGAAGTGGGCCGACATGACGTGGCAACATCGCTCCTGGTACAGTTACGTCTGGATTTGCGGCGATCAGGTAGTCGAACAGCATTTGCACAATATCGATGTGATGAACTGGTTCCTTGGCGGGCACCCGGTTAAGGTGGTCGCTACGGGCGGCCGCTGCTGGCGTCCTGGCGACGAGATCTACGGTAATATCTACGATCACGTATCGGCCGACTTCGAATATGCGAATGGCGTGCGGGTGTCGTCCTATTGCCGTCAGTTTCCGGCCGGGGCCCACATCTATCGCAAGGTGGGGGAGATGCTTTCGGGGTCGAAAGGCCGCTCGAATTGCCTGGACCTGGCCAACCCGGGTTCCCACATCAACCCCTACGTCGCCGAGCACACGGCGCTGGTCAACTCCATCCGCGGCGACGGCCCCTATGTCAACCACGCCATGGCGGTGGCCGAATCCACCCTGACCTGCATTATGGCCCGCGAGTCCGCCTATTCCGGCCAGGAGATTACCTGGGAGCAGGCCATGAACTCGACGCTCGACCTCCAGCCGAAGAAGTTCGGCTACGATCTCCGGCTGGACGTGCCGCCGATTCCGCAGCCCGGCACCTACCGTTTCTCGTAAGCGCTGTAAAATCCCGGGCGCGGTGGACAACCTGGCCGGGCCTTGCCGCGTATGTAGGAGATGATGTTCAATTCATTTTTTCTGCTCGTTGCGCAGTTCTTCCCGCTTCAACCGGGAAACCAGTGGATCTATCGCGTGGACGAAGGACCCGTTCGGGACGTTCGCGTCGCCGAGATCACTGGGGTCGAGCGGTTCGACGAAACCGAGTACTTCCTCTACCGAGGCCTGTTTGGCGAGAGGGCGTCCATTCGTTTGAACAAGCAAAACCAGCTCGTCCAGCGCAACGCCGACGGCACCGAGTCGATTTGGGCCGATTTCAACGCGGCGGAAGGGACGTCCTATCCAACCTCCTTCGACCGCTGCACGGGCCGCGCCCGCGTCGAGTCGCGCGACGCTTTCGCCGATGTTCTGGACAGGGTCTGGGTGGGTGGGTTCCGCGTCTCCTACGCCGCTACAAGCTGCGCCGACGCCGGCGTTACAAGCGATCTCTACCTGCCATCCGTCGGCCTGGCCGAACGAACGTTCAATACTCTCACCGGGCCTCGGCGCTACACGTTGACCTACGCCCGCATCGGCAACGCTTCCGTGATCGCCTCCGGCGAATACGGCTTCCGGATCTCGCTCGATAGACGGCAGTATCCTACCAGAGCCCGTATCAACCTCCGCCTCGCTCTCGAAAACTGGACGCGGGATCCGTTGAAACTGACTTTCTTCAGTGGTCAACGCTTCAACTACACCATCCAGAACGAAGCGGGAGACGATGCCTACAACTGGTCCGCCACCCGCCTTTTCACCGCCGAGATCGCCGAACTCGAAGTGAAAGGCGAGAAGAATTGGACGAGCACCGACGAGATCGAGCTGAAACCGGGCAACTACACACTGGAGGCTTGGCTGACTCATAGCGACAGGGGCAGGCCCTTCCGTGCGCGGATCCCCTTCACAGTCGTGAAAGAGTAGTTCATCCTGGAGGACATGTCTGTCCTCCATCCCAACCTCAAGGGCCGCGTGGCCTTTATCACCGGCGGCAGCCGCGGTATCGGCAAAGCGCTTGCCATTCGCTTGGCACGCGAAGGCGCCGACGTAGCGATTGCCGCCAAGTCCGTTTCATCCACGGAAAAGCTCCCCGGCTCCATCCACGAAACAGCGGAAGCCATTCGCGCCGAGGGACGCCGCGCCCTCCCTATCGTTTGCGACGTGCGCCACGAAGCCAGCGTGGAATCGGCCGTCAATCAGACCGCCGATACATTCGGCCGCATCGACATTGCCATCCATAACGCCGGTGCGCTCTGGTGGCAAAACGTGGTGGACACCCCGCCCAAGCGCTTCGATCTGATGATGGCGGTCAATGTCCGCGCGGCCTATCTCACCGCCTACTATGCGCTTCCGCTTATGCGGCGGCAACGCTGGGGCCACCTGCTCGGATTTACACCCAGGATCTCGGCTAAGGCAATGCCGGGCAAGGCCGCCTATATGGCATCCAAGCTCGGCATCGCGCACCTCTACCGCGGGTTGGCCGAGGAGGTCCGCCAGGACAATGTCGCGGCCAATGTTCTCTGGCCCCGAACCATCATTGAAAGCCAAGCCTCGATCAACTGGAACATGCTCGACCGGTCCCATTGGCGGACGCCCGGGATTGTGTGCGACGCCGCTATGGCGATCTTCGCCCAGGAACCGGCCGCGTATTCCGGCCACCAACTTATCGATGAGGAGGTCTTGACCGAACTGGCCGGTCTGACCAACTTCGACGGGTACTGGTGCGAGGGGCGGCCGCCGGCCAATCCTTCCCATATCGACAACTGGTAGAGTTTCGGCGATGGACCTGTCGTTTCGGCCGGAGCTGGCTACCCGAGTGTCGAACTTGGACAGTAGCGGAAGATGCGCTGCCGAATTTCGCGACATTCGGCAGTTGAATTGCGGAATTTAGCTAAATTCGGCATCGGCCGGTGAATTTTTAGCAGACGCTGGCGATGCGAGTGCCGATTTTTGACAAAAGTAGTCACGATGCCGAATTTCGCGAAATTCGGCAATAGCATTGCGGAATTCTGCGAAATCTGGCAATATGCAAAGTGCCATGCTGCAGCGGGCTCTTCGGTTGTCCATTCCCCTGGAACTCCATTCCGCGTTCCTTTTCGGGCCCCGCCAGACGGGCAAGACGACCCATATTCGACAAGAGTTCCCAAACGCCATTTTCTACAACCTATTGGAAACAAATGTTTTTCGCGAGCTAAGAGAACGGCCGGAACTCATCCGCCAACGTTTGACCGGTTCGGAGACTGTCATTGTCATTGATGAGATTCAGCGTCTACCGGAGCTCCTTTTCGAGGTCCACGCCATGATCGAACGGAATCCGGGCCTCCGTTTCATCTTGACTGGCTCCTCCGCTCGTTCGCTTCGCACCCGGGGCGTCAACCTGTTGGGCGGCCGGGCAACCAAGCTCGAAATGCACCCGCTCATCACGACGGAACTTGGCGAACCGCGAATCGTAGAACGCTGCCGCTGGGGTTCGCTGCCGAGTGTTCTGCTTTCCAAGCAGCCGGAGAAGATGCTGCGTGCGTACATCTCTTCCTACTTGACCGACGAGATTCGCGCGGAAGGCTTCGTCAAGAACCTGCAAACCTTCTCGCGCTTCCTCGACGTTGCGGCCGCGTCCAACGCCCAGCTTGTCAATTTCACCGAAGCCGGTTCCGATTCGGGCGTTCCGCCGCGTACGGTCCGCGAGCATTTCCAGCTTCTGGAAGACACGCTTCTCGGGGCAACGCTTCAACCGTTTCAGCAAGGGCGGAAGCGCAAGCCGGTCGCGACGGCAAAGTTCTACATCTTCGACGTTGGTGTCGCCAACCACCTGCGCAAGCGGACGGAGATCAACGCGGGCTCACCCGAGTTCGGCGAGTGCTTCGAACACCTGGTGTGGCAGGAGCTTCGAGCGTGGCTCAGCTACAACCAGTCCGATGAGCCGTTGACCTTTTGGCGAACCCACTCCGGCTACGAAGTCGACTTCGTCATCGGTGATCACACGGCCATCGAGGTGAAGGCTTCCGAGCTGGTGCCGGAGCGCGCGCTCAAGAACATGCGCAAGTTCAGCGAGGAACTTCCACTGAAGCGGCGCATCGTCGTCAGCCTGGAACCGGCGCCCCGGAAAACCGATGACGGCATCGAGATCATTCCGTTCCGGCACTTCATGGATGAGTTGTGGCGGGGATGGCGGACGGAGCGGGCCGGCGGGTAGCCCGGGAACCGGGCGATGAAGCGCACGAACAGGTTATATACTAACCTCCAAATGCGCTTCCTCGTCTTTCTCTTTATTCTCGCTGTGACGGTTAGCCACGGACAGAACATTACGGCCACAATCACTGGCATCGTCAAGGACGCCAGCGGCGCGGTGATCCCCTCGGCGGCCATCAAAGCAACCAACACTGGTACCCAGGCCGCATTCTCCGCCGTGTCCGGTTCCGACGGAGCCTACAGCATTCGAACGCTGCCGGTTGGCGTCTATACCGTGCGGATCGAGGCCCGTGGATTCCAACCCTGGGAGGCGAGAGAGCTTCGCCTGCAAGTGAACGAAATCGCCCGCGTGGACGCGTCTCTCGGCGTCGCCTCCACCACCGAATCGGTTACAGTCTCCGCCGCCGTCGTGAACGTCGACACCACATCGGCGGCGCTCCGCACGGTCGTCGATCAGAAACGCATTGAGGAACTTCCGCTCAATGGCCGCAACGTCACGCAATTGCTGCGCCTGGTGGCCGGTGTCGTCGCCGATCCCCGCGCGGACGTCACCAGCGGCACCACGTACCCAGGCACGGTGCCGGTCTCTGTGAACGGCGGCCGCGCCAACGCCACGAACTATGTACTGGACGGCGCGCAGAACAACGACCTGTATTCCAACGCGCCGAATCCCTTCCCCAATCCGGATGCGCTGCAGGAGTTCAGCGTTCAGACCAACAATTTCTCCGCCGAGTTCGGCCGCCAATCCGGCGGATTGGTCAACGCCGTGACAAAATCAGGCACCAACGAATTTCATGGAAGCGCCTTCGAGTTCGTGCGCAATCAGGCGTTCAACGCTACCAACTTCTTCTCACCCACCAACCCCGCCACCGGCAAGCGCCGCCAGGACGGCCTGAAGCGAAATCAGTTTGGCGCCACGATTGGCGGTCCGGTTCTTCTGCCAAAGATCTACAACGGCAAGGACAAGAGCTTTTTCTTCTTCTCCTATCAGGGCTCGATGCTTCGCGTAGTGCCGGGCGAGGTGCAGCGTATCGTCCCGACTACCGCACAACGCCGCGGCGACTTCTCCGCGCTCAATCGCGCGCTGCGCGACCCGGTCGCGAACGCGCCGTTCCCCGGCAATCTGATACCCGCATCGCGGGTCAGCTCCATCTCTCGCACCATCATCGATACCACGATTCCCGACGGCGGTACGTCCGGCCGCGTCAATACAATAGTCCCCACACCGAACAACGACCACCAGATCATGGTCCGCGGCGATCAGCAGATCTCCCAATCCAACCGCCTCTCCGGCCGTTACTACAAATCCTGGGCCGAATCACCCGCGTTCCTGAACCCCTCGAACATCCTGGAGCAGACCAGCGGAGGCAGCTGGTTCAACGAATCGATCGCCATCACCGACACCCACACCGTGAGCCCTACGGTCGTCAACCAGTTCCTGTTCTCAATAAACCGCACTAACGGCTTCTTCCAGCCCATTCAGCCCGGCCGGAGCCTGGCCAGCCTGGGCATCCGTTATTACAACGATCCGCTGATTAAGTGGGATATCAACGTCGCCGGCTATTTCCGGATCAACACGGGCGACACTAACGGCTTCCCAAGGCGCGAGCTGCAATTCCTCGATACGGTCCGCTGGACCAAAGGCAAGCACTCCATCACGCTGGGGGGCGAGTACGGCCGCGGACAAAACGACATCATCAACAACTTCCGCGCCAACGGCGCGTGGGACTTCAACGGCGTGGCCGCGTTTACAACGGAATCTCTCGGCGATTTCCTGATCGGCAAGTTCAACAGCCTGACCCAGGGCATCGGCGAGTACAAAAATACCCGCTTCCACCGGACCGGTCTGTTCTTCCAGGATTCGATGAAGCTTCGCAAGAACTTCACGTTCGATGCCGGCGTGCGCTGGGAACCGTTTTTCCCATTTACGGATGAGGTCGACCGCATTGCCACATGGCACCCCGGCACACGCTCCACCCGGTATCCGAATGCGCCTCTCGGCGTCCGGTACGCAGGCGACGACGGAATCCCGAAGGGCACCGTGCCCGTCTACTGGAAGAACATCGGCCCGCGCCTGGGCTTCGCCTGGGACGTTTTCGGCGACGGCCGCACCGCGCTGCGCGGCGCCTACGGCGTCTTCTTCGACTCGTTTAACTCCATCGCGACGAATAGTCAGGCGAATCAGGCTCCGTTCGGCACGGTCGTGACCGTTTTCGGCAACGCATCGAACTCGTTCGCCGACCCCTGGCAGGGTACGTCAAATCCGTTCCCGGCCCCACGCAATCCACCGCGCGATGCCATATTTCCGCAGTTTTCCACTCACTTCCTGAACTCGCACGACTTCCACAATCCGTACATTCAGTCCTGGAACCTGACGCTGGAGCGCGAGATGCTCGGAGGCTTCATTGGCCGCGCCGCCTACGCCGCGTCGAAGGGCACCAGGCTGATGACGCTGCGCGAGATCAACGCCGCAGTGTTCGCACCCGGCGCCACGACCGGAACGACAAACCAACGCCGCCCCTTCGCACCCGGCATGGGCCAGACCACGCTGGTCGAACCGGTGGGCAACTCCACCTATCACTCCCTCCAGCTCACGGCCGAGCGGCGCTTCCGCAAGGGGCTCACGGTCCTCGCTAACTACCAGTTTTCGAAGTCGATCGACGACACGTCGGCCAATAAAGGCACCGGCCAGGTCCGCACGAACCCGAATAGCCAGGCGTTCGACAAAGGCCTTTCCGACTTCCACCGCGCCCACGCCTTTACCTTTTCGAGCGTATGGAACCTGCCGGTCAAGTTTGAGAATCGCGCGGCACAGCTTGCGCTGGGCGGCTGGAATCTGAACTCGATCATGACGCTGTACGCAGGCCAGCCGATCACGATCGGCAGCGGAGTAGACAACGCCCGTACCGGCACGGGCGGCCAGCGCGCCGACCTGATCGGCGACGCCCGGCTGTCGACGGATCGCCCCCGTAAAGACCTCGTCAATGAGTGGCTGCGCCGTGCCGCCTTCGCTCCGAATACGATCGGCACGTTTGGCAACCACGGGCGGAACGTGTTCACCGGACCCGGACTCGCCAACGTGGACTTCGGCCTGGGCAAGGAGTTCCGCGTCAATGAGCGCATCGCCACCACCTTCCGTTTCGAGGCGTTCAACGCGCTGAACCGGGTGAATCTTGGAAACCCCACGACGGCACAGAACAACGGCAACTTCATGCGGATTACCGGCGCCGGAGAACCCAGGATCCTCCAACTGGCTCTTCGCTTGGTGTTTTAGCCTAGGCGGAGGTCGCCATCGAGGCGGCGGGTTCCTTCTTGTAGACGTTTGCGATGTCGAATTCTACTCGGCCTGCGGCATCGTTGGCGATACCCACCATCGTGTTCCAGGAATTCACGTCCGGGTAGCACTGCGCGGTGTTCGCCAAATAGAGCCTAGTATCTCCCAGCCGGATTCGCGGTTTATTGTTCTTGTAGCCGAGGGGCCAGACCGCTTCCACGTACGGGGTGCGGAACACTTTTATGTCTTCCACCCAATCCGCTTGGAATCGAGGATTGAAGTCCTTCATGCACTTCAACGCCTGGAAGCGGATATCACCGTCGGTTTGGTTGTAGGTCTCGCTGCCCGCCTGGCAGTAGTTGAGGAGGTAAACCAGGTGCCGTCCGCCAGTCTGCGTCACCGGAACCACGTGAGTCGTCTCCACCAAACCCTGGAACGGGTAGTCCTTTTTTACGATCGCGTTCCAATAGTTGGGCTGGAGGCGATTCTTCAGCAGCACTACGGCGTTCACGACGCCTTGATACACCAGCGCTTTGCTGGGCAGCGAGGATTCCACCCGGCCTCGCGCGATCTTGGCTAGAATCGGCATCGGCACTGTAGAAATGGCGGCGTCGTAGGATTCCCACTTACCGGCAACCTGTACCTGAATATCCCACGGAGAGTCCTGAACGGCATAGACGGGTGTCCGCTTCCGGATGACGCCGCCCAGGCGGCGGATCTCGGTCTCCAGCCGGTCGGCAATACGGCGATAGCCGCCTTTCACATAGCCCTTCACTTCCTTTGCGCCGGACTTTTCCCTCCGCATACGCGACCAGAACCAATACGCCGGCACGCTTTCATACAGGTCGCCGAACTTGGCGCGCAGCAGCGGACGCCATAAGCGGGCGGAAACTTCTTCACCGAAAATGCCTTCCAGCCATTCGATGGCGCTGATCGAATCCAGACCTTTCGGATTGTCGAGAAACTTCGCAATATAGGCGGCCCCGATCGCGGTGCGAAGGCGGCCGGCGATACTCAGGCCGCCAAACTTCAGCAGGTCCATCGGAGTGTTGAACGGGAAGAGCCGCTTTCCGTGCAGGAAGCCCATTTTCGTCTCTTTCCACCGGATATCGCGATGCAGGTTTAGTTCCTTTAGCAAAGGCAGCAAATTCGAATCCGTGTTGAGCATTACGTGATAGAACTTCTCCATCACGAACCCTTCGTGTTCGAAGGTCCCGCCTAGGCCGCCTAGCTGGTCCGACTCCTCCAGCAGCGTCACGCGATGGCCGCTCTGCAGCAAACGCAACGCCGACACCAGGCCGGAAATGCCGCCGCCCAGCACTACTACGTGCGGTTTCAAGTTTGTCATGGCTTCGTTACTCCTCAATCACCAGCCGGCCGCCGGCCAGCTTGGCTTCCATCCACATCGTGAATTTCGTCCAGGACGCAAGCCGCATCAGCGACATGTGTGCGCGTATGGATTGCGCGACGTTGATCTTCGACACGCCGAACTGCCGCCGGTCCACAGGCATAGGCATTTCCTTCACGCGGAAACCCATAAACATCGCCCGGATCAGCACTTCTGCCACCGCCGAGAAGTTGTTCGAGTGGAAAGCCACTTTCTTGAGAACTTCGCGACGGTACACACGGTGCATCGGGGTAAAGCTGTGCACCTGATCGCCCAAAATCTGGCGGTAGACCCAGGATGCGCCCTGGCTCAGAATCTTCCGGACCGGATGCACGGTGCCCTCCGCGCTTTCCGGATGCCACGGCGACGCCGTTACGATGTCGGCCCCGGCTTGCAGCATCGTCACCATCGCCGGAAGCGTCTCCGGAGCGAATGTGCAATCACTGTCCATGGTGCACACGATGGGAGCCTGTGTGTTCCCGAATCCCGTTCGCATCGCTGCGCCCAGGCCCTTGTTCGTATCGTGATGGACCGTTCGAATCCAAACGTTCTCCGCCGTCAGCCGGTTAATCGCTTCCCGCGTTCCGTCTTTCGAGCCGTCATTCACTAACAGTACTTCCCAACCAGGCATATGCCCGTTTTCGCGCATGGCCGAAAGCCGGCGATACAGTTGGGGAAGGCCGTCGATCTCGTTGTAGCAAGGGACGATGATTGTGATGAGCGTGGGTTGCATCCGAGGGAAGGCTCCAAGAAGGTGTTGGGGACATCCTCAGTTTGCGGACTTTTAACGTTCTCGGCACCGGCGCGTTCGTACCTGGACCGAGTCCCATTTTGGAAGCGGAAGGACTAGGAAACGGGCACGCAACCAGTACTAGCCGGCACGATAAATCAACAACTTACGCGGAGTGATTGGGATTCCACAGTACTTCGGGTTCTTGCAGCAACCGGCTGGCTTGCCTGCTCATTACGAACAGGTAGTCGCTTAACCGGTTCAAATAGCGCACCGCTACGGGAGCGACGGATTCCTTTTGCGCCAACGTGATCAGTCTTCGCTCGGCCCGGCGGCAAATCGTCCGGCACACATGCAGTTCGGCGTTTAACCGGCACCCGCCGGGCAGCACAAAGCTCTTCAGCGGCGGCAGATGCTCGTTCATCTGATCGATCTCCGCCTCCAGCCGCGTGACGTCCTCCTCCAGAATCACCGGTTGCTTCGGATGCAGATCCTCGGGGCGAGTCGCCAACTGGGACCCGAGGTTGAACAGCTCGTGCTGCACCCGCACGAGTTGGGCTTTCATCAGGTGGAATTTCTCCGGCACCGAGAGCACGGCCAGCCCGACCGCCGCGTTCAACTCATCCACATCGCCGTAGGCCTCTATCCGGCCGTCGTTCTTGAAGACACGCTGGCCGCCCACCAGAGCGGTCTTGCCCTCATCGCCGGTCCGGGTATAGATTTTGCTCAACGTCACATGAGGATCGTGAAAAGACATTCCTCCATTGTCGCGCGGCGGCTGGATCTCCCCTGAAGTGGTATATTTCAATCGCCTCCTTCCAATGAAACGCGCCTGTCTCTTTCTCGCCTGCGCTCTGCTCCTGGTCCTGGCCCAGCGCCAGCGCCTGCATGGCTCCGCCCGGCTGTCGCTCTCCACCGGCCAAGCCGCCCGCGTTTATCTGTTCAAGAACGACCGGCCATTCCGCCTCCATCCCGTCGACGCCATCCTGCCCATCAAGATCGACCTCTTTTACCGGGACACGATGTGGCGCGCCAACGCACAACCTAGGACCCTGGAGGTGGTCGCGCACGACCAATCGCATTTCTTCCTGCTCGACGGAACCGCCGAGTTCGACCTTCCTCCCGGACAGTATCGTGTGGAGGCCACGCGAGGGCTCTTTTACACCCCGGCCGTTC
This sequence comes from Acidobacteriota bacterium, assembly GCA_016871155.1. GTDB lineage: Bacteria > Acidobacteriota > Terriglobia > Bryobacterales > Bryobacteraceae. The sequence continues at coordinate 6,855 of VFZO01000031.1, read as the reverse complement.
AAGAGTTCGAGCTGAAAGCCGGAGAATCCCGCGGGGTCCAATTGACGCTCAACCGCTGGGCTTCCGCCTCGCAAAACTGGATCTCCGGCGACGACCACATCCACCTCCCCAGAACGCGGGAAGATAATGCCGTATTCCTGAAATGGCTGGAAGCCGAGGACCTTTCGGTCGGAAATTTTCTTCAGCTCCAGCGTCAGGTGGACGCCTCGCCGCAATACGCTTTTGGAGTAGCCGGAGAGGCGCGGTCCAAGGGCTATTCGATCCGGTCCGGTCAGGAGTCCCGTTCGGAGCTCTACGGCCACATCAACCTCCTGGGCGGGCGCGAACTCATCCGCCCGTTGAGCGTGGGCAGCATGTATTCGAACGCTCCCGCCGCCTATCCGTACCCCGCCAAAATCTTCGATAAGGGCAGGGGTGCGGGCGCGCTAACCGGTTTCGCTCACTTTCATGGATCGATGGCCCACTCCACCCTGCCGATGGATCTCGCGCTGGGCAACCTCGATTTTCTTGAAGTCTTTCAGTTCGGCAAGCTCTGGGCCGCCGAATGGTACGAACTGCTCAACGCCGGCTTCCGCGTCACCGGCATTGCGGGCAGCGATTTTCCGGTCCCGCTTGGCCGGGCGGTTCCCTGGCCCAAGTGGCTACCTTTGCTCGGCCCGGAGCGGACCCTGGTGAAGGGCCGGGCGGGCGCATCCGCCTACGAGTCCTGGGCGAACGGCATTCGAAATGGCGTGGTGACGGTGTCCAACGGGCCGATTGTCGAGATAGAAACCGCAGGAGCCACCGTCAGGGCGCGCGCCGAGTTCTTCCGGCCCATTGAGCGGATTGAGATTATCCGGAACGGCGAAATCGTCGCGAGCGCCGCGAACTCGAACGCCGTAGCCGCGCCAATTCCCCAGGGCGAGAGCGCCTGGTTCGCCGCCCGCGCCGTGGCGAAGAAGGAGGAAGGCGAACCTGAAATTCAGGCCCACACCAACCCTGTCTACGTGTTGCACGAGAATCGGCCGGTGCGGGCCGCCGGCGCCCGCGAGGCCTACGCCAGGCGTTGGGCCGCCGAGATCGAATATTACAAGTCGGCAAAACTTCCGTTCGCCACCGCCGCAGAGCGCGACGAGTTCTTCGCCGCTGCCGGGCGTGCTCTGGACATTCTCAGGAAATAGTCAATCCGATCTTCGGGTGGTGCCGTATAACCGTTGTGTGAAACTAGGCGGCCGGGAAGGCTGCCACTTCTACAAGGAAAATATGCGACAAACAAGGCTATTCAGCAACGTAACGAGGGCCGCCCAAGGGCTGCTCACGGCCGGATTGTTCGCGACGGCTCTCCATGCGTCCAGCCATCGCGAAGCTCTCGCTGTGCTCAATGAACCCTGTGCCGACCAGACGGATACCTATGCGTGGGTCTCCGACGGCGCGCACGACAAGCTGTACATGATCATGAATTTCTACCCGTTGCACGAACCGGGCCAGGGCAACCATGGCCTGCGCGCGTGCAACGGCTATAGATATGAATTCCACATCGCGAAAGGGACGAGCCTTCGGGACCGCATTGTCTATCGCGTGGAGTTCAAGAACACCCTGCCGGCCGCCAAGGCGCCCACTGCCAAGGATGCTGTCGGCGGCCCCAACGAACTGCTGTGGCAGCTCTCCGGGGGCACCGAAAAGCTGACCGTCTGGCGTGTGGCCGGCTCTGAGAACCAGAACGGCGACAACGATGTCGTTCTGGCCGACGGCGTCGACGTGCTGCCGAACAACCATGGGCCGCAAACCGACCGTCTCGTCTACGGCCTTGGACCGTTCAAGGGCTACGACTCGGGCGACTCCTCCATCCGCGAAGCCGGCCTCTACAATCAGGCGTTCGTGGATAGGTACATCCACAAGCTTTCCAACGGCGGCCGAGTCATCGCGGGTCAATTCGACGATCCTTATCAACTCGACGAAAAGGGCATCTTCGATCTGGTGAACCTGGGCAAGAGCGACCTGGGTGGCCTGGCCGGCGCGCGCAAGGGCACCATCCGCGATGTCTTCACCGGGTTCAATGTCTTCTCCATCGCCATTGAAATCCCCATGGCCGACGTGTTCCCCCAAGGCATTCCGCACAATGGCGTTGGCCTCGCCAACTCCACTGACAGCCTGCTGCGCATTCACACGACCGTCAGCCGGCAGTCCATGCAGACGGTGGATGGCGAAAACGTGATCACCGGCCTTAAGGGCAGTGGAAACTGGGTACAGGTTGGCCGCAACGCGCTGCCGCTGTTCAACGCCGGCTTCATCGGCGCCGCCCGCCAGACCCGTTATCTCCGGACCTCGCCGATGAACGATGTCTCCAACTTCGGCGCTGAGGTGCTGTTCCCCGTGCTGGTCCGCGACCTCGATACCCTGGGTGTCTACAAGGCGCTGGGCCTGCCGGCCGCCACCGTCGAGAAGCTGAAGGGCCCCCGCGTCGATATCATCAACGCGGTGAACCTCGGCCGGCCGATTCCGATCGAGGATGGCTCCACAGGCGACGTCATCACGCTGGACGCCGCCATCGATTCCAGCTTCCCGAACGGCCGCCGGCTGGGCGGGGGCAGCATGCCGAACCGCAATCAGGTGAACGTCAACACCGTTCTGATCAGCCTGATCGCGGCCGGCGATCCCGGCGCCGGCCTCGCCAAGGGCGTGGAAGTCAACGACAAGAACTACCTTGACCGCTTCCCCTTCCTGGCCCCGGCCCATCAGGGCCTTTTTCAAGGACACGGAGGAACGAACGTTCCCACCGAGCCTGATATTCCGAGCGTGAACTAGCTAGACCACCTCGACCGGCGGCTCCGCAACCAGCGGCGCCGCCGGATTTCCCCAATGCGACTCCTCTTCCTTCTCATCCTTCCCCTCGCCGCCCACGACATGTGGATCGAGCCCGCGTCCTTCCGCCCCCAGGAGGGCCAAATCGTCAACGTGAAACTCAAGGTCGGCGAACAGCTCATTGGAGACGTGATCGCCTACGACCCGGCCCGCATCCACCGCTTCGAATTCAACGCCACCCCGATTCACGGCCGCTTTCGCGCCGAGTCGGCCGGCCTCCACCGTATCGGCTACTTCAGCAAACCGAACGATGTAGAGTTGCCCCTCGAAAAATTCAAGCAGTATTTGGGCGAGGAAGGGCTGGAATTCATCCGGCCTGCCGGCAAAACGACGATCAAGGAAAATTTCTCCCGCTGCGCGAAGAGTCTCGTGCTTACCGGGCCGGCCAACGCCTCGCAGCGCGACACAGCGCTCGGCTTTCCGCTGGAACTCATCGCCGAGAAGAATCCGTATCTGCTCACGCCAGGCGCCTCGCTGCCCGTCCGGCTGGTCTATCGCGACAGGCCGCTCACCAACGCGCTGGTGGTCGCGCTGAATCGCGCCGCGCCGGGCGAAAAAGTCTCGGCCCGCACCGACAAACTGGGCCGTGTGCGGCTACCTCTGAAGGCCAGCGGGCTTTGGCTCATCAAAGCCGTCCACATGATCCCGTCCGATCCGGCCGACTATCACAGCTACTGGGCTTCGCTCACCTTTGAACTGCCATGAAACTCCTTCTGTTCGCTTCGTTTCTCACACTCGGCGCCCATGAAATTGGCACCACCCGCGCCACCGCGTCGTTCACCGCGGACCGGCGCTATGTAATTCAGATCACGACAGACCCGGAGAACCTGGCCGAGAAGCTCGACGGAGCGCCCGCGCAAACGCTGCTCACTCGAATCCAGCTTCAATTCGATGGTGTGCCGTTTGTCCCGTCGCTACGGCATGAAAACGGAACCATTCAGCTTACGGGTCTCTACCCAGCCGGCGCCAAGACGTTCCAATTCCGCTATGGCTGGACCTTCACCACGTACTCGCTCACGGTCGATGGAAGGACCCTTTGGATTGAAGGCGGCGACACGACGGATACGCTGCCCCTGATTGCCGCGCCGGCGGAAACCGCCTGGCAACTCGCGGCGCGCTACCTGGGCCTCGGCTTTACGCACATCCTTCCCCATGGCCTGGATCACGTACTCTTCGTCCTCGGCCTGTGTCTGCTTTCGCTGCGGACCCGCACACTTCTCCTGCAGGTCACGGCCTTCACGCTCGCCCACTCTATTACGCTTGGCCTGTCGATGTACGGCCTGGTCCGCGTCAGTCCGTCCGTTGTGGAACCGCTTATCGCGCTCTCGATCGCCTATGTGGCCATCGAGAATATCTTCTTGCGCGAGCTGAAGCCGTGGCGTCTGGCGCTCATTTTCGTCTTCGGCCTGCTCCATGGCCTTGGTTTTGCGGGCGTGCTGAGCGAGGCGGGTATGCCGGCCAGCTCCTTCTTCACGGCGCTCCTCTCGTTCAACGCCGGCGTAGAGGCCGGCCAACTCGCCGTCATCGCGCTGGCCGCGGTGGCGTTCGGACGCTTCCATGCCAAGGTGGCCACGCCGGCATCGGCTGCCATTGCACTGGCGGCTCTCTATTGGACCATCGAACGGATCGCGGCTTAAAAATCGATCGACTGCAAGACTTCGCTGGGGCGCTTGTCGAAGGCTTTCGATAACAACAGCAGCGACTCCATCGAAGGCAAATGCGTGCCCCGCTCAATCGCGCTGATCTGGGACACGCTGAGCTTGGTGGACGATGCCAGATCCTTCAAAGACCAATCGCGCTCCACCCGCAGCATCTTGATCCGGTGTCCCAGCCGCTCTCGAAGGCGGTCCTGGGGTGTTTTGCCGAGTTCCTTGGTCTCGATCGCGTTCTTCAACACCTGCCGCAGTTGCGCCAGCGAAAACGGCTTCGTGATGTAGTCGAAAACGTTCAGCTTGAACGTCTTCCGCATGTCCTCGTAGGACGGGTAGCCGGTCACGATGATCACGCACAACCCCGGCCAGCGCGCCTGCAACTGCTCCAGTACAGAGTCGCCGCGGAACTCGCCCATCTTCATGTCCAGCAGCACGATGTCCGGCAGTTGCTGCTCCGCCGCCAGAAACAGATCGTCCGGATGCGTGAACGTCCGGACCGTGTAGTTTCCTTCGTCGCGGAGCACGTCCTCCATGTAGTTGCGGAAATCCAGATCGTCGTCAAGGATGGCGATGTCGATCGTCGCTTCCGCCGGAGCGGTCTCGGCGGCCATAGGGCGTTAGTTCTTTTCTCCGCGGCCCGTTTCGCGAGCCAGGCGCGTCTTCGCACCTTCCAGTTTCTTCTGAACCTTTGCGATGTCCACCGTCTCGCGGTCCGGCGCGGACGCTACCTGCCACGCTTTTACCGACCGTTCCCACGCCGAAATCGCTTCCTTCAGCTTCCCCGCCCGCAGGTACACGTCGCCCAGGTGATCCTGAATCGTCGGATCCTTCGGATGCTTCTGCGCGGCCGACTTGAGCGACGCCTCCGCCTCCGTATACTTGCCAAGCCGGAACTGCGCCCAACCCAGCGAATCGAGATAGGCGCCGTTGCCCGGTTCAAGTTCCAGCGCTTTGGCGATCATCTTCTCCGCTTCAGCGAGCTTTACGTTGCGGTCGGCCAGCATGTACCCCAGGTAGTTCAGCGCGCCCGGGTTGTTCGGATTCTTCTCCAGAATCCGCCGGAACTCGCGCTCCGCCTCGTCGAACTTCTTCTGCCGTTCCAACATGGAGCCTCGGCTGAACCACACGGCCTCGCGCTCCTCGTCGTTCTTCGACAGCTTTTCCGCCGCGTCCAACGCCTTCGCCATCTCGCCGTAATTCTTGGTCCGGTCGTAGAGCTGCGCCAGTTGCTGATAGGTCTCGCGGTCGGACTTCCCGTCGAGCATCGACTTCACATCGTCGATCGCTTCCTTTGTCCGTCCCATCTCCACCAAGGATGTCGCGCGAATGGAACGAATCATCCGGTCGCCAGGAAACTTCTTCAATGCCTCATCGGCCTCCGAAACGGAGCGGGAGTAGTCGCGCCCCTGGCGCCAGGTCTCCGCCACCTGGGCGGCCGCCCGGGCTCCGAACTCCTTCGAGTCCAAATCGCCCACTTCCTTGAACGTCGACGCCGCGTCGGCGAACTGTTCGTTGTTCCGGTAGAGCAACGCCAGCCGCTCCAACAGCCTCACGCGGTTCCGCTTCGACTCCGGATTCGTGGCCAGCGCCCGCGTATTCGGGTCCGTCAGCACGGCCTTCATCTCCTTGATCGCCTCGTCCAGCTTGCCCTGCCCTTCGGCGATGTTCACCGCGTTGTAGCGAACCTCCAGGCTGTTGGGATCCAGCTCGGCCGCTTTCTTGTGGGCCTCCAGTCCCTTCTCGGTCTGCCCCATTTGCAGGTGCAGTTGGGAGAGCCGCAGCCAGGACGCGCCGTCGCGCGGCTCGTCCTCCACAATTCCTTCGAACTCCTTCACGGCGCCGGAAAAGTCCTCCGACTGCACGAGCAGATTCGCGTAGGCGCGGCGCAGTTCGGCGTTTTCCGGCTGCATATCCACAGCACGCTTCAATGTCTGCCCGGCCAACTTGTACTCGCGCATCTGCTCATAGGCGTCGGCCAACTGCGTCAGCGTGCGCAGATTCGGGCTCTTGTCGGCGACTTTCTTCAGCAATTCGGCCGCACGCGTCGTATCGCCCAGATCGGCGAACACCATCGCCAGGCCGCTCATCGCATCCACGTTCTCCGGATCCACCTGCAACGCCTTCTCGTAGGCGTTTTTCGAATCCACCGAATTGTGCGCCAGCTTCTGGAGGCGGCCCAGCATCAAAAGCGCATCGATGTCCTGGGGCTCCAGCTCTGCGATTTTCTTGTAATGTTCCAACGCCTGGTCCAGCATCTTCTGATTCAGCCCGCGCTGCTGCGGGTCGCCAATCAGCCGCGATGAGATCCGTCCAAGTACCCGGCGCGCCGTCAGATCGTTCGGGTTCGTCTCCAGGATGTCTT
>VFZO01000030.1 GCA_016871155.1 Acidobacteriota bacterium | reverse complement strand
GTGTTGCAGACGGCCGATGGCATCGCGCGGAGTATCAGCGAAGAAACTGTCGAGGCCAAGCCCAAGAAGATCGCGGGCAAGGCGCCTCCGCCGATTTACGAAGCGACCAAGCCGCTACGCCCACCGCGTGCGGTAACCGTCGAGCCGCCCCCCGATGAGCGGCCGCCTGCCCGCGACGCCGGCGACCGTCCGCCCCGCCGGCCGTATCGCGATGAAGGCGATCGTCCTCCGCGCCGCGACTTCTGGGATAGCGGCGACCGCCCGCCACGTCCACCGTTCCGTGACGGTGGAGGTGATCGTCCTTCGAGGCCGCCCTACCGGGGAGGTGGGGACCGGCCATCCCGTCCGCCGTATCGAGGGAGCGGAGATCGCCCCTCGCGCCCCCCTTTCCGTGACGGCGGCGGTGAAAGACCGCCACGCCGCGAAGCCGGCGGCGACAGGCCTCCGCGCCGCGAATCCGGTGGCGACAGGCCGCCACGCCGCGAAGGGGGTGGACCACCGCGCCGTGACGGCGGCGGCAAGAGCTTTGGCGGCCCGCCCCGCGGCGGAAAGCCGTTCGGCAGGCCCAAGGGCGGAGGATTCAAGCCTCCGTTCCGAGGTAAACGCCGAGACGACTAGTTCACTGGGAACTCGCGCGGTATCAGGCCTGCTTCCTTGAGCTCACTCCATACGGGAGCGGGGACTTGGGCCTCCCTTACCAGCTTGACCGTCTCCACAAGGCGGCTGGGCGTGAGGGTGCTTGTGACGATCTGCGTCATTTCGTCCGGGAAGTGCACGGCCAGCAGGCCGGCCACTGCGGCCGCCAGGTGCAAGAGCGGCGTCGATCCGCAGATTCTGTAGAAGCGCGACATCAACGCACGCTCTTCTTCCGTGGCGACTTCATAGTTATACAAGAACGGCGGCGCCGTGGCGGGGTCTTCCCGCAGCGTGAACGCCTGGCCATAGTTGATGCCCATCAGCGTTACCTGGAATTTGTGCTGCCTTGCCAGCCTGATGATATCCATCATTTGGCGGAGGATGGACGGGCAAAAGGTGACGCCGGCATAGTCGAGCGCGCCGGGTTCGGCCGCAACGAAGCGGGCGACGAACGCCGGTTCCTTAATGCCGAGGCCGATTCGTTGAACCAATCCGGTTTCCCGAACCGACTTCAGGTATGCGATTGCGGGCGTGATGTCGGCCGCCCAATCCAGACCGGCCTGTTTTTCCTTGTCGGGCGGGTCATGGAGCGCAACGCCCCGGAGCACATCACCGCCGTACTCGATGCGTTCGCGGCAGATCTGCTGCTCGACGCCTTCCGGCGATGTGTCCCACTTGTCGGTCAAGCCCTGGTAGCGGCGCGGGATGCCTTGCAGCAGCGCGTCCGGCTGGTGCTCCTTGGCGCCGCCGGCCTTGAGCCCTAAATAGCGCAGGCACTTGGTCTGAAACTGAATCGTGTTGGGATCGACGCCCAGAGACTCCAGCGCGCGGCCCAATTGCAGCGTCGCGCGGTAGAGAACCGCGGAGTCAAACGAGCGGATACCCAGATCCAGCGCCGTTCGAACCATCGGAACCACATGCCGTTCGACATCGACCGGACCGCCGTCCGGGGGCGGTCCGAAGCCGAATCGGTGACAGCCAAAGACGAATCTATTCGATGGAATCTCTCGAATCGCAGCCATGAACCATTCAGGATATCAGCCTGCTGGAACGGGGAAATCTGGCGTCTCCGTGCGAACTGTGGCCAGCAACTTCGTAAGCTTTGCTACCACAGCGGGCTGCGCCGAAGCCACGTCGTGCTCCTCGCCCGTGTCGGTCCTGAGATCGAAAAGCATGGTCTTGCCTTTCGACTTGATGAGCTTCCAGTCGCCCACCCGAATGGCCTGAGAAAACCCACCTTCGTGAAATTCCCAGTAGAGGTACTCGTGCGTTTTCGCCGTACCGCCGGTAAAGGCGGGCAACATGCTGATTCCATCGATGCCCTTTGGCGCGGCGGCGCCGATCAGTTCGGCAAATGTTGGCATCATGTCCCAAAACGCGATCGGGTGATCGTTCACGCGGCCGGCCGGTACCTTGCCGGGCCAGCGCGCCAGGAAGGGAACCCGGATTCCGCCTTCGGTCAAGTCTCGCTTGATGCCCTTGAGCGGGCCGGAGGAGCCGAAGAATTTTGGATCGTGCCCGCCTTCGCGGTGCGGACCGTTGTCGCTAGTGAAAACCAGAAGGGTGTTCTTCTCCACGCCCGCCTCGCGCAGCTTGTCGATCAAGCGGCCCACGTGCTTATCGAGCCAGGTAACGGTGGCGGCGAATTTTCGTTCCAGCGCCGGCCATTCCGTTCTCGCCGAGTAGGGCGCGTCTTCCGGCACCTCAATCCCGTCGCCGGTATCCCGTCCCAGTTCATTGTTGGCGTGAGGGATGGGAGTAGAAAGGTAGAGGAAGAACGGCCGGGACTTGTTCTTGTCAATGAACTGGAGTGCGCGGTTCAGAAAGAGATCAGGCGCGTAGCCCTTCTTTTGCTTGCCGAAATTGCCGGCGACCAGTTCGGCGCGATTGTTGTCCAAGAGATGCTCAGGATAGTAGGTGTGCGCATGAAACTGGCTGAAGTAGCCGTACCACTCGTCCCAGCCTTTTCGCGTTGGATAACCGGGCGCACCCAGTTCGCCCAGCGCCCACTTTCCGAAGATGCCCGTTGTGTAGCCGGCCCGCTTGAAGAGTTCGGGTAGAACGAAGTCGTCCGAACGTAAGAGTTCCTCGTTGCGCCGATTTCCGCGGATGCGGGCATGGCCGGTGTGATAGCCGGTCATTAGCGTGCAGCGGGACGGGGCGCAGACCGTGCATCCGGCGTAGGCCTGAGTGAACCGGGTCCCCTCGGCCGCCATGCGGTCCAGGTTCGGCGTCTGAATCTGGCGTTGCCCATAGCAGCCGAGATCGCCGTAGCCGAGGTCATCGGACATGATGAACACGATGTTCGGCCGCGCACGCTGCGCCAGCAGGGGCGCGGCCGCGGCGGCGCTCAAAATTTGCCGTCTGCGAAGCATTTCAGCTAATGTACACTACTCGGAATGCTCGACACCGCCATCATTGTCATCTACTTCGTTCTCGTTTTCGGGATCGGCTTTTACCACTCGCGGCGGGAGCGCACTTCGTCCGACTACTTTCTGGCCGGGCACAGTGTCGGCTGGTTCGCGGTGGGTGCGTCGCTGTTTGCTACGAACATTTCGAGCGAGCACTTCATCGGGCTCGCCGGTTCGGGCGCCTCCACCGGCCTGGCTGTTGGCTGCTACGAGTGGTCGGCGAGCGTTTGCCTGCTGTTGCTGGCCTGGATCTTCATCCCGCACTACCTGAAAAGCGGTGTGTTCACCATGCCGGAGTTCCTGGAGCGGCGGTTCTCGCCGGCCTGCCGCACGTACCTGACCTACATTTCGATCGTTGCCTACATCTTCACCAAGATCAGCGTGGCGCTGTTCGCAGGCGGGATTCTTATCCGCGAGATCGTCGGTTGGGACTACATGACGTCGGCGATTCTTCTTGTGGTGGCCACCGGCATCTACACGGTCTCGGGCGGGTTGGCCGCGGTGATCTACACCGACGTGTTTCAAGCCATAATTCTGGTGGCCGGCGCGATTGTCATTACGCTTTTGGGTCTCGACAAGGTGGGCGGCTTCGAGGCTTTGCGCGCGGCGCTGCCGCCCGATTTTTTCCATATCGTGAAGCCCGCCAGCGACGCGACCTATCCTTGGCCCGGAACCATTTTCGGCTCGTTGATTCTTGGCATCTGGTATTGGTGCACGGACCAGGTGATCGTGCAAAAAACACTCTCGGCCCGCAGTGTTTCGGAGGCGCGCAAGGGCGCGTTCTTCTGCGCCGCGCTGAAGATTCTGCCGGTGTTCATCCTGGTGCTGCCGGGGCTGATCGCCAAGGTCCTGTATCCAGCGGAGGTGACGGGCGACAACGCATACCCCATGTTGGTGCTTCGACTGATGCCGCCAGGATTGAAGGGTCTGATGGTCGCCGCGCTGCTGGCCGCGTTGATGTCTTCACTCAGCTCCGTGTTTAATTCCTGTTCGACGCTGATCACGATGGACATTTTCAAGAAGTACCGGCCGAATGCGAGCGAAAAGGAGCTTGTGAACTTCGGCCGCTGGTCTACGGTGGCGATTGTCGTGATCAGCGTGGTTTGGATTCCGTTCATCCGGTCGTTGAACGACCAGGTATTTCAGTATCTACAGAGCGTGCAGGCCTACATCGGCGCCCCGATTACAGCGACATTCCTGACCGGCATCCTCTGGCGCGGCGCGACGCCACGGGCCGCCTTCACGACTCTGGTGGTGGGCGGCATCCTGGGAGCGTCGCGGTTTACGATGGACGTTCTGCACAACGCGTTCAAGATGGACTTGGGTCCGCTCAACGCCGTGGTGGAGTTCAGCTTCCTGAACTTCTCGATCCTGGTCTTCTTGCTTTGCATCGCGTTGATGGTCTTTGTCTCAAAAGCGTCGGAGCCGAAGAAGGACATCGAAGGCTTGACCATGGAGTGGGGCGGAGCGCCGATCGGTTCGGCGACCGAGAAGTGGGCCACGGCGGTCATCGCGATGGCGGTGGTTGGCCTGTGGGTCCATTTCGCGTAACGGTATACTTGCTAATCGTATGAGTCATTTCTCCCGCCGCAACTGGATCTATGGCGCCGCCGCCGCGGGCACCGGCCTATTCCAAGTGGAAGAGGCCCGGGCCGCGCAGATCGCAAAGAATGCGCCCATTTCGCCCAAGGACAAGATCAAGATCACCAAGCTTGAGACGATCCTGGTCAAGCCGCGCTGGTTATTCCTGAAGATCCATACCGACGCCGGCATCACCGGCTTAGGGGAGCCCGTGACGGAAGGCCGCGCGCTGACCTGCGCCGAGGCGATCAAAGAGGTGGCGCCGTATCTTGTCGGCAAGGATCCTCGCGCCGTCGTTCACCACTGGCAGGCGATCTACCGCCACGCCTTCTATCGCGGCGGCCCGATTCTTACCAGCGCACTCAGCGGTATCGACCAGGCGCTTTGGGACATCAAGGGCAAAGCGTTCGGCGTGCCGGTCTACGAACTGTTCGGCGGCCCGACTCGCAACAAAGTCCGCGTCTACGCCCATGTTCAACGCCAGGGATCCTTGGAGCAGAGCCTGAAGGCCGCGATGGCCCAGGGTTTCACCGCGTTCAAGACGGGACCCTCCAAGCGCCGGCCGGCGCGCTATGTGGAGACGCCATCCGAGGTGAAGTACGCGGGTGAAAAGCTCGCCGAAATGCGCCGCATCGTCGGCGACAGCGTAGACATCGGCGTCGACTTCCACGGCGCCATCAGCCCTGCGCACGCCAAGATGTTGATCAAGGCGATGGAGCCTTCCAATCCGATGTTCATCGAGGAGCCGTGCCAAGCGCAGAACCACGACGTGATGGCCGAGATCGCGCGCGGGACGCACCTGCCTATCGCCACGGGCGAACGCGTGTTCACCAAGTGGGGCTTCCGCGAAGTGCTGGAGAAGAAGGCGGCGACGATTCTGCAGCCGGACCTTTGCCACGCGGGCGGCATCACGGAGGTGCGTCTGATCGCTGGCATGGCCGAGGCTTACTACGCCTCGATCGCGCCTCACAATCCGCTGGGCCCGATATCGTTGGCGGCGGGCGTACAGATCGCGGCGTCGATTCCGAATTTCCTGATTCAGGAGCAGGTGTCGCTCGGCGACGGCTACATCAAGAATCCGTTCAAGGTGTCGAACGGGTACCTTGAGTTGCCCACGGCACCGGGACTGGGCATCGAGTTGGATGAGAACAAGATGGCGGACAAGATCGGCCACGATTGGCGGAATCCGGAGTCGTACGACGAAGACGATGGTAGCGTGGTGGATTGGTAGCTACACTAGGGATTGATGGGCAAGCCGCATCTGACCAGGCTTATTTGAACTGGTTAGTCCGCCTTCGCGACACACCATTATGACCAAATCCCAAATCCGATCCTCAATTCTCGACATCGGCATCGTTCCGATTGTCCGCACCAATTCCGCTGAATCGGCGATTCGATCGATTGAAGCCATCTATGCAGGCGGCATTCGCTCCGCGGAAATTACGATGACCGTTCCGGGGGCCGTGAAGGCGCTTGAAAAGCTCGCCGATGCGTTTGGCGACAAGATGGTTCTTGGCGCGGGCACGGTGCTCGATCCCGAAACCGCGCGCATCTGCATATTGGCCGGCGCCCAGTTTCTTGTCACGCCTGCGCTCAAGACTTCCGTTATTGAGGTCTCGAACCGCTACTCCAAGATTATCTGCCCTGGCGCGCTGACTCCGACCGAGGTACTGACCGCCTGGGAAGCCGGCGCAGATTTCGTGAAGATATTCCCGTGCTCCAACATGGGCGGCGCCAAATACATCAAGGCGCTGAAAGGCCCATTGCCGCAGGTGGAGATGATTCCGACCGGCGGCGTTAACCTTGAGACCGCCGCCGATTTTCTGAAGGCCGGCTCGGCCGCCGTCGCCGTCGGCAGCGAGTTGATCGATGCCCAGACGATCAAGGACGGCAAGTACGAGGTCTTCACCGAACGCGCCCGGCAGTATCTGGAAGCCGTCAAAAAAGCCCGCGGATAGCGATACACTGTAGGTCTCCATGGCCATCCGTCAGGATTTGCTCGAAATTCTTGTTTGCCCGTTCTGCCGTGCGGCTCTCGACTTCCGCGCCGACGGCAGCGCGCTAAAGTGTGTGCAGTGCAAGCGGGTCTACCCCGTGCGCGACGAGATCCCCGTCATGCTCGTTGGCGAAGCGCACATTGAGGAGTAGTCCTTGCTTGACCGGTTGCCGGAACAGGCCAAGGTCCTCATCATTCGGCTCCGTTCCCTCGGCGACTGCGTGCTCACAACGCCGGCTCTGCACATTCTCAAGAAGGCGCGCCCGGATCTCCGCATTGCCGTCATGGCCGAAGACCGGTTCGCCGACGTTTTTCGCGGGAATCCCGATGTCAACGCCGTGTTGCCGCCCCATCCGGCGGCCGCCCCGATCTGGAAGCCGAAGCTGACGATCAACCTCCACGGCGGAACACGTTCGCTGTGGTTAACGGCCGCCTCGCTGGCCGGCTATCGGGCCGGGTTCGGACACTTTCGCGGGCAGGCGGTTTACAACGTGAAGATGCCGCGCGCGCAGGAGGTCCTGGGCGAGGAGCGGCCGGTACATACAGCGGAACATCTGGCCTCGGGAATGTTTTCCCTCGGCGCACGGAGAATTGAGATTCCGCGAGCCCGGCTGTTCGCTCCCGTCGTGCCCGGCGAGCGTCCCTACGCCGTTCTCCACGCTTTGGCATCGTCGCCCGAAAAGGCGTGGCCAGCCGAACGTTTTCTGGCGATCGCCCGCTCGCTCAAGCATTGCGAGCCCGTTTTTCTGGGCGGCCCCGGCGACGATCTTTCGCCGTTCTCCGAGTTCCGCACTGTTGTCAACAACTCCCTGCTCGACTCTATGGTGCTGATCCAGTCGGCCAGTTTGTTTATCGGCAACGATAGCGGCCCTGCCCACATCGCCGCCGCGTTCAATGTCCCGCTGGTGGTTCTATTCGGCGCGTCGGACCCGGTTACCTGGGCGCCTTGGCGCGTCGATGCCCGAACACTGGCCGCGGGCGGGCCGATGACGTCCATTCAGGAAGACCAGGTGCGGCGAGCGATCGAATCGCTGGGAGTTGCCGCATGAGGGAGTTGCTCCGGCTGTTTGGCTACGTTCGTCCCTACGTGCCGTCGCTCTCCGCCTCGGTGTTGCTGATGGCGTTCGCCGGCGCGGCGCATGGGCTGATCGCGCTTCTTATTCAGCCGATCTTCGACCGCGTTCTCAATCCATCATCCCCCGAGCAGGATGTACGTCTTTTCGACGTTCCGCTGCTGAATCACACCATTTATTTGAACGACCTTGTACCGTCGTCGATCCACAACGTCTGGACGATGACGGCCGCCGCCATCCTCACTGCTTTTCTGGTTCGGGGCATTGCAGATTATTTGGGTAACTATCTAATCAATCGTGTTGGCCTTAGCGCCGTCACCGATCTGCGGCAGCAGGTCTTTGATCGCGTCCTGCACCAGGATGCACAGTTCTTCGACGAGAATTCCACCGGCTCGCTGATGTCGTCCATCATGAACGATATCGAGAAAATCCAAGTGGCGACCTCGCACATCCTGGCGGATTGGCTTCGGCAGACCTTCGTCGCCCTGGCGCTGGTCATCGTTATCGTCCAACGGGATTGGAAGCTGGCCCTCTTCTCGTTGACGGTCCTTCCGATCGTGATGCTGCCCACGGCCAAGCTCGGCCGCCGCATCCGCCGGTCCACACGTAAGGCGCAGGACGATACGGCCGTACTCAACCAGATTCTGCAAGAGACCATCAGCGGCCATCAGGTGGTGAAATCGTTCGGCGCCGAGCACTACGAATCCAACCGCTTCCACGAAGCCGCCCGCCGCCTGCGCCGCAGCAATCTGAAGTACGTCGCCCAGCAGGCGATCTCCTCGCCGCTCATCGAATTTCTGGGCGCTCTGACGATCGTCGGCCTGCTGACCTACGCTCGGTCCCAGATCCGCCAGGGGCAGATGTCCACCGGCGAGTTCACCAGCTTTGTGATTGCCTTGCTGATGCTCTATGAACCGGTGAAACGGCTGGTTGGCATCCACAACATATTTCAGCAGGCGCTGGGCGCCTCACAAAAAGTCTTCGAGTATCTGGATCGCGAAATTCTCATTCGCGAGAAGCCGCACGCTAAGGAGTTGAAGCGATTTCAACAGTCGATCCGCTTCGATGGCGTTTCGTTTCACTATCCCAGCGCGCCGGACACTGTGGTGCTCGACGATGTGACGCTGGAGGTGAAGGCGGGCGAAATCGTAGCGCTGGTCGGGCCCAGCGGCGCCGGCAAGTCGACCTTTGCGTCACTGATACCACGCTTCTACGATCCCGTGAAGGGCCAGGTGACGATCGATGGGGTCGACCTGAGGGATTTTCAGCTGGCCTCGCTGCGGTCGCGCATCAGCATTGTGGCGCAGGAGACGTTTCTGTTCAACACGACCGTGGCCGAGAACATCGGCTATGGCAAACCAGGCGCGACGGAGCAGGAGATTCGCGACGCGGCCAGAGACGCGTTGGCTCTGGAGTTTGTCGACCAGCTCCCCGACGGTCTCCGCACGATGCTCGGGGAGCGCGGCGCGCGGCTGAGCGGCGGACAGCGCCAGAGAATCGCGATCGCGCGGGCGCTGCTCGAGAACGCGCCGATTCTGATTCTGGACGAGGCCACGTCCCATCTCGATACGGAAAGCGAGATTCTTGTTCAGCCAAGCGCTCGGCAACCTGATTTCGGGCGCACGGTGGTCGTGATCGCCCACCGGCTTTCGACGATTCGCCGGGCCGATCAGATCGTGGTGCTGGATCGCGGCAAGATTGTCGAAACCGGCAAGCACGAAGAGCTGGTAAACGCTGGCGGTGTCTATCAGCGGCTGCATGAACTGCAGTTCCACGAAGCCTCATAATGGTTGGATCACTTCTATGCCAATTCGCAGCATGACGGGGTATGCGCGCATACGGCGCGCGGCGGCGGACGGGGAGGTCGTATTCAGCATCAAGAGCGTGAACCACCGCGGTCTGGATGTCCACTTCCACCTGCCGCCCGAGTTTGATCCCTATGAACACTCGATCCGAAACGTCATCCGGCGGCTGATCTCGCGCGGGCATCTGGAGGTTCGCGCGTCGTTGAAGCGGACGGCGCCGGACGCGGAGGCGGCGATCAACGTACCGATGCTCGACTCGTTCGTTTCCGCCTGGCGAGCGGCGGCGGCCCGCCATGGCGTCTCCGCCGAGCCGGACCTGGCTTCGGCTCTGCGTATTCCCGGCATGATGGGCGGCAACGGCGACCGCGACCCGGACGCCGGTTTCGAGCAGTTCCTCTGCGCGCTGACCGAGGATGTGGTGAAGGAACTGAACGTATTTCGCGAGCGCGAAGGCGAAGACACGCTGCGCGTTGTGCTGGAGAGAAATCAACAGATCCGCGACGCCGTGACGAAGGTGCGCGACATCCGTTCCCGCGCCGTCCCGGCGTTCCAGGCGCGCCTGCAGCAACGCCTGTCGGAACTCCTGAACACCGCGCAGATTGAGCCGCAGCGCCTGGTTCAGGAGGCGGCTATTCTAGCCGACCGCGGCGATATCGGCGAGGAGATTGCGCGTCTGGAAATCCACGCCGAGCAGTTGGAAAAACTGCTGCGCGCCGGCGGTGAGGCCGGCAAGAAGCTCGACTTTCTGTTGCAGGAAATGAACCGCGAAACCAACACCATGCTTTCGAAAACGAACGGAATCGGCGAGCAAGGGCTGACGCTAACGGAAACGGCCCTGGCGATCAAGGCCGATATCGAAAAGATTCGAGAGCAATCCCTCAACCTGGAATGACAACGCTCTTTGTGATTTCTGGGCCGTCGGGCGCCGGAAAATCCGTACTCATCGACCGGTTGGTAAACGACGTCGGCCCTTTGCGCTTCTCGGTCAGTTGCACGACGCGGGCTCCTCGCGCGGGCGAACGGGACGGCGTCGACTACCATTTTCTTTCCCGCGACGCCTTCGAGGCCGGTGTGGCGGCTGGCCGGTTCTTCGAGCACGCCGCGTTTTCCGGCAATCTGTACGGCACGAATTGGAGCGAGTTGGAGGCGGCTGGGACAGCCGGGCAGGATCTGCTCCTCGACATTGAAGTTCAGGGTGCGCGACAATTACAAGAGAAGAGTATTGACGCGGTTTACATCTTTGTAACCCCGCCGAGTTTTGCAGAGTTGGAGCGCAGGCTGCGATCCCGGAACACCGAAGACGAAGCCGCGGTTCAGAAACGCCTGCGGCAGGCGGCGGCCGATGCGCCGGAGATGAACCGCTACCAGTACATTGTTGTGAACGATCAGCTCGAGGAAGCCTACACGCAACTTCGTTCCATATTCGTAGCCGAGCGGACGCGCCGGCACCGCATGGGGAAGGTCCTCGAGCCGATCCTGGAATCCTTTCGAAAGTAGAAACTGAATGCCTGAAACATCCCCGCGCCCCGCGCACCTCTCCATTCCGGACGATTCGGAAAGCTCGACGTACCGCTATATCATCGTGGCGGCGAAGCGCGCACGGCAGTTGCAGAGCGGTTCCCGCTCGTATCTGCCCACAACGTCGAAAAAGGCCACCGTGACGGCTTTGGAGGAGGTTCGCCGCGGTTTGGTGCAATACGAAGACCCGATCCGCGACGCCGCGATTGCGGATCGAGCCGCCAAAGGCTAAGGCTTTTGTATGAACGTCGTGCTCGGCGTGGGCGGGGGCATCGCCGCATATAAGGCGGCGGAGTTGACCCGCGCGTTGATGCGCGAAGGGTTTACCGTTTCCACGGTCATGACGAGCGCGGCGTGTGAATTTATCACGCCCCTGACCTTCGCCGCGCTCTCGGGCCGGAAAGTGATCACGGACCTGTTCGGCAACCGCTCGGCGGACGAGATCCTCTCCAGCTCCGTCGAACACATTGAAGTCGCGCAACAGAACCAGATCCTGGTTGTTGCCCCGGCGACGGCGGACCTGATCGGAAAGTTCGCCAATGGACTCGCGGACGATTTTCTGTCGACTCTGTATCTGGCCTTCCAAGGGCCGGTGGTCATCGCGCCCGCGATGAATACGAACATGTGGCAGCATCCGGCCGTGGTGGAGAACCTGGCGGTGTTGGCGGGCCGCGGCCACCGCATCGTGGGGCCGGATGCCGGAGCTTTGGCCTGCGGCACCGTGGGTCCCGGCCGCCTTGTTGACCCGGAGCAGATTGTCTCCGCCGTCGTCGCGGCGTCGATCGGAAAGACCGACCTTTCCGGCGAAACACTCGTTGTCACCGCCGGACCTACACAGGAACCGATCGATCCTGTTCGCTACATCACCAACCGGTCCAGCGGCAAGATGGGTTATGCCATCGCGGAGGCCGCGGCGGCGCGCGGCGCGCGCGTGGTGCTCATCTCCGGGCCGGTCCAACTCAAGCCGCCGGCCGGCGTCGAACTCGTGGCCGTGCGAACGGCGTACCAGATGCGCGATGCGGTGATGGAGCATCTGCCGGAAGCGACGATTATCGTCAAATCCGCGGCCGTGGCCGATTACCATATCGCCAGCGTGCCGGACAAAAAAATCAAGAAAACGGCTGCCAGAATGTCGATCGATCTGGACCCCACGCCGGACATCCTCGCCGAGGTTGGCTCGAAAAAGGGGGATCGCCTGCTGATCGGTTTCGCCGCTGAGACGAACGACATGGTCCCGGAGGCACGGCGCAAGATGCAGACGAAGCGCGCCGACATGATCGTTGGCAACTTCGTAAACGCCGCGGGCACCGGATTCGACAGCGACGTGAATGAAGTGACCCTGGTGATGTCCACGGGCGACACTGTACCGTTGGAACGTGCGACGAAGAAGGAACTGGCCCACAAGATTCTGGACCATGCGCTGCGGTTGCGGCTGGCTCTTCACAACGCCGTATGACGCGCGACGAGCTGCGGCGAAGCCTGGAATTCTATCAGGACCTTGGGATTCGGACCCTGTATCGCCGCGAGACGCGGGTGGCGCCAGCGCCCGTAGCCAGACCCGCGAAAGAGGAACCACCACCGACGATGATCGAACTGCCTCCACTGACGCCCCTCGACGACACGATGGAGGCCATACGCGCCGACATCGGCGACTGCAAGCGCTGCCGGCTCTGTGAGGGCCGCAACAAGATCGTGTTCGGCTCCGGAAACGAACGCGCGCCGCTCGTTTTTGTCGGCGAGGGCCCCGGCGCCGATGAAGACGCGAGCGGGCTTCCCTTTGTCGGCCGGGCCGGTCAATTGTTGACACAAATGATCGAAGGCACTGCGGCCAAGGAAGGCATTGGAATCAAGCGTCCCGACGTCTATATCTGCAACGTTGTGAAGTGCCGTCCTCCGGAGAACCGGACGCCGCAACCGGATGAGATGGAAGTCTGCGGCCAATTCCTGTTTCGACAGCTTCAGGCCATCAAGCCGAAGGCCATCTGCGCGCTCGGCTCCACGGCGGCCAAGGCGGTGCTGGGAACCAAGGACGGAGTCACGAAACTGCGTGGAAACTGGTGGAAATGGCGCGATATTCCGGTGATGGTCACTTACCATCCGTCGTATCTGCTGCGGCCGTATAATCAGAACGCGAAGCGCGAGGCGTGGGAAGATTTGAAGAAGGTTCTGCACTTCGTCTATGACTGATTCGCGCCGGCCAGGATTGTTCCTGTCGTTCGAAGGGATGGATGGCAGCGGAAAGACGACGCAGATGCGCCGGCTGATCGAGCGCCTGCGCGCCGAGGGCTATGATCTGCTGGAGACGGCCGAGCCGGGCGGCACACCGATTGGCCTTCAGATTCGCCGGATTCTTCTCGATTCGGCGAACTCGGCGCTGGCGAGCCGCGCCGAGTTGCTGCTCTATTTCGCGTGCCGTGCGCAGAACGTCGCAGAGTGGATTCGCCCGGCGCTGCGCGAAGGCCGCATAGTCGTTTCCGACCGCTTTACCGACTCCACGCTTGCCTACCAGGGTGCGGGGCGGGGCCTGGACCCGGCGGCAATCCTTACGCTTCACGATCTGGCGTGCCAGGAGGTTGGGCCGGATCTGACTCTCTATCTCGACATCGACCGGGAGCTGGGCCTCTCCCGCGCGCGGGCCCGCAACGCCGAACGCGCCGCGGCCGCGCAACCGGACGAAACACGCATCGACGACGAGGCCGCCGAGTTTCACGATCGCGTTCGCGCCGCCTACGCCGGGCTTTGCAGGCAGCATCCCGAGCGGATACTCCGCATCGACGCCGCGCAGCCGATCGATGCCGTGACTCAGGACATCTGGTCCGCCGTCGAGCGGCACATCGCGGCGCACTCGCTTCGGAAAGCATCCGCACATGTTTGAGAATTTCCACGGCAACGCCCCGGCAGCTGAGACGTTGGAAGAGATGATCCGGGGCGAACGAATCCCGCAGACACTTCTGTTGGCGGGTCCGGAAGGCATTGGGAAAGCGACGCTGGCCCGGCGTTTCGCCGCGCGGTTGCTGGGCGGCGCCGAATTGATTGAGAAAGACGACCTCAGCCTGGCCGCAAACCTGGAGCTATTGACGGAGCGGGAGAAGATGCCGTCTGATAAACGCGCCGACGATCCGCTGCTGTTCCAATCCCACCCGGACTTCGTGACGTTCTGCCCGGAAGGTCCCCTTCGTCAGATTTCGATTCAGCAGATGCGCACGTTGAAGGAACGCGCGCAATTCACGCCGCTGCGCGGCAAACATCGCGTCTTCCTCATCGATCAAATCGATCGCGCCAACGAGCAGGCCGCCAATTCGCTGCTCAAGATCCTGGAAGAACCGCCGCCGTACCTGATCGCCATCTGCACGGCGTCGAACGCCTACGATCTGCTTCCGACCATTCGCTCGCGCTCCGTTCCGCTCTATCTAACGCCGCTGTCGCCGGGCGAAATGGCGGCATTCGCGAAGGCCAAGGCGCTGGACAATCCCGCTAAGCGAATCGCGCTGGCATCGGGCAGCCCGGGCACGGCGGTGTCCCTCGATCTGGCCGCCTACGACAAGCGCCGGGCCGCGATGCTTGCGATGATCGGCACCGCCTCAGGAGTATTGCCCTGGGGGGATTGGGCAAAGCAGTCAGAGGCGCTGGCCGCGGCCCGGAGCGAAAAGCTCGATCACTATTTGAAGGTCCTGTACCTATTGCTCGAAGATCTGCTCTGGCTGCGCTACAACCCCGCCGCCTCGATTCGTAACACCGATATCCGGCCTCAACTCGAGGGGTTGGCCCGCTCTGTGGAATTCGCCTGGATTCGCAAGGCCGTCAAGAAGACCGACGAGTTGTTGGACCTCCTGCGGCGGAATATTCAGAAGGGAATTGCGCTCGACGCCTGGGTGATGGAATTGCGCGGCTAGGAGCCGTATGATTCAATAACGATAGCTCCCCCCGTCCAGCATTCATACTTGTAAATTCTGTACTGGCCCGGGTCCACTGGAAGGAACCACACCGTGGAACCAACAAACTATCGAAAACCGCTTCGCACCTCAACCGCTCCTCCGAGAGACAACATGCCACCCAGCCGCCCTCCGGCATCCGCCGCCAAGAAACCGGTTCCGCCGGAACAGACGAATGCCGAGAACTTCTATTACATGAAGCAAATGCAGACGAAAACCCCCATGGTTATAGTTTTGACAGACGGCGAAGTGATTCAAGGCGTGATTGAGTGGTACGACAAGATGTGCCTGAAAGTGAATCGCGAAGACGCTCCGAATTTGCTGCTTTATAAAGCGAATATCAAGTACATGTATAAGGTTGGCGAGTAGGCAGCTACCTCTCATTCGTGAACACGAACTTTCCGCCGCTCTCCTTGAGCACGCGCATCGGGCCAACCAGCTTTTCCAGGCGCGCGACCGATGGTTTCTCGATCACCAGATAGAAGCGCCGATCCGACAGCCAGAGTTGCTGAAATTCCTCATCATTCAGAAACACATTCGGCGCACCCGGTTTGTAGGACGCGTATTCGAGATTGTTCACCCGGCCGTTCAACAAAAGGGCGCGTCCCGGCTGCGCGTAGAAAAACACTGAGCTGAAGGTGTAATACTGGTTGTCGGCAATTAGCGTCCCATCTTTCGGCAACGCGTCCGCCAGCGCGCGCGAGCCGAGATAAGGCTCGAAGGTGATGAGCGCCGCGCGCGCCGCGTGCAGGAATAGCGTCATCATTAGCGCCAGTCCAATCACCAGTTTCACGCCCCGCGTGCGGAATGCGGCGTAGACGCCGGTGAGAAAGGCCAGGCCAGCCAGCGCTAGCGGCCCGCGCAGGTACGCGAAGGACTCAAGCGTCAGGTCCCCCATGTGTCCAAGCGACAGGGTGTAGGCGTCAGGATTTTGCGTCAATGCGCGGGAAATATCGCCGGGCGTTGGCAGCGATTGGACATGCCACAGGATGAGGCCGGCGGCTGCCGCCGCTCCCGTGGCGATACCGCCCACCACCTTCGCCCCACGCGCCACCCACTCCGGCCGGCCGGCCATGCCGCTTGCCAGCAGCAGCGCCAGCGCCGGGTAGCACGGCATGGAGTAGTATTCCTGCGTTGTCGAGAATGTGAAGAACAGCAGCAGGAAGCCCGTCCAACACAGGGCCAATAGGCGCGTGGCCGCGGCGCGGCTGGTTGTTGGAGGAATGCGGACGGCCGCGGGGAGGAAGGCGCTCCAAGGAAACAGCCACAGCAGATGAAAGAGCCAGAACAGATGGCGCGGCACGGTGTTGTAATCGCGCGGCCAGCGCATATTCAGAAAGCGGAATACGTGTTCGTTGAAAAAGTAAAACCAGAAGAAGCCATGGTAGTGGCCGGGTTCGCTCTTCATCGTGAAATCGAAATAGGGCGGGTTTCGCAAGGTCGCCAACACGTGCCAAGGACCGGCGATCAGTAGCAGGATCCCCACGCCCGCCAGCGGCCGCAACTTCCGCCATTCCCCCCAGCGCTTACTCAGGCTCAGCCATAGGACGATGGCCGCGAGGGGAAACAGCATGGCAATCAGGCCTTTCAACAGCAATCCCACGGCCATGGCGGCGGCCATGATGTACGCAGGACGCGGCTCGCCACTCTCCATCGCCAGGAGAAAATTCCACATCGCGATTGTGATGGTCAGCGTGAGAATGGCATCCGGAATCTGGATGCGCGTGAACAGCCAAAGTCCAATGCAAGTGGCCAGGATCAGGCCGGCGTACAGCCCCTCCAATTCTCCAAACGCCCATCTTGCGAAGCGCGCTGTTACCAGGCACAACACGATCACTCCAAGGGCAAGCGGAATCCGCGCCGCCCAGTCGTGAACGCCAAAGATCATGTAGCTGACGGCCATGGACCAATAGATCAGCGGCGATTTTTCCAGGTACGCAATGTCATTCAGATGCGCCGTAACCCAGTCGCCGGAAACCAGCATATTTCTTGCGATTTGCGCCTGTACGGCGTCCACATCGTCCATCAGCGACGGCGGGCTCACGATGCAGCCGAGATAGACGACAGCCGCGAAGATCGCGACGATTAGCGGGTAGCGACGTTCCATTCCTTCTTCCACAAAAACAGCATCAACAACCCCCACAGATGGTAGCCGTAGTTCGTCTTACGAGCCTCATGATCCGCCAGCACCTTTTCAATAGCGCCTGGCCGGAACAGGCCGCTCTCGCGAATCGCCTTCGGCGTCAGCGTATCCAGCAGCAGCGGCCGCAACGCGCCGCGAAACCACTCGTGCGCGGGAATGTCGAAGCCTTCCTTCTTCCGCGTGACAACGGCGGCCGGCAGCCGGTCGCGCATCAATTCCCGCAAAATGAACTTGAGCTTCGATCCGTTCCGCTTCATCGATTCCGGCAGGCGCGCTGCAAACTCCACGATCCGGTGGTCCAGAAACGGCGGCCGAACCTCCAGCGAATGCGCCATGGACATGCGGTCGCACTTGTAGAGAATGTCGTCGGCCAGATACCAGTGCTGATCCAACTCCAGGAAACTGGAGTAGTTTGGCGGCGCGGCAAGGGGTTGAAAGCGGGAAAGCAATTGACGCCGCTCCTCCGGCGTGAACGTTCCGTTCCAATACAGGTGGGCCTCCAGCGGATTGAGCATTGCGCCGGTCGTGAACCGCTTGGCCTTGTACTCGAAGCCGATCTTCTCGTCCGATACCGGCAACAGTCCGGCACACCCACGGGCCAACGCGCGCAACGGCCTGGGTAGAATACGCATCGCCTGGGCGTAGGCGTCGGCCAGATAGGTATAGTAGCCGCCGAACAGCTCATCGGCGCCCTCGCCGCTCAACGCCACCGTGACGTGCCCGCGGGTCATCTGGCTTAAATACCAGACGGGCAACGCGCCTGCATCCGCGCTGGGCTCGTCGGAATAGTAGGGCAGCTTCGCCACCGTATCGGCGAGGCCCTGCGCGGGATTTAAATCGAACTCGTGGTGATCCGTTTCATACTTCCGCGCCACCTCCCGGAACCAGGGGCTTTCGTCGAAAGCGCGGCCCTGAAAACTTACCGAAAACGTCTTTAATTGCCGGCCCGCCAGGGCATGCGCGTAGTGCAGTATGGTCGATGAGTCCAGGCCGCCCGACGCCCAAATTCCCAACGGCACATCGGCGATCATGTGTTCTTGAATGGACAAGCGCAACAGGTGGTCCAGCTCGTCTTTGGCTGCTTCCAGCCGGATGTCCGCGCGCGGAGCGAACTGGAGCTTCCAGTACGCACCGCTTCGCTCGACCCCGTCCCTCCACTCCAGCCAATGGCCGGGCGCGAGCTTCGTGATGCCGTCCACCATTGTGTACGGCGCGGGTATGTAATTCAGCGAAAGGAAGGAGTTCAGCCCTTCGGTCGAAAAGCTTCGTTGGATCTCATCATGCCCGAACAGCGCCTTCAACTCCGAGCCGAAGTACAGGTCGCCATTGCGCCGGAGAAGATAGAGCGGCTTGATGCCCATGCGATCTCGGGCCAAGACCAGACGCTTGGCCGGCTCGTTCCAGAGCGCCACGCCAAACATGCCTCGCAACTTTTCGAATACGCCAAGATCCCATTCCAGAAATCCCTGCAGTATCACCTCTGTGTCGGAGCGCGACCGGAACCGCCGTCCGCACCGCTCCAACTCCTGCCGCACCTCGCCGTGGTTATAAATCTCGCCGTTGAAGACGATCACTGTACCGCCGTCGCCGGAATAGACCGGCTGCCGCCCGCCTTCCAGATCGATGATCCGCAACCGGGCGATGCCCAGCGAGCAATCGGCCGACTCATGCACGCCGGATTGATCGGGCCCGCGATGATGCAGAGACCGCGTAACGCTCTGAATACGGCCCTCCGGCGCCGGCCGGCCACGATGCGTGAATCCGGCTATTCCGCACATATCGAATTACTCATAGCGCAGCGCTTCGGCGGGCAGCACCGCGGTGGCGCGGCGGGCCGGATATAGCGTCGCTAGGAAACTCACCACCAGCGCCGCGGCCGATACCCACACCGCGTCGATCGCGCGCGGTTCAAACGGCACATGACTTAAGCCGTAGATTTCCGCGTCCAGCCGGAACCACTGCCCCTTCTCCGCGGCGAAGGAGACTCCGTATCCCAACAGCAGACCGAGCGCCGTTCCGAGAGCGCCAATATAAATCCCTTGCAGGATGAAGATTCGCCGCACCTGTTCCCATCGCGCGCCCATCGAGACAAGAATTGCGATGTCCTTCGTCTTTTCCATCACCATCATGATCAGGCTGATCAATATGTTCATCGCACCCACGAGCTGAATCAGCGAGATCGTAATCACGGCGACAATGCGGTCCATTTTCAAGGCGTTCAAAACCGTCTTGTTCTGTTCCTGCCAGGCCTGCGCCGTCAGCTTGTCCCCGATCGCGGGCCGGACGGCCGCGGCCACATCCAGGGCCGTGTTGACGTCGTCCAGCTTCAGTTCTATCGAGTTCACGGCCCCCGCCACGCCCGTCACGCGCTGCACGTCGTCCAGGGCCGCGTAGGCGAACGTGTTGTCGACGTCGAAAAATCCGGATTCGAAAATACCCACAACGCGGAACCGGGGATAAGCCGGGCGGGCGCCCATTGGCGTCATCTCGCCGTTCGGGATGATCACGGTGACGATCGAATCCAGCAGCATCCCGGTTCTCTGCGCCAATTTCGCGCCCAGCAGAATTGGCGGGAACCCGTCCGCCGAGGCGCGCAGGCGGTCCAAGCTCCCCTGCTTCACATACTTCGCCAATTCGGCCCGTTCTTCGCGCGCGGTGTCGGGGATGCCCTTTAAGTAACCGCCTTGGCCCGTCTGCGGGCCGGAATAAAGAACCTGCGAATACAGCACCGGCGTCGCCGAATTGACGTGGGGTATCCGCGCCAATTTGTCCGTCAGCGGTTGCCACTCCTCTAGGCCAACGCCCAATTCCTTCTCCAGGATGCTGACATGCGCCGTAGCGCCCAGCAGGCTTCGCTGCAGCGTGTTGCGCACGCCGTTGGTGATCGCCAACGCAATAATTAACGCCATTACGCCCGCGGCCACGCCCCCGATTGAGAGCAGCGTGATCACCGAAATCACCGCCTGCCGGCGTTTCGCCGTCAGGTACCGGCGCGCGACGAAACTCTCAAACGCCAGGTTCGGCATTCGCCTCCACGTTGCGAAGCAGCCCAGCGATTCCAATCTCGCCCTCCGGACGCAACAGCGGGAACAAAATCACATCGCGAATCGATCGCGAGTTGGTTAGCAGCATCGTCAGCCGGTCGATTCCAATCCCTTCGCCGGCCGTGGGCGGCATGCCGTAGCAAAGCGCCCGAACGTAGTCTTCGTCCATCTGGTGCGCCTCGTCGTCGCCGCGCGCCTGCATGCCAAGCTGCTGTTCGAACCGCTTTCTCTGCTCGTTCGGGTCGTTCAACTCCGTGTAGGCGTTGCCGATCTCCATGCCGGCACAGAAAATTTCGAAGCGATCGACGAACGCCGGATCCCGGCGTGACCGCATCGCCAATGGGGAAACCTCCACGGGATACTCGTAAATAATCGTTGGCTGAATCAGCGCCTTCTCCGCATGCCGCTCGAAGAGTTCCACCAGTGACTCGCCGGCCGTATGTTTCCCCGCCTGCGCGATCAGCCATTCGCTATCCTTCAACTGCTCCATCGTTACGCCGGGCATGTGTTCCACCAGCGCTTCCCGAATCGTCAGCCGCCGGATATTGCCGAAGTCGAGCGTGTGTTCACCGAACGGAACCACTGTGCCGCCCGTAACGTCGATCGTTGCCTGCTTCAGCAGGACGCATGTGAAATCCATCAACCCTTCGTAGTCCGTAAACGCCTGGTAGAACTCCAGCATCGTGAACTCGGGATTGTGCTGGATGGAAATGCCTTCGTTGCGAAAGTTGCGGTTGATCTCGTACACGCGGTCCAGCCCGCCCACAATCAAACGCTTCAGGTAGAGTTCCGGGGCAATCCGCAGATACAGGTCCAGGTCCAGCGTGTTGTGATGCGTCACGAACGGCCGCGCCGCCGCGCCTCCGTACACCGGCTGCATCATCGGCGTTTCCACTTCCACGAATCCGCGTTCGTCAAGCTGACGGCGCAGCGATTGCACCAGCCTGGCCCGCGCGGCGAAGGTCTTGCGGACTTCCAAATTGGAGATCAGATCCAGGTACCGCTGCCGTACCCGCGTCTCCACATCCTCCAGGCCGTGATATTTTTCCGGCATCGTCAGCAGCGTCTTCGAAAGAAACGTGATTTTCGCCGCCTGGATAGAAAATTCGCCCGTCCGCGTCCGGAACAACGTGCCGTCCACGCCAATCGTGTCGCCGATATCCAACAACTGATACAGCTTAAAGCCCTCGTCGCCCAGCAGGTCGATCTTCACATACACTTGCAGCTTTTCACCGCCGTGCTCCAGGTGCAGGAATCCGGCCTTGCCCTTACCGCGAATCGACTGAATCCGTCCGCAGACTTGCGCCGGAATCCTGGACGTTTCTAGCTCCTCCGTGGCTTTTTCTCCATGCTCCTTCCAAAGCGCCGGAATCGTGTGGGAATAATCGAAGCGTTGGCCGTATGCGCGATGGCCCAGTGCTTCGATTTCGCGGATGCGATGGAAGCGTTGCGCGAGTAGGTCGTGTTCTAGCGACATGATGCGAGAATCCTCCATTATAGGAGGGATGTCCGAAAATACTGAAGTTCGTCCAGCGCCCGTGCGGGCCGAGGAGCGCATCGACGGGCTCGACGCCGTGCGCGGCTTCGCCCTTCTCGGCATCCTGCTCATGAATATCTGCAGCTTCGGCATGCCGCAGGCTGCCGAAGGCAACCCGATGGTGCACGGCGGCGCCACTGGGCCGAACTACTGGATCTGGTGGGTCCAATACGTCTTCTGGAGCGGCAAGATGCGCGCGCTGTTTTCCATGTGTTTCGGTGCCGGGGTGATTTATCTCACCAGCCGGGCCGAGGCCCGGGGCGTCTCCGCCGGCGATGTCTATTACCGCCGGACTTTTTGGCTGATGGCGTTCGGCATCGTGCACGGGTACTGCATCTGGTACGGCGACATCTTATATCCGTACGCGTTGATGGGGTTGTTTCTCTATCCCATCCGCTCACTGCGGCCCGTCATCCTTATCGGCGCCGGTACTCTGATGCTTGCCGCACTCACTGCTCAAAGCTTTTTCTGGGTCAAGGACCTGCACGAGGCGCGGGCCAAGCACCAGGCCATTCCGCAACACGCCAAGCTCAGCGCCGCCGACGACGGCGTTCGCGGGACATATGAGGGGTTCACGAAGGAATGGATGCCCTCAAAGGACAAGCTCGCCGAGGAACTGCGCATTTATCGCGAAGGCAGCTATGTCGAGGCGTTTGGGCACCGCGCCTCTACCGTGCAGGGCTGGACCTCTCAAACCTACTATTCTCCCGGCTGGTGGGACGCGCTCGGCATGATGCTCATCGGCATGGGCCTGGCCAAACTCGGCGTCTTCGCTGGTGTCTGGTCCGTCCGGCGTTACTTTACGGCCGGGGCACTTAGCCTGACGGCTGGCGCTATCATCGGAGCCATCGCCGCCAACCATGAGGGCGCGTCCAACTTCGACCCCTTCGCCGCCGCCGAAGGCTACAAAGCATATCAGCCAGTCCGGTTCCTGGTTGCTTTCGGCTATCTATGCCTGTTGACCGGCGTTGTCAAAGCCAGGTTGTTCGCCTTCGTCATGCACTCGCTGGCTGCCACCGGCCGAATGGCGTTCAGCAATTACATCCTGCACTCGTTGCTCAGCACGGCGTTCTTCTACAGCTTCGGCTTTGCGATGTTCGGAAAGCTGGAGCGCTATCAGCTTTACTACGCCGTCCTCGCCATCTGGCTGTTGCAACTCGCCGTCAGCCCCATTTGGCTGCGCCACTTTCAATACGGCCCGCTCGAATGGTGCTGGCGTTCGCTAACGTATTGGAAGCGCCAGCCGATGCGTCTTATTTCCGAACGATCACTTCCCGAAGAGCATCCTGCGTAAGAAAGAATTTCACCTGGTCGAATTCCTTGAACAGCTTTTCCAGTTGCCGTGTCGTGAAGAAGTGCGCCGGCCTGCGGCGGTCGCGTTCCACCAGTTTCACCTTGTTGCGCGCTTGGATGCGGTAGGAGTACGTCGGCACCTCGTTCATGCGCTCGTCGGTGTGAAACGTCGTGAGCAACTGCGCGCCCTTGTGCATGATGGCGTGAATCTGCGACACGGCCGGCTCCAGCAGCGAGGGCGCCAGATACTGTAGCCCGTCCCAAACGAGCACGCCGTCCACCGAGTCGTCGTCGAAGTTTAACACCTTCGATTGAAAGGCCTCCACGCGAGCGTCGTTCTCCTGATTCGCGTAGAAGTCGCCGTCCCCGAACGACTCGTCCATTGTCCGCACGAAGTTGTCGTATCGAACCTTGTGGCCCAGTTGATTGAAGAAGTCGGTGTTCTCCTGATTACTCGCTCCCAGGTCCAGAAAACTCAGCCCCACCTGTCCATGGAACGAGGCGAAGAACTGGTCCAGCGCCGACGAATGGCGCGTATAGTCCCTGGCGCCGAACTCCAGCGCGGATGCGGGCGCGGCGGCCGCCGCGCTCACTACAGCGCCCAGCGGTGCGCCGCCAAACAATCTGCTCAAGCTCTCACGAAGCACGGGGCCCTCCCGTTACTTGGCGTTGGCCGACCCGGCGGACGCGCCCAGCGTCTGCTGTGCCGGCTTTACGGGTTCCGCGGGAGGTTTCGGCGCCGCGGCCACGGGCTCGGCGGCCTTTGTCTCCGTCCGGATCATCTCCAGACTGCCGCGCAGGTCCGCACCTTCCTCGATGCTGATTTTCGAGTACCGGATGTCGCCCACGACGTTCGCGCCCTTGCGGATGTCCACACGCGATGACGCCTCAATGTTGCCTTTCAATTGGCCCAGTACCACCACGTCGCGCGCCTTGATATTCGCCACGACGCGGCCGTTCGGCCCTACCGTCACGCGATTCTCCTGCGCTTCCACGGTGCCTTCCACCATTCCATCGATTACCAGATCTTCCTTGCTCAGAATCTGGCCTTTTATGACAACGGACTTGCCGATGGTCGCCGTACCACGCGGCACATCGGGTTCGAAACTGCGCGCGGGCGCTGTAGACACAGGACTACCCTCCCTTGGTTGCTCCGGTGCGTTCGGCGTGTTCGCCAAAGGCCTCGCCGGCTCTTCATCGGTTTTTCGACGATTCCACATAGAACAGGTTTACCTCCGCCGGGAGCCCGGCAATCTTCCAATCGTAATCCCGGAACCGGGCAAAATGCAAGATAGAAAAAGAGTTAGAAGGTAAAACGCACACCGCCCTGTATAAGCCTCGGCGCGCCGGGGAGTAGTCCTCGCGACCGGTCGACGATGGTCAGCCGGTCCAGCGCATTCTTCGTCGTCACAAAAAATGCCGTCTTCCACGCCTCCACCGGATAGTTCGCCGTCACGTTCCAGATCGTGTTTCCGGGAATCAACCCGCGCTGTCCGTCGGCCGTACCGTTGACTGTGTTCAAATCGTCACCGAACTGCCGCCCGGTTGTCACTGCTTCCACCATCGCGTTGAATCCGGTCCGATGGAAGTAGTGAACCGACGAAGTCAGCAAGTGCTTCGGGGCATACGGTAACCGGAAGCCCAGTACGTTCACGCGCGGGTCGATGGCGGAAAACCGGGTTTCCGAATAGCGGGCCACCGGAAGGTAGGTGTACGAGGCACGAAGCGAAAATGGCTTCACCTGCCACCGGCCCGCGACTTCGGCGCCCTGATGCAACGTGCGGCCCGCGTTGGTCAATGCCGCTCCGATGCCGCCCGCCACAGACGCCGGCACGATCTGGTTGGAGAAGTCCATGCGGAACACCGCAGCCTCCAATTGTCCGTTCCTGCTCATCCGCCCGCGAAGGCCGAGTTCGTAGTTCCAGCTCAATTCCGGATCCAGGTCCACGCTCGCGCCGGTTGCATTGTTGATCACATCTTCCACCCTCGGCGGCGCGAAGCCACGGTGTACACCGCCGAACAGCGTCAACTCTTCTTTCGCCTGCAGCGCCACACCAACGCCGGGAATCCACTGCCGGACATCGGTCCGGCCTCCGCGATTGACGAGAAAGTTCGTGCGCCTGTATGCCACCTGTTCGTACCGCAAGCCAGGGGTGATCGAGAGCCGCCCGACGGTGATGCGGTTCTGCACGAAGGCCGATTTTGCCCGGGCGCGCCGGTCGTTGTCCTCGACCAGTACGCCATCGCGAGACGACGGCATCGGCCCGTTTTTCTGGAGGCGGATCTGCGTCTCGTCGTGGAACCGGACGCCGAAGTCCGTCTCGCTCGACAGCCCAAGCAGCCGGTGGTGCGCCTTGAACCTGGGATCCACGCCCCAGGTGTAGTAGGACCTCAGCCGTCCCTCGATGCCGCACGTCGTATTCAGGTTCGCCATCCCGCCGCAGCGCGAGTCGTTTGGCCGCTGCGCGGAGTTCGACGACTGGCGCCACCAATCGCGGAAGAACAGCGCCGCGTATGCTGCGTTGCTCATTACCAACCGGGGCGAGATCGCCCACGTGTGGGTCACCGACGCTCCGTAACGTTGGATGGTAAAGAAGTCGTTGCGAAAGGGATTTCCGCGCGGGTTCGCGTCCCACTCGGCCTGCCGCAGGCCGGAGTAAGTCAGGTTCGAATCTTCGGAATAGGAGTTGAAGCGCAACCCCAAGGTGTGGCTCCCGCCAAGCGAGGTGATGGACTTCGCGTTGAAATCGTTGAGGGCATGACCGGAGTTCTCACGCATGCCGTCGCCCTGTTTCCGCATCGCATCGAACAGCAATCCGGTCCTTCCAAATGTGCCGCCGTAGCGTCCGTGCGCATTCCAATAGTTTCGATTGCCGCCCAGTAGAGTGACCGCGCCGCCCCGGCGGTCCGGAGGCGCCAGGGTGATGTAGTTCACCACGCCGCCGACCGTCATCGGACCGAAGAGAATCTGCCCGGCGCCCTTCAAAACCTCCACGCTGTCGAAGCGGTCAATCGGCGGGTGATAGTAGCTTGCGTTGTCGCCATAGGGAGCGTAGGAAAGCGGCAGCCCGTCTTCCAACAGCAGCAACTTCGTCGAACGCGTGGGACTCAAACCCCGAATTCCGATGTTTGGCCGCAGACCGAACCCCTCCTCCCCACGCGCGTGAACGCCCGCCACTTTGCGAAGCGCCTCATCGGTTGTGAATGCCCGGCTCTCAGTCAACGCCGCATTCGAAACGAAGCCGATGGAACCCGGAAGCCGATTCAATTCCGCGGGTGTTCCAGCGATATGTCCCGACGCAACTGTGATCGTTTGCGGCAGGGATTCAGGCTGCAACTCGATGTCGATAACTGTCTCGCCGGCCAGAATTTCCACCGGCTTTCTGACGACGGCGAATCCGGCGGCCAATACTGTAATCTGGTACGCTCCGGCTGCGGCGTCCACAATCGCGGCGGACCCGCTCTGGGACGACTTGACGCCGATTTCACTACCAGTCGACAACAAGCGTAACGAGATCGATGCGTTCGGGATGGCCGCTCCGCTGCTATCCTTGACCGCGATTCGGACAGCTCCGCCGTACGTTTCCAGGCTGAGCCCAATCGCCAAAAAAACAACTCTTAACCTGCAACTCATTGTCGATTAGCCTATGGTACCCGGCTTCGACGTTTCATGCAACTGACTTGCGAAAGAGATCTAGAACAAGATGCGCAGCGACACCTGGGCCTGCCTTGACGCCCGCGCCGAAAGGACCCGCCCGAACGTGGAGGGTTCGTCCACGAATCGCTCTGGCATTTCGAGATTTACGCGGTTCAGCAGATTGAACGCTTCCACCGACAGCGTGAACCGTAGCCGCTCCACGCGGAACGTTCGCGCGACCGAGGCGTCGACCGTGGCCAAGGCCGGCCCGGCCAGAATATTTCGTCCAGCATCGCCGAACGTAAAGCGGGCCGGCGTGGCGAACGCCTCCGTACGGAACCATCGTTCGGCCGACCGGTTGCTCAACCGCCAATCCCCCGTAACGTTTGGCCGGTCGTTACCGAACGTACCGCCTGTGTTGCCCGTGTTCGAGTTGTCGAAGCGCAGATAGGGCGTCAACGGCTGCCCGGATTGCGCCGTGAAGATGCCGCGCGCCTCAAAGCCGCGAGCGAACTCCCACGTCGCTGTACCGGCGAACCGTTGCCGCATGTCGAAGCTGGAAAGCGCCCGCTCCGCCGCGTAGTTCCGCGAATTCTGCGGAAAGTTTCTGTCGGGACCCGAACCCAGGAACGAACTCGCATCGTCGATCGACTTTCCGAATGTGTACGATCCCAACAGTGAAACGCCCCGCGCCAATCGCCGGTTCACGTTCAACTGCAGGGAGTGATAGTTCGAATTGGCGCCGGTCTCAATGAAGAAGATTCCGCCAAACCGCGGCAATGGCCGGTTGGCCTGCGCGCTGCCCGCACCGGGCAGCGGCTGATTCAGATCCCGCGCCCTCGCCAGCTTGCTGCCTTTGGATGCCACATAGGCCGCCGAAAAGGTTGTGGATCTCGATACCTGCCGCTCGATCGAAAAACTGAAATGCTGCAGATAGGTTGTCGCCGCGTCCGGACTCAGAGTGTTCAGCGTCGCCGGCGGCACAATTCCGCCATTCGAAGGAAACGGATTTGTAAGGGAAGGGAACACGCCGGCCGCCGGAAACCACACTCGGATATTGAAGAACGGCGGGTTGAAATAGTGGGATGAGTTCACTACGAACATGCCGGCGTCGAAGAACACGCCATAGCCCGCGCGCAGCGTTGTGTTCGAGTTCAGAGCGTAGGCCGCGCCGACGCGCGGCGCGAAGTTATTTCGATCCGGCCGGATCACGCCGCGTGCGACTCCTTGGGTGCCAACGCGCGCCAGCGTCAGCGTCGCCGGGTCGAACGCGGACATGCGGTCAAACCGGTCGGTCGCGGGCGTGAAATACTCCCAGCGCAGCCCGGCGTTAACGGTCAGGCGGCGCGTCGCGCGCCAGTCGTCCTGCGCCCACAGGCCCGAAAACAGGCTCCGCAGTGTCTGCTGATTGTCGAACTGCGATTGAATCGCCGTCTGCGGAAAGCCCAGCAGCAGGTCCCCCAGTCCCGCGCCTGTCAGCGCGCCGCCGAATGTCAGTTGTCCACGCGCAAAGTAGTCCAGGTAGCCGTTCGCCTCCTGGCGCCGCGCGTCGAAGCCCATCTTCAGCGCGTGTTTGCCTTGCTGCCGTTGCAGCGTCTCCGTGAGTTGGTACGTGTTCGAGATCCGGCCCAGCGGCAGTTGCGTAGCGTCGCCGATCGACGAAAAGCCCTGCACGTTGATCAGCGGATAACCGAAATCGCGCGGCGCCACGTTCAGCCAGGAAACGCCCCATTCCTTTCGGATGTCGCGCCTGTGATTTTCCGGTTTCACTTCGCGAAAGCCGCGGACGTAACCCAGCCGCAGGGAATGCAGCAACGACGGCGACAACGCCCGCGCGTGGTGCACCATGGCGCTCTGTCCGCGGTTGACAACGCCGTTGCCGAAGCCTGGAATCGACTGCGCCTCCTCCGCGTACGGCTCGAACAGATCCTGGGTGGCGAACGTGAACCGCGCGTTGAACTCGTCCTTCGCGCCCGCTTTCCAATCGGCTCGGGCGCTCGCCTGCGGCGCCGAATCGCGCAGCACCGGCTGGGCCTGGTTCGTCGCGGGAAACAACGCTAGGACGCGCGCCGACAACGGATGGATCCGGCTGGGCGGAATCACGTTGCCCGGAAACGGCCGTTGTGCGAACGGATCAACGATCGTGCGGCCCAGGGAGGCCAAATCGCCACCGCGCTGCGCGGCTGACGGTACTACGCCCAAGCGTGGCAGCCCGCGCCGCTCAATCAGGCCGCCGTAGTTCGCGTGAAAGAAAGCCCGGTCCCGCCGCAGCGGTCCGCCCAGCGCGCCGCCAAACTGGTTTCGCTGAAACTTCGCCCGCTCCCTTCCCTCAAAGAAGTTCCGGGCATCCAGGCCGCGGTTTCGAAAGTATTCATACGCCTCGCCATGCCATTCGTTTGTGCCCGCGCGCGTAATGATATTGATCTGCCCGCCGGCGGACCGCCCAAACTCCGCGCCGTACCCGTTCGTCTCCACGCGGAACTCCTGGATCGTTTCTACCGGAGGCTGCACGATGAACCGGTTGTTGTAGGGATCGTTGTTGTCCACGCCGTCCAATAGATACTGATTGAACTCCTCCCGCGCGCCGGACGCGTGCATGGCGAACGCCCCGCGCGACGACAGTTCCGAGTCCTGGGCCGGCGGCGTCACGCCCGGAGCAAGCAGCGCCAACTGCAGAAAGTCGCGGCGGTTCAGCGGCAGGGAGCGAATCCTCTCCGAATCCAGGGTCAATCCAGAAGGTGCCGCGTCCTTGGCCGCCGCCACTTCGGTCGATGTGCGCACCCCGGCCAAGGCCAAAGCGACATCCTCCCGCCGCGTTTCGCCCGGTGCGACGCGGATGGCCTGAATTTCGGCGTCTGCAAAATTCGGTGCCGTAACGCGCAGCGTGTACGCACCTGCCGCCACTTGCGCCAAGCGGAATTCTCCGTCCAGTCCGCTCCGCGTCACCCGATTTATACCGCGCGCCGGATTTTCCAGCACAACCACCGCCATCGGCAACGCAGCTCCAGACGGGTCCGAGACACGGCCGATCAGCGCGCCGGAGGTGACTTGCGCCATCAGCGCGCCCGCCGACACCGCTGCGAGAAGGTACTTCACTTTTCCATTGTATGGGCAGCGTCAAATGAACCAAGTCCTGTGGGTCCTGGAACCGAAAGTGATATCATTGCGAGTACGTTACCGCGCCACTGCACCGACGCGGGAGGAATTGCATTCAGGAGAAACGCATGAATTTGAGCTTGTCTCGTTTGCTCGCCACTTCGTTGCTGGCTGCAAGCGTGCTACTGGCACAGCGCGACCTCGGCACAATCACCGGCACCATCACCGACCCTTCGGGCGGCGTGGTCGCGGGAGCCAAGGTCGTCTTGACCGAAACACAAACTGGAACCCGGCAGGAAGCCACCACGGACGGCTCGGGTACCTACATCCGGCCGCTGCTGCGGCCTGGCACGTACACCGTTGAAGTCAGCGCGCCCGGTTTTAAAACCGTCGTGCAGCGCGATGTGTTGCTCGGCTCCGGCGACCGCGTCGGCGTCAATCTCGCCCTTTCGGTAGGCGAAATTTCCCAGTCCGTCGAAATCTCGGCGGCCGCGCCCCTGCTACAGACGGAAACCACCACGCTTGGCAACACCATGCAAGCGAAACAGGTGAGCGAACTGCCACTCGGCGGCCAGCGTAAGTTTACATTTCTGGCTCCGTTGGCACCGGGCGTCGTCCCGGCCGAACAAGGCGCGCGCGACGCGGCCGGCGGCGGTTTCTCCGCCAACGGCGTCCGCTCCAACGGCCAAAACAACTTCCTGCTGAACGGCGTCGACAACAACGTCAACGTCATCGACTTCATCAACCAGACGGCCTACGTGATCGGCCCCTCGGTCGAGGCCATTGGCGAAATGAAGGTTGTCACCAACGGCTACTCGGCCGAATATGGCCGTGGCGCCGGCGGCGTCGTGAACGTCACCATCAAGTCCGGCACCAACGAACTGCATGGCACGCTTTTTGAATTCCTGCAGAACGACAAGTTCAACGCCAACACCTGGGAGCGCAACCGCGCCGGCGCCCGCCGGCCCTACGTCCGCCAGAACCAATACGGCGCCGCCATCGGCGGCCCACTCGTCAAGAACCGGACCTTCTGGTTCGCCGATTGGCAGGGCACCCGTGTCCGCTCGCTCTCCGGCGTCATCCCCGGCCTTGGCGGTGTGACAAATCCTATCACCATCGCCAAGCCGGAGTTCCGCAATGGCGACTTCCGCTCACTTCTCAGCGGTCAGTTCATGGGCACCGACGCTCTGGGACGGCAGATTCCGCAGGGCGCGATCTATGACATCGCTACCCAGCGCAACGCTCCCAACGGCAGCGTGGTCCGGGACATGTTCCCCGGCAACATTATCCCCGCCTCGAGGTTCGACCCGGCCGCGAAGAAGTTGATGGACCTGTTCCCGAATCCGAATCAGAACCTGAATGACCGTTTGCCCGGCGCGAACTACCTGCCCACGGCTCCGGCCCGACAGGACAACGATCAATTCGACGTCCGCATCGACCACCGTCTCACGGACAAGGACTCGCTGTTCGGCTCCCTGAGCTGGTCCGAGGAGAACAAGCTGATCTCCGCCCCGCTCCCCGGTGCTCTTGACGCGTCCGGTTTCAACGGCGCGGAAGAAAAGAACCAAGGCCGTAACGCGATGATCTCCTGGACACGCGTCTGGTCGCCCACCATCCTAACCGAGTCCCGTGCCGCCTTCAGCCGTCTGGTCACACAGAGGTT
Organism: Acidobacteriota bacterium; assembly: GCA_016871155.1. Lineage (GTDB taxonomy): Bacteria > Acidobacteriota > Terriglobia > Bryobacterales > Bryobacteraceae. The sequence continues at coordinate 4,353 of VFZO01000030.1, read as the reverse complement.
TCAGGGCAACAAGGGCGTTGACCAGTTCGCCGCGTTCGGTATCGGCGGCTTGAATCCAACCACGGCGACCTCGAACAACGGTGGTCTGCCGTCGCTCGAACCCGGCGGCTACTCCGGATTCGGCGGCTCCAACTGGTTGCCGACTAAGGAGTACAACAACGTTTGGGATTTCATCCAGAACGTTTCCATCAACAAGGGCAAGCACGCCACGAAGTTCGGGTATGAGTATCGACCGATCCAGTTCCCCTTCTTCCAGGTGCCCTCCGCGCGTGGCTTCTTCCGGTTCCCGACGAATCGAACCTCAATTCCCGAAGCCGCTGGCCAGACCGGCGACGGCATGGCCTCGTTCCTGCTGGGGTTGCCTGGCGACTCGCGTCTCACGACGACCAACTTCATCTCCTCGACGAAGTCGGCGCACGCCTGGTACTTTCAGGACGACTGGAAAGCCACCAGCAAGCTGACGTTCAACATCGGCGTTCGCTACGAACTCTTCTCGCCGATCGCGGAACGCTTTGCCCGGCAGGCGAACTACGTGCCGCACAAACGAACCTTGTTCATTCCGTCCGGACCGAATAGCAACGATCCTCTGCCCGGGAACTTCGCCCAGGCGTTTCCCGACATCAAGGTGGACCGCGGAAGCGTCGGCAAATTCCTGATTCCCTGGGATAAGACCAATTTCGGTCCGCGCATCGGCGTCGCCTATCAGGTTTCGCAGAAGATGGTGCTGCGCGGCGGCATCGGGCTTTTCTACGGCGGCGAAGAGAACCAGGGCGGCAGCCCGAATCGCGGCCTGAGCGTTCCGTTTAACAATGTCATGGACTTGAATCAGCGGTCCGCTTTCGAAGACAGGCACCCGTTCCTGACCCGCCTGTCCAATGGGTACCCGTTGAACATTTTCTCCTTGCCGGCGAACATCAGCTTCCGCGGCGTGGAGGAGAACTTCCGCAATCCCCTGGTTTCCAAGTGGAACGTCTCGATCCAGCGCGACTTCGGCTGGGGTTCGGCGCTGGAAGTTAGCTACATCGGTTCCAAGGGTTCGCGTCAGTTGATCAACTGGGATCCGAACCTGCCGATGAACAGCCCGCTGCCGAACGCACCGGCGGATCCTCGCCGCGCGTATCCTTTCCTCCGCGGCGGCCTCTCGCTCACGTCGACGTTCGGCATCTCGAACTACAACGCCCTCTCGGCGAAGTTTGAGAAGCGCTACTCGAACGGTTTGTCGATGGTGTCCTCCTACACCTGGGGTCACACCTTCGCCAACACCGGCACGACGCTGTCGGGCTCCTCGGGTTTCGGCTTAACCGACATCACGTGCGGCTTCCGCTGTGAGTACGGCGCCGCGGCCTGGGACATCCGTCACCGCTCGGCCACGAGCTTTAACTACGATCTGCCGTTCGGCGCAGGCAAGCGCTTCGGCACGAGCCTGGGCAAAGTCGCCAACATGCTGGCAGGCGGTTGGCAGACCAACGGCATCCTGACGTTCTCATCCGGCCAGCCGTTCACTTTCCGGTCGCAGAATTGCGTTGGCTCGTTCAGCGCCTGCCGCCCGGACGCCGTGAGCGGCAAGGATCCCATGCAGGCCCCGTCCTCCGGGCGCACGCCGGATCAGTGGTTCGACGTCACCGCGACGGCGAGTCCGGTTCCCGGGACGCTGGGCAATATTGGTCCCCAGACCGGTGTTGGCCCTGGCATCGCCGCACTGGACTTCTCGCTATTCAAGAGCTTTGCGATTAGCGAAACGAAGAAGATCCAGATCCGTTCCGAATGGTTGAACATGTCGAACACGCCGCGATTCGCGGTCGGCTCGCTCGGCAACACGCAAGGGTCCGGCAACTACGGCCGGCTGAGCGCCACGTTGCCCGGCACCGCGCGTAACGTGCAGTTCGCGCTGCGCTTCATGTTCTAAACTCGCAAACCGTAACAACGCCCCCGTTCGCGCCGTGCGCGGGCGGGGGCGTTTCTTTGGCGTGAGCTCTAAGACACCGATTTCAACGCCGCCTGAAGGTGAATCCCATCACCTGGGTATGCTGCTCGCCGATCGGCAGGTCATGCACTTCAAAACGCATCTGGTCCGCGGAGTCGAACCGCCAGACGTACTTCACCATCTTGTCGTGTTCGCCGGTCAAATACTCGTCGATGGTGCCGTAGGTCAACAGCGTCTTTCCGTCCGGAGTCAGGTCGCCCTCGGACGTGTTCAGCGACGTGTCCATGGAACTCAAATGCATCACGCGGTAGCTTTGCTTGAAGTTGTCGTAGCCGATGATCGTCGCGAACTCCAACTGCATTCCGAACAGCGGGCCCCCGCCGCGGCACTGCACGAACCGGCCTTTCACATACCACGTGCAGGTCTGCTCGCCCGTCGACGCCTTGCCGGCCACGCCCTTCATATACCCGCGCATCTCCATCGTCCACGTGCCCAGGAACTTCTCCAACAGCTTGTGATTCTCGCCTGGCGCCGTAAACTTCTTCGCCTTCGCCATCATCGCCTGCATGTCCACGGCCTGCTCCTGCGCCATGAGCGTCAGGCACGCCGCCAATGTGAATAGTCGTGTCATTTCCCGTTCTCCTCTGCCAGCCGTTCCAACACCATGTACCGCAACTGCAACGAGCCGGGCGGCCTCGCCACCCACTCCGCCACCGCGTGTGACTCCTGATTCGCCCACCGGGCCAGCGGCCACACAATCGCCAACGCCGCCAGCGCCGCAATGCCCCGCCAATGCGAATGCGGCCGCTGCTCCAGCAGCGCCAGCCGGTTCGTCAGAGGCATGCGCGGATCCACCAGCGCCATCCCCGGCGCCAGCGCGTGTACCCACCCCAAAACGCGCAGCAGCGCCCGGCGGTATGTCTCTGCGCAATGGCCGGGCAACTCCGCCGCCGTCCGGTCGCAGCACTCCTCGCGAATCGCCCGCATGCGCCGCGCCGCCCACCATACCAGCGGATGAAACCAAAACACCGCCACCAGCGCTGACCATCCAAGCTCTCGCCAGCCATCCCGCCGCACGACGTGCGCCAACTCGTGCCGCAACACCTGCCGTTGCTCCGCTTCACTCAAACGGTTTTCCAATCCGGCCGGCCAATACACCGTTTGTCCGATCGTCACCGGACCGTCCAACCGGTCCGATTCCACGATCCGCGCCACGGCCCCGAATTCCGGGGCGAGCGAACGAAACACCTCGCGCGAGAGTCCCCGGCACTCCACCGGCCGCAACGCCGCCCGTTGGCGGCGGAACCACACGGCGCTGCCCAGGATCAATAGCGCCGCGCCGCAAAGCCAAGTCGCCGGGACAAACGCCGTCCACGCGGGCGGCACCCCTGCAACGGGGTTCGGCAACACGCCTCCCGCTTCGAACGGCGCCGCTAACTTCAACGCGGCCAACAGCCAGATTCCGGCCCGCCAGCGCGGATCCAGCAACCGCGGCAATAGCAGGTCCAGCGCCGCCGCCAACAGCAGCAGTGGTGTGGCCTGCAGCGCCGCCGGCAAAACCCAAGCCCACCAGAAGTGTGTCATCGCGGCCGTTTCTCCCCGGCGTCCAGCAGCGCGCGCAGCTTCTCGCGGTCTCGTTTCGACAATCGATGCTCGCCCAGCAAATGCTGAAACAGCCCGCCCACGGCGCCCTCGAAGACCCGGTCCACCAGGGACGCCGTCGCCTGACGCCGGGCATTGGACTGCGACACTAGCGGGCGGAAGACGCTCTGCTTCCCTTGCTTCGTCACCGCCAGCGCGCCCTTCTCCGCCAGCCGCGCCAGCATGGTCTTTACCGTCGAGTACGCCCAGCCGGACTCGGCCCCCACCGCGGCGTGGACCTCCGTTACTGTCACCGACTCGTGACGCCACACCTCCGCCATCAGCCGCCACTCGGCGTTCGAAAACTCCATGACGACAATCTGTCACACATGTGGCAGATTGTCAAATCAATTCATCGCCGCCAGCGCCGGCGTCAGCGTTTTGTCCACCCAGTTCGCGAACGACCACTCCACCGGATCCACGAACACACCCGCGATCATCAGGCCCAGATGCAGATGGTCGCCGCCCGCCAGACCCGTCATTCCGGACTTCCCGATCGTCTGCCCGCGCGTCAACGCCGCGCTTTCGCTCACCGCGATCGAACTCAAATGCGCGTACACGGACTGCACGCTGAGCCCGTGATCCACCACCACCGCGTTGCCGTAGATTCCCATCTTGCCGGCGAACACCACCTTGCCATCGTTCGCCGCCGGCACCGGAGCGTTCTTGACCGACGCCATGTCCACGCCCAAATGCCACTCGGCGTTCAGGGTCTTGCCCCCAATTTTGTACGTGCGGTGATCGCCGTAGAGCGCCTCCGCCTTTCCGCGCGGCAGCAGTTGAAATGC
>VFZO01000029.1 GCA_016871155.1 Acidobacteriota bacterium | reverse complement strand
AAGAGCGCGGTGAAAGACACGATGAGGGATTGGCTGGACGAGAAACTCAAGACGCCGGAACCGGACGGCGAGCTCCTGTACTTCAACAAGTCGAATGAGAGCGGCAAGACGCCGGTGTTTCCGGACCGGACATTTGTACCGTACTTCCGCAAGAACGGCGAACGAATCACCGTCGCTAACCGGGAAGCATCCGCCTTTCTGTTCAAGAACGGAAATAAGGGAGAGCTGGAACTGTCGACCGACACCGGCGAATTCAAGGACGGCGATGTCGTCCATGTGGTGTTCCACTACTACCGCGACAACAAGCCCGGCATGGATCTTCACAAGCTCCTCACATTCGGCGCGTGGTCCGGGGGCGCGGTCGCCGTTCTACGCGATCTGAACAAAAACGACGGAGCGTGGGCGGAGGCCGACGGGATTGAGGTGGCGTTCTCCGCTACAACGAAGCAAGCGATTATTCCCTTTACGATCCAGTCCGACGCGTTCGAAAAGTACCACAAAGAGACTTCCTACTTTTGGGTGAAACTCAGCGCGCCGAACCTCGATCCGGCGCCAACCGACCCTCCGTTCTACAGCCAGGGCTTCTGGCTGGCCGGTTAACGCGGGAACAGGGCCGAGTACGCTTCCAGGTACTTCAGGCCGGAACCGGTGTTGTAGATCACCATTTTCTCGGAAGCTTTCAGAAACCCGGAGGCGATCAATTGCTCCATTGCCGCCAGGCAGGCAGCGCCCTCCGGCGCGACGAACACGCCTTCCTGGGTCGCGAGCTTGACTCCGGCGCGCATCATGTCGTCGTCAGAGACCGCGATGGCCGTACCGCCGGACTTCCGCACCGCCTGCAGGATCAGAAAATCGCCCAGCGGTTTGGGCACTCGAAGGCCGCTGGCCACCGTTTGGGCGCCCTCCCAGAAGGTGCTGCGCTCGGCGCCTTCGTTGTAGGCCCTCACGACCGGCTGGCAGCCCTCCACCTGCACCGCGATCATTTTCGGGCGTTCGGGACCGATCCAACCCAGCTCCTCCATCTCATCGAAAGCCTTCCACATGCCGATGATGCCCACCCCTCCGCCGGTGGGATAGAAGATCACCTCCGGCAACTTCCACATCATCTGCTCGGCCAATTCGTATCCCATGGTCTTCTTGCCTTCGATGCGATAGGGCTCCTTGAGCGTGGAGACGTCGAACCAGCCCTCGGCGTCCTTGCGATCGGCGACGATTTTGGCGCAATCGGAAATCAATCCGTCCACCAGCGTTACCTTGGCGCCGAAAGACTTGCACTCAATGTAGTTCGACTGCGGAACGTCCTTGGGCATGAAGATATGGGCCTCGATCCCGGCGGCGGCGGCATAGGCGGCCATGGCACTCGCGGCGTTGCCGGCGCTGGGGATCGCCACCTTCCGAATGCCGAGTTCGACGCACATCGAGACCGCGCAGGACAGCCCGCGCGCCTTGAACGAGCCGGTGGGATTGATGCCTTCGTCCTTCAGCCAAAGGTTGGTCAGTCCGTCATAGCGCTTAAGTTTCAGCAACGGCGTCCAGCCTTCGCCCAGCGACACCATCGCATGCGGCTTCGAAACGGGCAGGACCGGGGCGTATCGCCACATGGACCTCGGCCCGTTGGACAGCCATTCCCGGTTCCAGTTCTCGCGTGCCACGCGCAGGTCGTAGCGAACCAGAAGCGGCATGCCGGACTTGGAAAGGTTCTGGATGGTGCCGGCGGGGTAGCGCTCGCCGGTCACGCTGCATTCAATATGGGTGACAGTGGTCATCGAAACCATCCATCATAACGCCTTAAACGAAAACGGCTCCGGAGGCGTCATACTTGGTAAGGTGCCCGCGCAACAGGCCTCCAATACCTTTGTCTTTTTCCTCGCTTCGGCCATTTTGGCCGTCACGAGCGTGTACTTTTTCATGAGCGGCATACCGAAGGGCGGGTACATCCTTCTGCTCTGCGCGGCCGCGTTTTCCGGTGTCGGGCGATACCTCGGGAGGCGTGGGCAATGAAGGCGTGCTTGGCGCTGGCGGCGCTATCCCTGTCGGCGGCGGAACAGATTGTCCTGGAAAACGGCTTCCGGCTGGAGGCCAAGCGGCACGAAGTGATTGGCGACCGGATCGTCCTCCATACCGCCAATGGGACCGTGGAGCTGCCCCGATCACAGGTCAGCGCGATCGAGACTCTGCCGGAGGCCGAAACACCCACGGTGGTGGAATCGCCGCCCCCCGTTTCCGTCGCTCCGGCGCCGGATTCCGGGAAGCCCAAGGATTTGTTCGACCAGGCCGCCGATTTGAGCGGGCTCCCCAAAGAACTGCTGCTCAGCATCGCCAAGGTGGAATCGGCGTTTCAGCCCAACGCGCTGTCGCCGAAGGGAGCGATCGGGCTGATGCAGCTGATGCCGGCCACTGCCAAGGCCCTGAACGTCAACCCGCACGACGCGCAGGAAAACGTCGAGGGCGGGGCGCGGCTCATGCGCCAACTGCTATTGAAATACGAGAACTACCCTGACCAGGTCTACCGGGCGCTGTCGGCCTATAACGCCGGGGAGGGGGCCGTTCAGAAATACAACGGTATCCCGCCCTATCGGGAAACTCGTCACTACGTCGAAAAGGTATTGAACGAGTATCACCGCTTGAAGACCGGGCCGGTGAAATATACTGAAGACAGGAGGCAGCGGCGATGAGTCGAAAGCTGCAGTTCTTTATCACCGTCTTTTCGTTGGCTCTCGTGGGCATGTTGCTGCTCGGCGCCGCCAACAAAGGCACGTCGTCGCCAGAGGAGACGTACCGGCATATTGGCGTCTTCGCGGAAGTTCTCTCCAAGATTAAGAGCGACTACGTCGAGGAACCCGACATGAAGAATGTCACCCTCGGCGCGGTCAACGGCCTGCTCGAATCGCTCGACCCCTACGCCAGCTACCTGTCGGCGGATCAGTACAAGCAATACCAAAAGGCCAAGACTTCGGCCAAAGGCTGGACCGGCCTGCTGCTGGCCAAGCGGTTCGGCTACATCACGATCATCGATTCGGTGCCCGGCTCCCCGGCGGCCAAACTCGGCCTCGGGACCGGCGACATGTTGGAGACAATCCAAGGCGTGAACACGCGCGACATGCCGTTGGCCTACGCCGAAATGATGCTGCTGGGCGACATCGGTACATCGATCGAGCTCGGCGTGCTGCGATTCCGGAATCCAGAACCGTCTAAGATCGCGATCGTGCGCGGTCCGGTGCAGTGGCCTGCGCTGAGTTCGAAGATGCTGCCCGACGGGATCGGGTACGTGCAGGTATCGACCCTCGAAGGCGACCGCATTCCGGAAGTGGCATCCGCCATTCAAAAGCTGGAAAAAGAGGGCGCCAAGAAACTGCTGCTTGACCTTCGGAGCTGCGCCTCCGGTGCGCCGGAGAAAGGCATCGCGCTGGCCAACCTATTCGTCGCCTCGGGCCGGTTGAGCTACACGAAGGGCCAGAAAACGCCGCGGGTGGATCTGAACGCCGACCCGGCCAAGGCCGTCACCAAACTGCCGCTTACGGTCATGACCAACCGTGGAACGGCCGGCGCGGCCGAGATCGCCGCCGCTGCGTTCTTCGATCTGAAACGAGCGGAAATCGTGGGCGAACGCACGTACGGCGATGCCGCGCAGCGCAAGCATGTGCCGCTGGACGACGGCAGCGTGGTAATCCTGTCAGTCGCCAAGTTCTTCAACGCCGACGACAAGGCGATTCAGGATACGGCCGTTAACCCTTCGGTCCCTGTGGTGGACAACGAAGCGCTGGAGACCGGTGACGAGGAAGAGCCGGCCGCGCCGAAGAAAGACGCGCCCGCCAAATCCACCGAAGACACGATCATGAAAAAAGCGGTGGATATCGCCACTAAGGGTCTGACCGCCGAAGAAGCCAAAAACGCCGAGACGATGCGAAATCTCGGAAAGAAGCAAAACCAGTAAAAAATGCCCCTGTACGAGTACCGTTGTGCGCAGTGTGAAGAAGTCTTCGAAGTCCGTCAGAAATTCGCTGACGAGCCGTTAACGACGCACGTAAAGTGCGGCGGAAAAGTCGTGCGCCTGCTATCGGCGCCGGGCTTGCAGTTCAAAGGATCGGGCTTCTATATAACGGACTACGCGAAGGCCGGGAGCGGCGCGCCAAAGACCGAAAAGAAGGCGGACGCCCCGGCTAAGACGGAGTCCAAACCGGCGGCCACGCCAACGCCTTCGACGACCTGAACGTCCCGGTTTTTGCAAGAATACGTGACGTCAAAAATGGCGTTCACAGAAAAACGAAAAATATTTTCTGATCGCAAGTAATTGCAAATAAATAACTTGCGAACCGGTTTCTTTTCGAAATTCCAGGATTGCTTGTAGGCGTCTGCTACGTTTTTAGGTAGCAGCACGCGCTGTGCACCCGCTTGTTCCCAGCCTAGGGAGCCGGCGGGTTTTTTGTTTCCCTGGAGGCGTTTCATGCGCAGTTTGAAATCGTGGGCCCTCGCGCTCACCGCGTACCTTTTTGTCCTGGACCGGGCGATGGCAATTCCGCCGCTCACCACCGTTCAGGACACGCTCTATAAAGCCGACGGCGCCCGTTTCAACGGCGTAGCCTACATCGAATGGAAGTCCTTCCAAGCGTCGGATGCCTCGGCCATCGCAAGCTCCAGCGTCGTCGTCCCAATCGTGGACGGCTCGCTGCGCGTTCGCCTGGTGCCAACGTCCAATGCCAGCGCCGGCGCCCACTACTTCGTCCGCTACCATGCAGATGGCCGGGTCGTTTTCACGGAAGCCTGGAACGTGCCGCCGTCGACGACCGCGGTCACCGTAGCCAACGTTCGAATCGCCAATGGCGCCAGCACCGGCGGCGGCGTGACTCCCCCGTCCAACCTGACGATTCCCGACATCACGGGCCTGAGCGATGAGCTCGCAGCGCGACCGGTGAAGGGATTCGTCTACACGAACGACCGCATTTTGAAGACCGGACCCACTGGCGCGCTGGAAGCCGTGCAGGGGAACCTGGCGGACTGCATCCGCGTGGATGGCAGCACAGGCCCCTGCGGCAGCGGATCCGGAACGGGCGCTCCGGGCTTCGTGGATCATGAGGTTCCCACAGGCTCCGTCAACGGCTCCAACGCCGTGTTCACGCTGGCCCAGCCGCCCAGCCCGGCCACCAGCCTGGCGCTGTACCGGAACGGCATTCTACAGAAGCCCGGTATCGATTTCTCGGTCACGGGCAACACCGTCACGTTCGCCGCGTTGTCCATCCCGCAGACGTCGGACCTGTTGATGGCCAGCTACCGGCTGCCCAGCGAATCCACGCCCAGCGGCCTGGCGGCCGGCGCGCTGACCGGCAGCTTTCCGGCGCCGCAAATCGCCGAGGGCGTCATCAGCAACTTCAACATTTCCGCCGCGGCGGGAATCGTCGAGTCGAAACTGGCGTTGAATTTTCCCACACACACGAACGCAAACGACCCGTCCGCCGGAGAGAAGGCCGCGCTGTCGGGAACGGCCGGCGCTCCTTCGGCGACAAACAAATTCGTAACCGACATTGACGGACGGCTTACCAACGCGCGTCCGCCCGTTTCCCACGCTCTGCTTTCGAACGAACACGGCGACACGGCGGCAGGCACGGTTCAGCGCGGCGATCTGATCGTCGGCATGAACCTGGGCACGGCGAAGTGGGGCCGTTTGCCGTTGGGCTCGGCGAATCGATGCCTGGTCTCCAACGGGGCGGACGCCATCTGGAACACATGCCTGTTCACCGGGTTCCAAAACGGCGCGATTCCGTTCACGGGCGGCGATGGCACGCTGGCCGAAAGCCCGCTGCATTTCGTCTGGGACAACGCTAACCGGCGGCTTTCGGTGGGAAGCAATTGGAGCCCCTCGACCCTTACCGTCTACGACGGCGCCAGCGGCGCGGGCGCCACGACGCTCACCGTACGCGCGGCTCTGGGACAGGGAGCAAACCCGCTGCAGACGTGGCTCGATCCGGCCGGCGTGGAGCAGGCGCGCATGGAGGCGTCGGGCGAGTTCGTCACATCGTCCGTTCGCGCGGCGTCCAACAACACGCGCGCCGCGTGGCGGGAATCCGGCACCACGAACGACCCGGCGTCCAAGCTGGACGGCGACCGGTGGTACAACACCACCGTGAAGGCGCAGCGTACCTTCGAATCTGGGCAGACACACAGCGCACCGCAGGTGATCTGTGCGTCGACCGGCGGCAACACCGCAGCCACATCCCTCACTCAACTGGGTACCTGTACGATTCCTCCCGGCCTACTGCAGCCCGGCGACCGTGTCGCAATTCGCGCCACCTGGAAACGCGGCGGGGCAGTCCCGGTGACGGTCCGCTGGCGCTGGGCCACGGCCGTGGCTGCGGACTTCGTCCTGCCGGCCAATGCGACTCTGATCGAGACTTCGGGCGAAGCCGCGTTGTCGAACTCTGGGGCGATCATCAGCAGCCACTACCTGTTGCAGGATCGTTCATCCGATTCGTCGCTCATGGAATCGGCGGACCCGTTCTCCACGGGGCTGACACTCGCTTTCGAGGCATTCAACGCAGCTCCGGGCGCCAACATCGCGCTGATTCAATTCAGCTTGATCCGGTATCCGGCGCAGTCGAATCCTTAAACGCTACTTTTTCGCCTTCTGGGCTCGCGCGGTGGAGGGCGGTATCACGCCCTTCACCCGCAAGTAGCCAACCATGTTTCCGTAGTGGGCGTTCAGGTTCGCGACGTAGCTGAACATCACGTCCACCGGCACCACCTGACGGGTGCCGATCTGAACCTCGGCCAGAGCCTTTGCATCGGTCAAACCATCGAAAGCCTTATCACAGTATGCGAATGACTCGTTGATCGCTTTCTCGATCGCGGCTTTTCCTTTATGTTGCACTCCGTTCACGCCCGTATCTTTGGGAGCGGACACGCCGGCGATCGAAGAACACATGCTGTAATTCATGCCGGCCGTGTGCTCGATCCAATCGCCGAACGACCGTTGATCCGGCGTCAGCTTGAACGCCATACCGGATTCCGGCATCGCAACCGCGGACTCGGTGAAATTGAGTTTTTGCGTGTTGTACCGCGCCTTGAAGGAGGAGGTAACCGGCTCGGCGGCAAAGACACCGGCTGTCACCAGCAAACAAAATGTGAGGAGTCGCATTCCTTACAGATTAGCTGTTTTCGCCGTCCACTTCGTCCAGCCATCCGGGCCGTTTCAGCACTTCGCGCGGCCGGCTGCCATCGGGCGGCCCAATGATTCCGTCGCGATACATCATGTCCAGGATGCGCGCGGCGCGGCCATAGCCAAGCCGCAGACGGCGCTGCAAAACGGAGGTGGACGCCTTGCCTAATTCGCAGACCACGCGAACGGCATCCTGATAGCGCGGGTCCTGCTCGCCGTCAGCCACATCGCCGTCGCTTTCTTCCTCGCCCTCCTCGGTCGGAGGCGCCATCAGGAAGCTTTGGTCGTAGTCCGGCTGCGCCTGTGCTTTCCAGTTTTCCACCACTTCGCCGGTCTCGGTTTCGGTGACGTAGGCGCCATGAACGCGCGTCAGCCTGGCCGTGCCCGGTGGCAGGTACAGCATGTCGCCCTTACCCAACAGGTGCTCGGCGCCCATGCTGTCGAGAATCGTTCGAGAATCGACGCGAGTGGCGACGCGGAAGCTGATGCGCGCCGGGAAGTTCGCCTTAATCAAACCGGTGATCACGTCCACGCTGGGCCGCTGTGTGGCCAGCACCAGATGCATGCCGACGGCCCGAGCCATCTGTGCCAGCCGCGTGATCGACTCCTCCACACCGGCCCGTTCGAGCATCATCAAGTCGGCCAACTCGTCGATGATGATCAGGATAAAAGGCAGCGGACGGAGTTCGTCCAGCTCCGCAGTTTCCTGGTCATCGGCGAACAGATCGCGCGGCTTTGAGAGCAGCTCGCGAACCTTCCTGTTGTACTGCTCAATGTTGCGAACGCCCTGCGCGGCCAACAGCTTTAGCCGCCGTTCCATCTCCAGAACCGCGTTGCGCAGCGCGTAGGTGGCCTTTTTCGGGTCGGTGATGACCGGCGTCAGTAGATGAGGAATTCCCTCGTAGAGTCCCAGCTCCAATCGTTTCGGGTCCACCATGATCATGCGAACGTCGTCCGGTGTCGACTTGTAGAGCACCGACATGATCAGCGTGTTCAACATCACGCTCTTACCGGAGCCGGTGGATCCCGCGATCAGAATGTGCGGCATGGATTCGAGCGACGCGACTTTGATGCGCCCGCTGATGTCCTTGCCCAGCGAGATCGTCAATTTGGAATGCGAGTTGTGGAACTCCTCCGACTCCAGAATCTGCCGTAGACTGATGACCTCGCGCTTACGATTCGGCACTTCAATGCCGACGGTCGGTTTGCCAGGAATGCGCTCAATCATCACGCTCTCGGCCTGCAAGCCCAAACAGAGATCCTCTGAGAGTTGCGTGATGCGCGAAACCTTGATGCCGGCTTCCGGTTTGAACTCGTAGGTTGTCACCACGGGGCCCGGATTGATCTGCACCACCGAACCAAGCACGTTGAACTCCTCGAACTTTGCCTTAATGCGTGCGGCGGTCTCTTTCAATTCCTGCTCATCGTACGGATTCCGCGCGGGCGGCTCGCTCAACAACGTTGTAGGCGGCAATTGATAGAACGTCTCGTTCCGCCGGGTTTTCCGGCGCGGCGCCTCGGCGGCCGCCGGCGCGGGCGTTGGCACAGCCATCGCCGCGGGAGCTGGTTGCAGATCTTCGAGAGGAACGATCGGAATATCGTCGATGGAGCCAGCTTCGGCCGCTGGTTCCGCCCAGGGTGGAGCGTCGTCGACAATCGGCGTTTCCTCCTTCACCGGTTTCTTCTTCTTAGGCTCCTTGGGTTCCAATGGGGGTTCGGGCGGCAGGCTCTTGTTACGCTTCGATTCCTTGATCAGCCGGTTTTGCTCAGACCGCGCTTTCCGCCTGTCCAACCAGGAGTGGTAACCTTCGGCGCGGGCGTCCCACCAGGCCATGGGTCCGGCGAACCAGCCTTCCACGGCTTCGACCGTAATTGTTGTCGTGAGGTACAACGAGACCAGAACGGCGCAGGCCAGCAGCGCCAGCGTGCCGCCATAGTTCAGATTCGCCAGCAGATACGCTGAGGTCGCCAGGCCGAGTAGTCCGCCGGGTGGCATCGTTTCGTGGAGCGGCTTCCAATCTGGTGCAAACGATAGCAGCGTACAGACGCTCAGAATCAGCAGCCCGGCCCCGATTAGGCGAAGCGCGGGGGCCTCCACAGGCCTCGACCGCAGCCGCTGCATACCGAAAAATCCTGCGAGAACAGGTACAAGCCAAGCGGCGAAGCCGATTAGACTCAACACGATATCGGAGAAAAACGCTCCGGGATACCCAATCCAGTTGCGGGGACGCAACGCCTCGGCGGCCGTATTCCACGCCGGGTCTTGGGGATTATAAGAAATGAGGCTTCCCGCGAGTGCGATCGCGGCGACTAAAGACACCAAGCCTGTCAGTTGGTTGAACCGTTTGTCGGTCGAGGGCCCAAATATGTTCATAGCGCGTCAGGAGCGCGCGAAAGCCAGAGCGATTACAATTATGCCAAAAATTACGCGGTAGATCACGAAGGGTTTCACCGAGTTCGTCCGGAAGAACTTCAGCAGGAACGAAATGACCAGGCAACCGGTGACGCCGGAGATGAGAATTCCCCAAAGAAGCTCGGCGCCCAAACCCTCCATTTTGCGGAGATCCAGCGCATCCTTGGCCGCCGCGGCCACGACGATCGGCGTTGACAAAAGGAACGAAAACCGGGCGGCAGTGGACCGGTCCAAATTTCTCATCAGGCCGGCGGTTAGAGTAATCCCGCTGCGGGAGGTACCCGGCACCAGCGCCAGCGCCTGCGCGCAGCCGATGAAGAGGCAATCGGCCAGCGTCATCTCCGCCAGAGTTCGCTGCTGCGAGGCGCGCTTTTCGGCGGCATACATCAGCAGACCCACCAACACCAGCATCGTCCCCATCAGATAAGGAGAGCGAAGAGTAGTTTCAACGGTCTCCTTCAGAAGCAGTCCGAGAATTCCGGCAGGCACTGTGGCGGCGATCAGGTACCAGAGCAAGTTTGGATTCCGCTCGAGGCCGATATCGTCACTGAAGCGCGGCAACCCCTTCATCCGAAGCCCGTTGGCGAGAATCTGCAGCCAGTCGCGAAAAAAATAGATCAGGACGGAGATCGTTGTGCCGATGTGCAGGGCGATGTCGAAATCCAGACCCTGATCCTTCCAGCCGAACAGCCAGGGCGCCAGCGCCAGGTGCGCCGAGCTGGAAATGGGCAGGAATTCGGTGATTCCTTGAAGCACTGCAAGGACGATAACTTGGACAAGTGGCATGATTAAAAAAGAAGGCGATACACCAGACTACCGTGAGAACAACGAAAATCGTAGCGACGCTGGGTCCGGCGTCCGGGACGCGCGAGTGCATCGCCCAATTACTGGGAGCCGGCGTGAACGTGTTCCGGCTCAACATGTCCCATGGCACGCAGGACGAACAGGCCGCCCGTCTAAAGCTCGTCAGGGAACTCAGTGTTGAAACCGGAAAACCGGCCGGAAGCCTTGTAGACCTGCAAGGACCGAAGATCCGTCTCGGCCTGTTCGAGGGCGGCAAAGTCGAATTGAAAGCCGGCGACACATTCGAAATTTCGACCGAGGAAGCGCTCGGCACGGCGGCCCGAGCCTCAACGGTCTATAAGGAGCTCGCGCGCGACGTTTCGCCAGGTGATCGGATTCTGCTGGCCGATGGCGCCGTCGAACTGCGCGCCGAGTCCACCGATGGCGTCACCGTGAAATCCCGCGTGGTCTCCGGCGGCTGGATTGGCGACCGCAAAGGCATCAACCTTCCCGGCGTGAAGGTTTCAACACCATCCCTCACGCGAAAGGACATGTCGGACCTGCAGTTCGCACTCGATCAGGGAATCGATTTCGTCGCGATGTCGTTCGTGCGCAAGGCGGCAGATATCATCCGGTTGCGCCTCTTTCTGGAGGAGAGGGGCGCCACAATTCCCATCGTCGCCAAGATCGAAAAGCCGGAAGCTTGGGACAACTTGAACGAGATCATCGCCGAGTCCGATGGCGTCATGGTCGCCCGAGGCGATCTGGGGGTTGAGATCGCTTTCGAGAAAGTTCCCTTCATTCAGAAGGCCGTGATCGAACGCGCGCGCCACTCCGGCAAGTTCGTCATCACCGCCACGCAGATGCTGGAGTCGATGATCGAGAGCCCGGTGCCGACTCGCGCCGAGGTCTCCGACGTGGCGAACGCGATCTGCGACGGGACGGACGCGGTAATGCTGTCGGCCGAAACATCGGCCGGCCAGTACCCCGTGGAGAGCGTCAAAACCATGGCCCGCATCGCGCTCGAAACCGAAGGAGCCATGCGCCCGCGCGGATACCAGGACCCGCCCCCGCGCGCGAATCCGTCGATCGCGGAAATCCTGGCGGACGCCGCATACCATGCGGCCCGGTCGGCAAATGTGTCGGCGATCGTCGTGTTGACAACCTCCGGCTCCACGGCCCGTCTGGTCAGCCGGTACCGGCCGCCTGTTCCGATCTTCGCCTTCACGCTGTCGGAAAACGTGGCGCGTCAGTTGACCGCCTTGTATGGAATTCACCCGATTGTCACGCCGGGAGAACCCGGGACCGACGCTATGATTCAGCTTTTGGACCGGACGCTTGTGGAGCGCGGGTTACTCCGCCCGCGGGATACCGTCATCCTGGTAGCCGGGCAGCCGATGTGGCGGAGCGGAACCACCAACCTGATGATCCTGCACCGCATCGGCGAAGCTCGCTAAGTGTGTCAAACTAGAAGAGAATTCTTATGACACCAGACGGCGGCGCTTCCCTGCGGGCCGAAGTAACGCCAACTCCCCCAATCCCTTGGAATCAAGTCGGTTGGGTCATTGGCATCCTTATCTTGGCGTACCTCCCGATCCTGGGCCGCATGGCGGACCAGTGGAGCAACGACGAGGACATGAGCCACGGCTTTCTGGTGCCGGCCGTCGCCGCCTGGATCGCGTATCAGCGCCGCCAAGAAATTATGGCGGCCGAACTGAAACCAAACAAACTCGGCCTTGTCGTGATGGTACTCGCCATCCTGCAAATGTGTGTTGGAATCCTCGGCGCAGAGTTGTTCCTGCAGCGTTCGGCGTTTGTCGGCTCGGTCTGGGGCGCAGTGCTGTTCCTGGGCGGCTGGCCGCTCGTCCGGATGTTGGCCTTGCCTTTACTGCTATTACCGTTGATGGTTCCGCTGCCGGCCGTCGTATACAACCAAGTGACCTTTCCGCTGCAACTGTTTGCTTCCGCCGTGGCGGAGAACGCACTCTCGATAATCGGCATCCCGGTTCTGCGCGATGGCAACGTCTTGGAGTTGGCGAACCAGAAACTTTCCGTCGTTGAGGCTTGCAGCGGAATCCGATCGCTAATGTCACTGACGTTCCTTTCCCTGGTCTACGGTTACATGTCGGAAAGCAGCCTGAAAATCAGGTGGGCGATCTTTCTGGCGTCCATCCCGATCGCCGTCGCCGCGAACGCCTTCCGGGTAACCGTGACCGGCATTATCAGCGAGTACAATCCCGAACTGGCGAAGGGCTTTTTTCATACGCTGGAGGGCGGCATCGCCTTCGCCTTCGCCTTCGCGCTGATGCTGATTTTCCATGTCTTCGTTAAAAAGACCGGGGTTTTCCGCGAACCGAATAACGCTCCGGTGGAGGCTTGATGTTCTCGTTTCTACGATCTCCCGTCCTGCTGACATTTACGGGCCTGGTCCTGGTGCAAGGCGCTCTGGGTTACTACCTCAACGCCCGCTCCGAGTTCGTTCCGGCCAACGGTCCGCTCTCCCGGCTCCCCAAAGGCGTAGGCGCGTCGGTTCTAGTTCGCGAACATGCCGTCGAACCTGAGGTGCAGGCGATCTTGAAGGCCGACGATACGCTTTCTCGCACTTACGCTTCGCCTTCGCTGCCCGGCGGAGCGCACGTTTGGATCGCATATTTCAAGTCCCAGCGCGCGGGCGTCGCGCCCCATTCCCCGAAGAACTGCCTGCCGGGCAACGGTTGGGTGAAGGAGCGGAACACCGTCATCCATATCGACGTGCCGGGCCGGGCCGAACCCATCGAGGCGCAATATTACCTGGTGCAGCGGGGAGAGAACAAGAGCGTAGTCATCTACTGGTATCAGTCGCATGGGCGCGTGGTCGCCGACGAATACCACGCGAAATTCTACGTTGTCGCCGACGCGATTCGCCACAACCGCACCGATACGGCGCTGGTGAAGTTCACCGTTCCCGTTGGCCCCGCCGGTACCGAACGGACAACCGAAGCAGCGATTCACATGGTGAAAGACTTCTTCGGACCGGTCTCGGCCGTCCTCCCGAACTAGTTCCCTTCTCCAACAATGAATCCGCCCCTTTCTCCCCTTGAGCAGCGCATACTCGGCGCACTGATCGAAAAGGATATGGCGACGCCGGAATACTATCCACTCTCCGTGAACGCTCTGATGACGGCCTGCAATCAGAAGACGAGCCGCGAACCTGTGAGCGATTACAGCGAGGAGACAGTACGCGATGGCCTGGGCGAACTGGAAGAGCGCGGCTTGGCGGACGCAAACTTCGATTCGCGCGTGCCGAAGTTCAAGCACCGGGCCTCATTCGTGTTCAATCTCAACAACCGGGAACTCGCGCTCACTTGTGTGCTGCTGCTGCGCGGTCCTCAAACGCTCAACGAATTGAAGGATCGCTGCCAGCGCCTCTACGCCTTTGACGACCTGGACGCCGTGGAAAATTCGCTACGCAAAATGAGCGAGCGAGAACAGCCGCTAACCGTCTTTCTTGGAAAATTGCCCGGCCAGCGCGAACCGCGCTGGATGCACCTCTATGGCGGGCCGGTCGACACGGACTCCCTGACCCAGTCCGCCGCCGCGGCCGCCGCTCCCACCGCGGCGAAGAGCCCTCGCGTCGAGGAGCTTGAAATCCGCGTCAACCAGCTCGAAGCCGAACTCGACCGGCTTAAGGCCGAGTTCGCGACCTTCCGGAAACAGTTCGAAAGCTAAATGCGCCTCGCACTCCTCGTCCTCACCGGCTTTGGCCTGTTCGCCCAAGGCGAAAAATTCATTCGCGCTAACTACACGAAGTACGAACACCGCATCGCCATGCGCGACGGCAAGCGTCTCTTCACATCGGTCTACATTCCGAAGGATCAATCGCGCACCTGGCCGATTCTTCTGAACCGCACGCCGTACACGGTCTCGCCCTACGGCGTGGATGAGTACAAAAAGGATCTGGGGCCGAGCACCATCCTGGCCCGCGCCAAATATATCTTCGTCTATCAGGACGTGCGCGGGCGCAACATGAGCGAGGGCGAGTTCGTCAACATGACGCCTCACCGCGCCGCCAAACAGTCTCCCCAGGATATCGACGAGTCCTCCGATACCTACGACACCATTGACTGGCTGGTGAAGAACCTCCCCAACAACAACGGCAAGGTGTGTACCTACGGCATCTCCTATCCCGGCTTCTACACCGCCGCGGGTATGATCGACGCCCATCCCGCGCACGTCTGCGCCTCGCCGCAAGCGCCCATCACCGACTGGTTCACCGGCGACGATTTCCACCGGAACGGCGCACTGTACCTGCCGCACGCCTTCAACTTCCTCGCCGGTTTCGGTAAGCCGCGCCCGGAGCCCGCCGTTCCTCCCAAGAATCGCGAGCCCTTCCAACACGGGACCCCTGACGGCTACAAGTTTTTCCTCCAGTTGGGCCCGCTCTACAACGCCAACGAGAAGTACTTCAAGAACAGCGTGGCGTTCTGGAACGACATGATGCGCCACGATACGTACGACGAGTTCTGGCAGTCCCGGAATCTTCGTCCGCACTTGAAGGCCATCAAACCCGCGGTGATGACTGTGGGCGGATGGTTCGATACCGAGAATCTCTACGGCGCCATGCAGGTTTTTCACAACGTCGAAAGGCAGAGCCCTTCCACCACAAACATGCTTGTGATGGGCCCTTGGTATCACGGCCAGTGGGCTCGCGATAACGGCGACCATTTGGGATACATCAGCTTCGACTCCAGGACCGGCCCCTACTACCGCAAGAACATCGAAGCTCCGTTCTTCGACTACTACCTAAAAGGCACTGGCGACGGCAAACTCCCCAAGGCCCATGTCTTCGAAACCGGCGCGAACCAGTGGCGAAAATTCGACACTTGGCCGCCCAAGAACGCCGAATCTAAGACGCTATTCCTGAACGCCAACGGAACGTTGACCTTCGCCGCACCCTCCGCCGCCGGACACGACGAGTTCATTAGCGACCCCGCCAAGCCTGTGCCGTCGCAACAGGACATCGCCATCGGCATGACCCGCGAGCACATGGTGGACGATCAGCGCTTCGCCGCCTCCCGCACCGATGTGCTGACCTATCAATCGGAAATTCTGGAAACGGACCTGACTATCGCCGGCCCGATTCTCAATTCTCTCTTCGTCTCAACCACCGGCACGGACGCCGATTGGATTGTGAAGCTGATCGACGTGTTTCCCGATGCGATCGCAACGAAGGTCTACGACGGTTCCAAGCCTGAGACCCGCCGCCCGCCGCAGGCCGGCTACCAGATGCTGGTGCGCGGCGAGGTATTTCGCGGTAAGTTCCGGAACAGCCTCTCGAAGCCGGAACCCTTCACACCGGGCCAAATCGCGAAGGTGGAGTACGGCATGAACGATATTCTCCACACCTTTCGGCGCGGCCACCGCATCATGATCCAGGTGCAAAGTTCGTGGTTCCCCATCGTCGACCGCAACCCGCAGAAGTTCATGAATATCAACGAGGCGCGAGAGGCTGATTTTCAGAAGGCGGCGCACCGCGTCTACCGGCAGCCGAACGCCGCATCGAAGGTGACGGTGCGAACGATTCCGTAGCCGGCGCGCAGGCCTGTCTTTCTAAGCCGAATTTTTGCGCTTATTATCGTGAGCGCCATTCCCTGGCGCGTAGGAACTCCTATGAAACGCTGCACGACCACCCTCTCTATACTGCTATGCCTGCTCGCTACCGGATGTGTCCGGATGCAGAGGTACCGCTTCCCGAATCCTGCAAACGGCCAACAGCCGCAGGTGGAAGATCTCTCTTCCGGCGGCCAAAATGTAAGCGTCGCCTACGTCGAATACAAAGACGACGGCACGCGCTGGGACGAAGGACAGATCCAAGACGCCGTCAAGATGATTGAAGCGAGCAAGAAAAACGGCCCGGCCCTCACGTTTCTATACGTCCACGGCTGGAAACACAACGCCAGCGGCAAGACGGACGACGTGCGGAAGTTCAAGGGAGCGTTGGCCGCGCTGGCCAAGCAGACGTCGCCGTATCCGGTGAATGGCATCTATATCGGTTGGCGCGGCCGGACACTCAACGCGCCGGGCGCTGTCAGTTGGGTGACCTTCTGGGATCGGAACGGCACGGCACGGCGGATTGGCGCGCACAACTCGCTCACCAACGACCTCAACAAGATCTACAGCGCGGCCGTGTACAACCGCGCTTCCGAGGAGAAGAACGGAGCGCGTTCGTTCGTCGCCTATATGGGCCACTCCTTCGGGTCGCGAGTCCTGGAAGCCGCAGCCGACAATTCCGCGATCGGCAAGGCCTGCAAGAGCCTCCACGAGGCCGGCGAACCCGTCGGCGCGCCCATCGACCTTACGCTGTTCCTGAACGCCGCATCCAGTTCGCAGATCTTCCGGCAAATGAACAAACTCTGCGAACCGAAAGGCGACGCCTACGTCCGCCATCCGCTTCACGATAAGGAACTCTGCGAGAAAGATCCGAAGCACAGATACTGCCAGCCCTATTCGCTTTTCACGGCCGTTTCGTCGAAGACCGATTGGGCCACGCGTCTGGTGTATCGCATCGCCCGCTTTGGCCTCACGCCGCCGGCACACAACGCGGCGCTGCGTACCCACGAGCAGGTGGACGCGAAGGACGCGGATCCCGCCAGGAAAACGTTCGAATTCAAAGCTGATGGGAGCGACTGGGCCATCCAGCGCAGCGGCCGCAAACCGCCGAATCATCCCATTTGGATTTGGCAGGTGGAAAAAGAAATCATGGCCAACCACGGCGACATCTGGAATCCCGACGTCTTCGCGATGTTCTTTGCAATGCTGCAAGACTCTGGCATGATAGCCGGCGCCCGCTAGAGCTTCTCGCGGATCTCCGCGAAGAACTTATCCATCATCATCTTCCCGACTCCGCCAATCAACCGCTGGCCGACGCGCGCGATCGCGCCCCCAACCTGCGCGGTTCCCTTGACGTCCACACGCGTGCCGGTCCCATCTGCGGCCAGCGCAACGTCGCCCGTCCCCTTCACGAAACCCGGCTTGCCTTTACCATCCACCACGAGCCGGTAGGAGGCCGGCGGCTGCAAGTCGCGCAACTCCACCGTCCCTTCGTAACGGCCGGTAATCGCGGCCACGCCCATTGAAAGCTCCACACGATACTTGCCGCCGCCCAGCGCCTCAAACTTTTCGCAGCCCGGCAGGCAGGAGGATACAACTTCCGGATCCGTCATCACTGCAAACACCCGTTCCGGCAGAGCATCGAATTGATAGCTGCCCTTAAGTTCCATTCGCCCCCCAGTCTACTCCAGCGTGCGCAAAAGCCGTGCCAGTTCGGCGAGGCTCGCGATGTTATGCACCGGCAGAAAATCGTCCACGTAGGGCAACGCCGCCCGCATCCCGCGAGTCAACGGTTCGTAAGCCGGCGACCCAAGCAGCGGGTTCAGCCAGATCAACCGGTGGCAGGATCGATGCAGACGCGCCATTTCGCGCGCCAAGTCCTCAGGATCCCCGCGGTCCCAGCCGTCGGAGATCAACAACACAACCGGCCCATGACCTAATACGCGCCGGGACCAATCGACGTGAAATCGCCGAAGCGCATCACCGATCCGCGTGCCGCCGCCCCAATCGCGGACGGCCGCGCCCGCTTCCGCCAACGCGCGCTCTGTCTTTTTGCGCCGCAGCGCAAGCGAGATGCGCGTCAAACGCGTGGCGAACACAAACACCTCCAACCGGGAGTAGCCGCCGGCCAGACAGTGCGCGAAGCGCAGCAGCATACGTGAGTAGCGGTCCATTGACCCGCTGATATCGCACAACACCACCAGCGGACGCCGCTTCCATTTGCGCGCACGTGTGGGAATGCGGAATGTCTCTCCGATCCGAAACAGTTTTCGAAGATCCGGCCTGCTCCCAGCGCCCGGCTCCCAGCGCCGGGAGAGCCGCATTCCCGGATTCCATCGAAACGTTTCGACCAGCGCTTGGGCCTCGGCCAGCTCCTCACCGGTCATTCGGGAGAAATCCTTCTGTCTCAGAAGTTCCCGGGCGCTGTAGGTGGCTAGCTCCACGCGTTCCGCGGCCGGCCCGCCCTCGCCCGTGCCCGCGTGCAGCGTCCACAACTCCACCACCGGTGCGCCGATCCGGAAATCCTGTCCCATCGGCCGGACGTCCACCTGCGTGCGCGCGCCCGGCGCCGGTTTCCAGAACGCCGCAAATGCCCGGTCGAAGACTGGCAAATCCTCGGCCAGATTCACAAGCAGGCAACGCAGCGTGTAAAAGAAGTCCTCGCGCCGGCCGATATCGATGGATTCGACGGCGCTCAGCACATCCGGCATCCGCCCCGCCGCGCCGCGCACGCCGAGCCCGTGCAACACCCGGCCGAAGCGCACAACGTTGGCCGCTAGCGCGCTCATCCCGCCTGCCGCGCTCCCGGCTGCCCTGCGGCGTTCAGCATCGCCTGCGTCCGCGCGGCGTCCATTACCGCCACGTCTTCCTGATTTTTCACCAGCATTCCGATCGTCGTTTGGACAGTCTCGACATCCAGCTCCGCGGCGCCCAATGCTTCCAGCGCGGCAATCCAGTCGAGCGTCTCCGAGATGCCGGGCCGCTTGTACAACTCCGCCCGCCGCAACTCCTGCACAAACCGCGCGGCCTGCTCCGCCAGCCGTTCCATCGCACCGGGGCGGCGCGCGCGCACGATGGCAAGTTCGGTCTGGAAATCCGGATAGTCGATCCAATGGAACAGGCAGCGCCGCTTTAGAGCGTCGTGCAATTCTCGCGTACGGTTCGACGTCAATACGACAATCGGGGGTGTGGCGGTGCGCACCGTGCCAAGCTCCGGAATGGTGATTTGAAAGTCCGAGAGCATCTCAAGCAGGAACCCTTCGAACTCCTCGTCGGCTCGATCCAACTCGTCGATCAGCAGTACTGGCGGCGGCC
This sequence comes from Acidobacteriota bacterium, assembly GCA_016871155.1. Classification (GTDB taxonomy): domain Bacteria; phylum Acidobacteriota; class Terriglobia; order Bryobacterales; family Bryobacteraceae. The sequence continues at coordinate 17,716 of VFZO01000029.1, read as the reverse complement.
CGGTGTGTTCCAAAGCCCGGAGCAGCGGACGCGCCGTCAAGAACTCCCGCCGGAACAACTCGGCCGCCGCCGATGAACGGTCCACCGAGCCGGCCGCTTCCATCAACCGGATCTCCAGAAGCTGGCGCGGATAGTTCCACTCATACACGGCGTGCGCAATGTCCAGGCCCTCATAGCACTGCAGCCGGATCAATTCGGTACCCAGCGCCGCCGCCAGAGCCTTCGCCACCTCGGTCTTCCCAACTCCCGCCTCGCCTTCCAACAGCAGCGGCCGTCCCAACCGCAACGATAGAAAGACAGCCGTCGCCAAACCGCGCCCGGCTATGTAGCCCTGCGCGGCCAGCAGACTCTGTACCTCGTCGATCGTCACACGGCGCGTCCGGCCGCCGCCGTCAGCGCGCGCCGCACGTAGACGTGCGCTACCGCCTTCCGGTAGTCCGCCGATGCGAACAGGTCACCCAGCAGGTCGCCGTCCAGGCTCTCCGCCGCCTTCGCGGCCGCTTCGGCCAGCACGGCCGCGGCCGGGGCTTTCCCAATCAACCCGCTCTCCACGGCGGACAGGCGCACGGGCACGGCCGTCAATCCGCCGGCCACGACCGACGCCGCCGAACAGACGCCGCCCGTTACGGTCAACCGCGCGGCTACGCCGATCACCGCGTACCGCGATGCCGGATGGGAGAACTTCACATACGCCGCGCCTTCCCCTGCGCCGCGCACAGGCAGTTCCACAAACGTCAACAGCTCTTTTTCGCCCAACGCTGTCGCCATCATCCCCTGGAAGAATTCAGCGGCAGCCACGCTGCGGGCGCCAGCGGATCCTGTAATGTGAAGGGCCGCGCCCAAGGCCACCAGCACGGCTGGAACGTCGGAGGCGGGGTCCGCGTGCGCGACGTTGCCGCCAATCGTGCCGCGGTTGCGAACGGCCGGGTCGCCGATCTGCGCGGCGGCTTCGCTCAACGCCGGCGCGTGTTTGCGGACTTCCGGCGAAGTGGCCACCGCGGCGTGAGTCGTCAATGAACCGATGCGGAGTGTGGAGCCGCTGACCGAAACTCCCTTCAACTCCGCGATCCGTCCGATGTCGATCACCAGATCCGGCGACGCCAGACGCAGCTTCAACAGCGGGATCAAACTGTGGCCGCCCGCCAGCAGCTTCGCGTTGGGATGCTTCTCCAGCAGCGAGCAGGCTTCGGCCGCGGAGGCAGCGCGAACGTAATCGAATTCCGAGGGAAACATGGCCTAGCTCTCCTTCCCGTTCTGAATGGCGCGCCACACGCGCTCAGGTGTCAAAGGCATGAGGATTGAGTCCACGCCGAACGGAGCCAGCGCGTCCAGCACGCCGTTGTAGACGGCTACGGTCGACGCGATCGTCCCCGCTTCGCCGACACCCTTCACGCCTAGCGGATGGTGCGGTGACCGCGTCACGGTCGAATGCACTTCGATATTCGGCAGGCGGTCCGCCCGCGGAATGGCGTAATCGAGCAGCGTGCCGGTGACCAATTGTCCGGCATCGTCGTAAACCGCCTCTTCCCACAGCGCCTGACCCACGCCTTGCACTACGCCGCCATGCACCTGCCCTTCAACGATAACGGGGTTGATCTGCGGCCCGCAATCGTCCACGCAGATGTAGCGTTGCAGGTCCACATGGCCGGTCTCCGGATCGACTTCCACTACGGCCAGATGCGCTCCGAACGGATAGACAAAGTTTGGCGGATCGTAGAACGTGGACGCCTCCAAGCCCGCCTCCACGCCGGCTGGCATATTCCACGCCACGTTCGCCATCAACGCGATTTCCTGAATCGTCTTGGCGCGATCGGGCGAACCCTTCACGAAGAACTTGCCGTCGTCGTAAGCCATGTCCTCGACGGCCGCTTCTAACAGGTGCGCCGCGATCACGGTCGCCTTCTCTCGAATCTTCCGGGTCGTTACAGCCAGCGCCGCGCCGCCCACGGCTGTGGTCCGGCTGCCGTAGGTTCCCCATCCCATCGGAGTATTATCGGTGTCTCCGTGAATCACCTTCACGTCGTCCGGACTCACGCCGAGTTCGCTTGAAACGATTTGCGCGAAGGTCGTTTCTTCGCCCTGTCCGTGCGGCGACGCGCCGATGAAAACATGCACCTTGCCGCTTGGATGGAAGCGGACAATGGCACTCTCCCATAGCCCGCCCTGGAAGCCGATGGCACCCGCCACCTGCGAAGGGCCCAGTCCGCAAATTTCCACGTACGTAGCCAACCCAAGGCCCATGTACTTCCCGTTCCTGCGCCCTTCGGTCTGCTGCCGGCGGAGCTCCGCGTAGCCGGCTTTGTCCAGCAGTTTCGCCAGCGCACCTTCGTAGTTGCCGCTGTCGTAGCTAAGTCCCGTCACCACGGGATGGCCGTTTTCAAAGGGTGGAATGAAGTTCTTTCGCCGCACGTCAACGGGGTCCATGTTTAGCTTCTTCGCCAGGCAGTCGATCAGCCGTTCCACCATGAATGTCGCCTCCGGCCGGCCCGCGCCGCGGTACGCTTCCACGGGCGTGCCGTTGGTGTAGAGGCCGTAGACGTCCTCATGAATCGCCGGAATATCGTAAACGCCGGAGAGCATGAGCCCGTGCAGAATCGTCGGAATTCCTGGAGCCGCCGTGGAAAGGTACGCGCCCATGCCGGACCACACTTTCGCCCGCAGGCCGGTGATCTTACCGTCCTTCGTCGCCGCCAACTCCACGTCCTGCACGTGGTTGCGGCCGTGGGTGGTGGCCTGGCAGTTCTCGCTTCGCGTCTCGCTCCACTTCACCGGCCGGCCCAGTTTCTTCGAGCAGAGCACGGTCAAAAAATCGGCCGGATACACCGGGATTTTGCTTCCGAAGCCGCCGCCCACCTCCGGCGCGATCACGCGAAGGCGATCCTCTGGAATCTTCGCGACCAACGAGCAAAGGAACCGCACGATATGCGGATTCTGCGTGGTGTTCCACAGCGTCAGTTCGCCCGATGCTTGAACGTAGTTCGCCAGCGCCGCGCGGGTCTCCATCGCTGTAGGAATCAACCGCTGCTGAACTATCCGGTCGCGGATCACTACCTCGGCGTTGCGAAACGCTGCTTCCACGTCTCCGCCGGAGACGGTCCAATGAAACGCCTGATTGCCTTCGATGTTGCCGTGCAACCGCGGCCCTCCGGGTTGCGCGGACATCCACGGGTCCGTGACGGCTTCGAGCGGTTCGTAGTCGACGGCGATCAGGTCGAGCGCGTCGTAGGCCTCATAACGTGTCTCGGCCACGGCAACGGCGACCACATCGCCGACGTAGCGAACCACGTCCCGCGCCAGGCACGGATAGTCCGCGACCTTCAACCCAGAATTCGGCAGCAGCCACGCGCACGGCATCGGATTCAAATCGCCCTCGGTGTTGGCGGCCGTGTAGACTGCCACCACACCGGGAGCGCTCTCCGCGGCGGAGGTGTCGATCGACAAGATCTTCGCGTGCGCATGCGGACTGCGCAACATCGCGGCGTAGAGCATACCGGGCAGCGTGATGTCGTCTGTGTAGTGGGCGCTGCCGGTGATCAACCGGGGATCTTCGCGTCTCCGAATTCCCGAACCGAAAACTTTGCTCGCCATTACGCGCCTCCCTTCATGACCGCGGCGGCCTCTTGAACGGACCGGACGATATTCTGGTAGCCCGTGCAGCGGCACAGGTTTCCTTCCAGACCGTGACGGATCTCTTCCTCGCTCGGGTCCGGATTCGTACGCAGCAGTTCGTGAGAAGCTAGCAGCATGCCCGGTGTGCAATAGCCGCACTGCAAACCGTGCTTGTTCCAGAACGCCTCCTGGAGCGGGTGCAGCGTTCCGTTCGACGCAAGCCCCTCGACGGTCGTCACCGCGGCACCATCAGCCTGCACGGCTAAGCAGGTGCAAGACTTCACTGCGACGCCATCCAGCAATACGGTGCAGGACCCGCACTGGCTGGTGTCGCAACCGGTCTTGGTGCCGGTCATCCCGCCCAGGTCACGCAGGAAGTGAACCAGCAGGAGTCGAGGTTCCACTTCACGCCGGTAACCTCGCCCGTTCACGGTTAGTTGAATCGAAACTTTCATTGTTGCCTCCGTCAGAGCCTTAGCAATATATCGCCGCGCGATGGGGGCGGTCAACCGGCGCCGCGCGCGCAGTTACCATAGAGGATATGCGCCGCCTTTTACTCGCCGCCGCCTTCGTGGCCACCCTCCACTCTCAAAGCCTCCAGGACTTTGAGAAGCGCATCACGGAGTTCACACTCTCCAACGGCCTCCATTTCATCGTAATGGAGCGCCGCGATGCCCCGGTTGTCAGCTTCCATCTGCACGTCGATTCCGGCGCGGCCAACGATCCAGGCAACGCCTCCTCCACCGCGCACATGTTCGAACACATGATCGGCAAGGGTACGCAGTCGCTCGGCACCACCAATTGGCCGGAGGAGGAAAAGGCCCTCAAGGCCGTGGAAGACGCCTACGACAGGCTGGAAGAGGAGCGGGCCAAGGGCCGCCGCGCCGACAAGGCGCAACTGGAGCGGCTGGAGGCCGCACTGAAGAAGTCGATCGATCACGCCAACAGCTTCGTCGATCAGAACGCATTCACTCGCGAAATCGAACGCAACGGCGGTGTGGGTTTCAACGCTTCCACGGCGCTCGACTACACCAACTACTTCTACAGCCTGCCGTCCAATCGCACCGAACTTTGGTTCGCGCTCCAATCCGAGTGGGTCGCCAAGCCGATCTTCCGCGAATTCTATAAGGAGCGCGACGTCGTCCGCGAGGAGCGTAAGCAGCGTGTGGAGTCCTCGCCGCAAGGCAAGCTCATCGAAGCGCTTCTCACCTCCGCCTACACCGCCCATCCGTATCGCAACTTCATCGGCTGGGCCAGCGATATCGAGAACCTTCGCGCCAAAGGCAGCGCCGAGTTTCACAAGACCTACTACGTTCCCAGCAACATGTGCGTGGCCGTAGTTGGCGACGTCGACGCGGCCGCTATTAAGAAATTGGCCGAAAAATACTTCGGGCCCATTCCGGCCGGCCCGTTGCCGCCTCGCCTGGTCACCACAGAACCGAAGCAGGAGGGAATGAAACGGGTGGCCGTCACCAGCCCGGCGCAACCGTTTGTCGCCGTCGCCTATCACCGCCCCGAATCGACCCATGCCGACGACGCGCCACTGGAAGTATTGAACGGCGTGCTTTCCTCCGGCCGCACAGGCATTCTTTATAAAGAACTCGTGCGCGACAAGAAACTCGCGCTTGTCGCCGACACGGGCGCTACGTTTCCCTCCGGCAAGTACCCAAGCCTGTTCGTCTACTTCGCCGTGCCCAACGCCGGCAAGACGGTCGACGAGTTGGAAAAGGCGTGGGACGAAGTCATTGAGCGGATCAAGAAATCGGGCGTCGACGAACCCACCGTCAAGCGCGTCAAGACCAACGCAAGAGCCGGGCTGCTGCGGGCGCTGGATTCCAACTCCGGCCTGGCCCGGGCGATGGCCTCGACCTACATGGGTTATGGGGATTGGCGCAAAATCTTCACCGACATCGAAGAGTTGGAGAAAGTTACTCCGGCCGACGTCAAGCGAGTCGCCAACCAGTACTTCGATCTCACAAACAAGACCGTCGCCACCATCATCCCGCCGGCGCAAGGAGCCGCACAGTGAAACTCTTTCTTCCTCTTCTCTGCGCCGCGGCGCTGGTCGCCCAGCCTGCCCGGCCCGCCGCGCCCGCCAAGCAGTCTCAGATGCAGATCGGCGCCTGGAAAAACCTGAAGTTCGGCAAACTCGGCGAAGTCAAAATCCCCGACGTCGAACTCGCCACTCTCAAGAATGGAGTCAAGGTCTACCTGCTCGAGAACCGGGCGCTGCCCTTCATTACGGGCTCGGCCTTCGTCCGCACCGGCTCCCTATTAGACCCGGCCGCAAAGACCGGCCTCGCGGATATGACCGCCAGTGTCATCCGCTCCGGCGGAACAAAGTCGAAGTCCGGCGACGCGATCGACGAGCAGATGGAGAACATCGCTGCCTCAGTCGAGGCCAACATGTCCGACGAGATGGCCACGGTCAGCTTCAACTGCCTGAAAGAAAATATCGACGAAGTTCTGGGTGTCTACTTCGACGTCCTCACGCAACCGGAATTCCGCCAGGACAAGATCGATCTATACAAAACGCAGATGCGCGGCGTCATCTCCCGCCGGTACGACGACGCGGATTCCATCGCGTCGAATGAGTTTCAGTCGATTGTCTACGGGCGCGACACCGCCTTCGGCCGCGATGTGGAATACGAAACGATCGACGCGATCACGCGCCAGGACCTCATCGACTTTCACAAGCGCCACTACCACCCGTCGAACATCGTGCTCTCTGTTTCGGGCGACTTCGACAAAGCGGCCATGAAAGCGCGGCTGGAGCAGGTCTTCGGAAACTGGACGGCGTCTGGAGGACCGAAAGCCGAATTTCCGAAGGTGACCCACAAGGCCGCTCCGGGCGTCTACTTCGGTGAGAAGAAAGACGTGAATCAGACGTTTCTGAACATCGGCCACTTGGGCGGCCTGCTCAGCGATAAGGACTACGCCGCGCTGTCGGTTATGTCCGATATCCTCGGCGGCAGCTTCGACGCCCGGCTTTTCCGGAAGGTCCGGACCGAACTCGGTTACGCCTATCAAGTGGGCGGCGGCTGGGGCTCCGACTACACCCACCCCGGCACGTTCCGCATCGTGGCATCCACGAAGGCAGAGGCCACCGTGGAAACGATTCAAACGATTCTCAAGGAGATCGAACGGATGCGGTCCGAGCCCGTCACCGACCAGGAATTGAATACCGCGAAAGAAAAGGTGGCGAATAGCTTTGTCTTCAACTTCGACCGGCCCCAGAAGACGCTCGGCCGGATGATCCGCTACGACTATCACGGCTATCCACGCGACTTTCATTTGACCTATCAGAAGGCCATCGCCGCCGTGACCAAGGCCGATATTCAGCGGGTAGCGAAACAGCACATTGACCCGTCGAAGTTCGTCATGGCGGTGGTCGGGAACTCGGAAGCGTTCAAGACGCCGTTGCAGGAACTGAAACTGCCCATCACACGGCTGAACCTGACGGTGAAAGAACCGGCCAAACCCGCCGCCGAAGTGAGCGACGCCACCAAGGCCAAGGGCCGCGAACTGTTTGCCAAAATGCAGGCGGCCGCCGGCGGCGTTGAGAAGTTGAAAGCGATTCGCGACATCACAATGAGCGTCTCCGCCACGCTGGGCAACATGCAGGCGAAGCAGGTGAACACGCTGGTGCTGCCCAACAAGCTGCGCCAGGAAACGACGCTCCCGTTTGGAAAAGTGATTGTGGCCTGGGATGGGAAGACCGGCAAGTTCATGGCGCCCGGCCAGGCGGCGCCGGGTGACATGCCGCCTCCGATCCGGGGCCAACTGCTCGGCGAACTCTTCCGCAATCTGGTCACGCTGCTCTCTACCGAGGGACGCACGATGAACGCCGTCGGCCCGGAGACGGTCGAGATCTCTTCGGCGGACGGCCAATCGACCAAGCTCGTGATCGACGCGGCCACCGGCCTGCCCGCCAAGCAGATCTACCGGATGCAGAGCCCGGCCGGCATGGCGGACGTCGAAAACATCTACAAGGATTGGCGCGAAGTGGGTGGAATCAAGCTGCCGTTCCTCACCGAAATTCACCAGGCGGGCAAGAAGGTGAGCGAGGCGAAAGTGGAAACCGCCACCGCCAACAGCGGCGTCAAAGAGGAAGACATACTCAAATAATCGATGCGAACGCTCACGTTACTCACACTCTCCACGGCGTTGATGGCGCAGCCGGACCCCAAGCGCGGGCGGGCGATTCTCGAACAGGCGCTGGAGGCAATGGGCGGCGCGAAGTTTATGGCCATGCAGACACGCACCGAAGCGGGCCGCATGTACACCTTTTATCGCGAACAACTCTCCGGACTCGCCCATGCCCGCCTCCACACGCTCTATACCGATAAGTTTCAAGTGGAGCGCCAGTCGATCGGAAAGGACAAAGAGGACTACGCCTATTTGCTGAGCGAAGACGAAGCTTTCACGGTCAACTATCGCGGAATCCGCCCCTTCCCGAAGGCGCAGCACGACCGCTACCGGGAATCGACGCTTCGCAACATCTTTTTCATTCTGCGGAAGCGGATGAACGAGCCGGGACTCATCGTCGAGTTCAAGGAGACGGCGGTATTCGACAACAACCCGGTGGAAATCGTGGAGATCACCGACACCGAAAATCGTTCGGTGAGCATCTACTTCAACCGGACCACCCACCTGCCCATCCGCCAAATCTTCAAGCACCGCGACCCGGACACCCGCATGTTGTACGACGAAAGCACGGTCTTCAACAAGTACCGCGATCACAACGGCGTGAAGTGGCCGTGGTCCATTGTCCGGTACCGCAACGGCGACCGCATCTTCGAACTCTATTCGGAGTCGGTCATAATCAACAACGACAAACTGGACCGGGCCCTATTCGCGCCCCCGACTGGTGCCAAGCGTCTCAGCAACGACTAGGCCACCGGCGGCGGCCAGTAGTTCAGCTCCTCTTCCACGGCGGCCCCTTTCTCTCCGGCGCGCCGCCTGAGAACGGAATCCGGCCGCGCCTCCCGGGTTCGCTCCTCCAGCGGCCAACCGTCGGCACCCAACGCGCGGGACCACGTGTAGCAAAAGTCCAGCTCTGGATCGGCGTCCAGCAGCGCCACCTGGCGCTCCAGTTTCCATGGCGCCCAGGTATCGCCATCGCGAATCCGGGCCACCAGCTCCCCGCGGGCGTCCTCGGGACCACCCACCCGCACCCTGGGATCGAAGTGCGTTCCGGCCGGAACCAGCACCTCCAGGTTCGAAAAACTCTGTCGCAGCGCCGTCTCGGCGAACTCGGTCCGGTCGCATATCACGGATACTCTAGGCATCGAAGATCGAGATCTGCCGGTCGTCGGACTTCTTGGACCGGCCCAGGCCGCTGCCCACAACTGCCATCACGTGAATCGACTTCAACGCCGCCCGGGGAACGAAAACCCGTTGCGGGGTCACCGTCAGGTCCGGCGGAGTGACTGTAAATCCATAGGGGTCGGGGATAAGCAAATTATTCGGGAGCAGGCCGTCCATCAGCGCTCCGTCGCGGAACGCCATGCGCACCCATAGCCCGGCGGACTTGGGCCGGCTGGCAAACAGCCGGTTGTTCAACTCAGGCAGCTCATCGTCGAAATCTTGAACAAAACAAAGGACTTTTACTTCTCCATAGGGCAGCGTCCGGATGTTGCCGTCGCGTGAAAGCAGCTCGATCCCGGTCTCGGTTTGAAACGTCTGCGGATGGACGAATCCGGTCACCGGCTCCCGGTCGAACCGCAAGATCCGCACCCGTTTATTTGTAGAACTGCTCAACCTCGTTTCGTCCCGGCTTTAAACATTTTTTGCAATATTGTATCATTAGGTCAAATGACCCTCGTGGGTTCTCTCGGAGCGCAAGTCCATCAATTTCTTGACTTTTGCAGGATTGAGAAGGGGTTGTCTCCGAATTCGGTCTCGTCCTATTCCCTGGATCTGGAACGGTACGCCGCATTCCATGGCGGACTAGAGATTTCAGTTCCCTCGGCAGTTTCCGACGTGCAGCGTTACATCGACGAACTTTACAAAAACGGCATGTCCGCCCGCTCTGTTGCCCGGCATTTGACGACACTGCGCAATTTTTTCCGTTTTCTGCAGCGGGAACGCACCATCGAAGAGAACCCAACCGAGCTGCTCACCGCGCCCAGCACCGGCCGCGCGCTGCCCAAATATCTCAACGCCACCGAGATCCAGAAACTAATCGACGCGCCCGATCCGGCCAAACCGGCCGGCCTGCGCGACCGGGCCATGCTGCAACTGCTCTACGCCAGCGGCCTGCGCGTCTCCGAACTCTGCAGCCTGGAGTTGAGCGACCTGAACCTCGCCATGGGCTTCGTCCGCGTTACCGGCAAGGGCAACAAGCAGCGCCTGGTGCCCATGGGCCAAAGCGCGATCGCCGCCATCGAACTCTACACCGGCTCCGGGCGGCCCGGAATCCTTAAGGGCCGCGCCAGCCGCTACCTGTTTGTGACCCCGCGCGGGTCAAAAATGACCCGCCAGGGATTTTGGAAGCTGCTGGCCGGCCATGGCAAGGCCGCCGGAGTATTCCATAATCTGAGCCCGCATGTGCTTCGACACACTTTCGCCACCCACTTGCTGGAAGGCGGAGCGGATCTTCGCAGCGTACAGACAATGCTCGGCCACGCCAGCATTGGCACAACACAAATCTATACCCATGTGGCGCGCCGCCGTTTGCGCGCCGTCGTGGATCAACATCATCCACGCGCATAACCGGAGACCAATAGATGAGCGACTACATGTTCATGCTGGAGAGCCACCTCAACGCCAATCAAATGGCAGCTCTCCTCTCGGTGCAGGCAGCGGCCAACGAAGCGAATATTCCGGTCTACCTTACCGGCGCCGCGTTGCGCGACATGCTTGGCGGTTTTCCCATTCGCGATCTCGACTTCACGATCGAAGGCAACGCCATCGCCTTCGCCAAGGTCCTCGCCAAGAAAACCGGCGCCCGCCTCGGCGAAACCGAAACACGGCGGAATCTTGCCGCGCTCGAGTTCCCGAAGCACATCACCGTCAACATCGGCATGGCACGCACGGAGGCCTACGGCAAACCCGCGTCGAAGCCGCAGATCGCGCCCGCGACCATTCACGACGATCTGCTGTGCCGCGATTTTACGATCAACGCCATCGCCATGTCGCTTAACAAACAGTCGCTTGGGCTGCTCGTGGATCCCTCCAACGGAATCGGAGACCTGCAAAACAAGGAACTGCGCATTGTCGGCAAGTACACGCTCTACGACGATCCTTCGCGCATGTTGCGCCTGTTCCGGTACCGGATCCGGATGGGTTTTGCACTGTCGGAGAAAACGCAAAACCAATACGGCAACGTGCGGGAACTCAAGCTCGAAAAGAAGATCGGCGGCGATTCGCTCGGCCGGGAGTTCCGCAGCATTGCCAATGAAGCGAACTCCGCCGATATTGTGAAACTGCTCGCGGACGAGGGGTTGCTGCCGCTGTTCTGTCCCGCGCTCACCGGCGCGAAAGTGAACCACGCAGGGTTGCAGAAGCTGCAAAAGGCACGAACCAACGTCCCCATCGAACTTGACTTCCCCGCGGCGAATCTGCCGCTCTTCCTCGCCGTGCTCTGCGAGAAACTTTCGCCCAGGGAACGCTCGGTGCTTTCGAAAACCTGCGGCCTCACCAAAGCGGAGGTCACGGCCTGGAACAAACTCGAGGCCGCGGCCAAGAAGCTGGAAAAGGATATGAAGTCGGCGGCGCTCACGAAGCCCTCGAAGATCTACGCTGCGGCCTCGAAAGGAACGGGCGAACAGATTCTCTTCGTGCTCTATCGCAGCGAGGCGCGCCTGGTACAGGACCGCCTGAAGAACCATCTGCAGAAGTACATGATGGTAGCCCACGAGTTGACCGACGAGTACTTGCAGGCGATTAAATCCAAGCCGGGCACGCCGAAGTATGAGAAGGAACGGCTGGAGTTGCTTTACAAGAAACTCGACGCCCGGCCGAAGAAAGTCGTCGTGGAAATACCGGTGCCTGCGCCTGCGCTATCGGCTCCCATTGTTGCGTCTGCCCGCCGCTAACCGAATCGGATAGACTCGAACAGGAATCTCATGCGATTCTTGCCTTTTTTTGTTCTCACAGTGCACGCCCAGTTCTTCGAACAGCGCATCCGCCCTGTGCTGGCGGAGAAGTGCTGGTCCTGCCATTCGACAAAGGCGAAGATCTCCTTCGCAGGTCTTCAACTGGACACGAAGACGGGACTAACCAAGGGCTCCGACGGCGGTCCGGTCGTCGTGGCCGGAAAAGCTGAAGAGAGCCCCCTCTACCGCGCCCTGCTTTATACGGGCAAAGCGAAGATGCCGCCAACCGGGAAACTGGATTCGGCCGTAATCGCCGATTTCAAGAAGTGGATCGATGACGGCGCCGCCTGGCCGGGCGGCGAGGAAGGACCCCAAGCCCGCACAAACGCCGCCGCAGCCGAACATTGGGCCTGGAAGCCGGTTGTGGTTCCGTCCGTCCCGGAGGTTCGCGACAGCGCATGGCCGGCCGGCCCCATTGACCGGTTCATACTGGCGAAACTCGAGAACAGCCAACTGCGGCCTTCGAAGGACGCCGCGCCAGCCACATGGCTGCGCCGGGTTACGTTGGACCTCACCGGCTTGCCACCCACCCTGTTGGAGCAGGAGGCGTTCGAGCGAAATCCGGACGCGGCCGCGCTGGTCGACCGCCTTCTGGCCTCGCCCGCGTTCGGCGCAAGATGGGGCCGGCACTGGCTCGACCAAACCTATTTCGCCGACAATATTGAGATCGGCCGGCGGGTCCCGGCGCGCCACGCCTGGCGGTATCGCGACTACGTCATCGACGCCTTTAACTCGGACAAGCCTTACGACCGGTTCATTCGAGAGCAGTTGGCCGGCGATCAGCTTCCGTGGACGCTGCCGGAGCAGCGGCGGGCCAACCTGATCGCCACGGGATTCCTGGCGCTGGGCCCGTGGCCGCTGGTCAACGCCGACAAAGAACAGCTTCGAATGGACGTCGCCGACATGCAGGTGGATCTGACCGGCCGCACGTTTCTGGGCCTGACGATGGGCTGCGCCCGCTGCCACGATCACAAATTTGATCCTTTGACGTTGAAAGACTATTACGGCATGGCTGGGATTTTCGCCAGCACCAAGACTATTTCCGGCCGGCTGAACCTGGGCGTCTTTTCGAACGTGACAACCGTGCCGTTGCCGGAGTTCCCGGAAGAGCTGGCGGAGCGCGTCGAGCGGACGCGGCGCTATTGGGAGGAGTTGGAAGCGGCTCGCAAGACGCAGGCGGAGTGGAAGGCGAAAGGCAAGGACGCGCCCCAAAAGGAACTGGCCGCCGCCAACCAGCGCGTGCAGCTCCATGAGTATCTGCCGGTGACACCGCCCACGGCCCACGCGGTGATCGACAGCGATATGCCCGCCGATTGCCGCATCAATATTCGCGGCAACGCGCATCAATTGGGACCGGAAACACCCCGCAGCGGAGTGGCGATTCTGGGCGCGGGCGCGAAGCTCGACATCCAGGACTTTACCTCCGGCCGGTTGGAGTTGGCAGAATGGATCGCGAACGCGAAGAATCCGCTGACCGCGCGAGTCGCCGTGAATCGCATCTGGCATCACCTGTTCGGCGCGGGCCTGGTTCCGACCATCGATAACTTCGGCACGCGCGGAACGGCGCCGAGCCATCCGGAGTTGCTGGACTATCTCGCGGCGGAATTCGCCGGTGACGGCTGGTCCGTGAAAAAGTTGATCCGGCGCGTGGTTCTGAGCCGGACCTACCGGCAGTCCGGCGAACCCAACGCCACCGCCGGCGAAAAAGACCCGGAGAACCGGCTGCTTTGGAAGATGAGCCGCCGCCGGCTGGAGGCCGAGACGATCCGCGACTCCATGCTGGCGGTGTCGGGTCTGCTGGACTCCACTGCCGGTGGCCCGACGCTGCCTTTGGACATTCCCGGAAACGTAAATCTGGGAAAGCCGGAGTTCCTGATTGAAGACGTGAAACTCGACCCGAAAACGCGCAACCGGCGGAGCGTCTATCTTCCTGCCTTGCGGAAGAGCCAGATGCCGGAGTTGGACATTTTGAACCTGTTCAATTTTCCGGATACGAACCAGATCACCGGTGCCCGGCAGTCCACGACGGTTCCCACGCAAGCGTTGTTCCTGATGAATGCGCCGTTCGTGCAGGAGCAGGCGGAAGCCCTGGCCGCGCTGGCGCTTGCTGGCCCGCTGTCCGACGCCGAGCGGGTCCGCTACCTGGTGCGCCGGGTCTACGCGCGGGAAGCGTCCGCGGAGGAGGTCGACCGGCTGTTGACCTTCACGGCTGGCGCGGAGCGTAAGCAGGGCTGGAAGCGGCTTTGCCATACGCTCTTGATTTCGAGCGAGTTCTTATACCGGAGTTGACTATGAACACCCGCCGCACTTTTCTTCAACGCGCCGGCTGCGGCTTCGGCTTCACGGCTCTGCGGACGCTGCTGGCGGCGCCGCACCACTCGGCGAAAGCCAAGCGCGTAATTTTCCTGTTCATGCAGGGCGGGCCGTCCCACATGGACCTGTTCGAATACAAGCCGGAGCTCGAAAAGCGCAATGGCCAGCCGCTGAACTTCAAGCTGCCGGCCAACTACGAGGCTCCCGGAATTCGCGATTCCCGTTTGTTCGGGCCGATGGCAAAGTTCGCTCGCCGGGGCGGACGCGGGATGTGGATGACCGAAATGCTGCCCCATCTGGGAGCCGCCGTCGACGATCTCTGTTTCCTGCACGGGATGCACGCCGACAGCGAGGCGCACGCCCCGGCTATCCGGCAGCTCCACACCGGTCACTCCGTGCAGGTGCGGCCGTCGATGGGTGCCTGGACCGTTTACGGACTGGGATCCGAGAATCAGAACCTGCCCGGCTTCGTAACGATCTGTCCCCAGTTGAATGGAGATGGCGGCACACCGCAACTGTTTAGCAGCGCGTTCCTGCCAGCCAAGTATCAAGGCACTCCGATCGGCCGGGCCGGCGATGCGAAGAATGCCCGCATCGACTATCTGAAGAGTCTGGACATGTCCGTCGCGGAACAGCGGAAGCAGTTGGATTTTCTGCGTTCGGTGAATGGCCGCCATTTGGAATCGACTGGCGCCGACGCCGCATTGGAAGGCCAATTGGCTTCGTTTGAGCTAGCGTTCCGGATGCAAATGGAGGCGCCGAAGGTGCTGGACCTTGAGGCGGAGTCCGAGGCGACGAAGGCTCTTTACGGAATCGGCGAGAAGGAAACGGATAACTTCGGCCGGCAGTGCCTGATGGCGCGCCGGCTGGCCGAGGCGGGCGTGCGTTTCGTGCAGATTTCCGACGGCGGCTGGGATCACCACGGACAATTGCGGCAGAATCTGCCGGTGCGGTGCAAAGCCGTCGATAAGCCCATCGCCGGGCTCATTCAGGATCTGAAAGGACGGGGTTTGTTAGACGATACCCTGCTCGTGTGGGGCGGCGAGTTCGGCCGGACTCCATTCGACCAGGATCTTTCGCAGGGCAAACAGCCCATCGAGAACCGGGGCCGGGAGCACAATCCGCGCGGCTTTACGATGTTCCTGGCCGGCGGTGGCGTGAAACGGGGAATCGCCCACGGCGAAACGGATGAGTTCGGCTGGGAGGCTGTGCAAGGAAAAGTGCATATCCACGACCTGCACGCGACCATGCTGCACCTGCTAGGCGTAGACCACGAGCGGCTGACGTATCGCTACATGGGCCGGGACTTCCGGCTCACCGACGTCTTTGGCCGCGTCGTGAACGAGATCCTCGCCTAACGGCTTCGCAGCCCGTAGAACTTGACTCGCTGCAACGTCTGGCGCCGGCTGCGGCCGCCGCTCAGAAGTTCCAGCGCCAGAGGCTCGCTCCGGCGGTATAGCCCGCGCCCACGGCGGCGTACAACACAAGGCCGCCCTTCTTCAGGCGGCCGGATTCCACCGCGTCGATTGTGGCCAAGGGCAGCGTGGCGCCCGTCGTGTTTCCGTATTTGTCGATATTAATCACCACGCGATCCAAAGGCATCGACAACGCCTTCGCCGTGGCTTCGATAATCCGGCGGTTCGCCTGGTGCGGGATCAACAGCGTAATGTCGTCGACCGTTAGCCCGTTACGCCGCAGCAGCGTTTCCGTCATCTCCGACATCTTCCGGACCGCGTATTTGAACACCTGCTGCCCGTCCTGGTGAACGTAGTGCTGACGCGCGGCCACGGTCTCGGCCGAGGCCGGCAGGCGGCTTCCGCCGGCCGGCATATACAGAAACTGGCCGCCCGAGCCGTCCACTTCGTTTACGAAATCCACGAAACCCTCTTCGCCGGGATTCGCCGTCTCGACCAAGAACGCAGCAGCGGCGTCGCCGAACAGAATGCAGGTGGACCGGTCCTTGTAGTCGAGAATTCTCGTCATCGTGTCCGCGCCGATGACGAGAATCTTCTTGGGAGGACCGACCGAGACGATGTGCGCCGCGGTGGTGAGGCCGTAGACAAACCCCGAGCAGGCCGCCAGCAGGTCGTAGCCCCACGCGCCGGCCGCGCCAAGCTTATCCTGCACCAGGCATGCGGTGGCCGGGAAAAGCATGTCGGGCGTGACGGTACAGACGAAGATGGCGTGAATGCCGCTGGGCGCCACTCCGGCCCGCGAGAGCACGATCCGCGCCGCCTCAACGGCCATATCGGACGTGGCCATCTCCTTGGGCGCGACGTGGCGCTCGCGAATTCCCGTGCGAGTGACGATCCATTCATCGTTCGTCTCGACGATCTTCTCCAGATCGTGGTTGCTGATGATTCCCGGTGGGACGTAACCGCCGATAGCGGTGATCTTGGCGCGATATCCGTTCGACATGGGATGAGAGAGTACAGTCAATTTGCTATGGTAGCGTTCAAGGGACATGCAAGTCGAGAGAGGCCAGGCAAGGCTGCCCGGATTCGAAGTCGAGGAAGTGGGCGAATCCTTCGTCACGGCGGTGGTCTTCGAGTCGTGCGGCGATATCTACCGGCGCGTATTTCGCGCGCTCCGGCCGCGAACACCCGTTCCGGAGGTGTCCATCGAGTACTGCCGCTTCGCCGGGGCCAATTCGTTCGTCCGCTGGCACAATAGCCGCCTGGAGTTGCGCATTACCGATGTGCTGGAGGGCGCACCCGCCCCGATTCAGGAGGCCTTGGCCTACATATTATTGTCCAAGCTCCTTCGCCGGCCGGTGCCGCCGGTCTACCGGCACCGCTATCGACTCTACTTGAACCGCCAGGACATGCGGCGCTCGCTTCACCTTTTGCGGCAAGCCCGCGGCCGGAAACACATCTCCGGGCCGGAGGGCGAACGATTCAATCTCAAGGAGCTCTTTGCGGAGTTGAACGCGCGCTTCTTTCACGGCCTGCTGGCGGAGCCGGAACTTGGCTGGAGCCGCACGGCGTCCCGAACGCTGTTAGGTCATTTCGACCCGGCGCACAACGCGATCATACTTTCGAAACTGCTCGACAGCGCGCCGGCCACCCGGCTGGCCGTGGAGTACGTCCTTTATCACGAGATGCTCCACCTTCGGTATCCGGTTGAGACCGCAGGAGCAAAACGGCGGGTTCACACGAAGGAGTTCAAGGCCGCCGAGAAGCTCTTTCCCGGATTAAAGGAAGCTAAGGCGCAATTGGAGAGCTTGTGCACCGCCGCGCGCCGGCGGTAAAGGGATCGAAATTTGTAAAGGGTCCCAAAATACTGGTAGCTCTACATCTCCAGTCCGCTTAGGACTATGTCCTGAACGACCCGCCAAACGGCGCGAAACCGGTCGCGGAGGCCTCGCCGCCTTTCAATGACCGGAAACTCGAAGTACGCTTCACGCATGGAATCCTCTCTACGGGAATGGCGCAAAGCGTGAATTGAAAAGCTCACCGGACTGAAGTTTCCCGCGTAACGTACCGATAAAAGGAATGGCTTGAATCGTTTATGGAAGATGTGCCACTTGCTACGGCTAGGTATTTGTTGTATTCTTCTTAGTGATCCGGGATTTCCATTTTGGGTCTCCCGGACCCCCACAGTATACACCAACGCCTCACTCCCGTGCCGGATTTGATCAGAATCCCCTTTCCGAGGGCGGGCCAGTGCCTGCGGATGGCTTCTTTCGACCA
>VFZO01000028.1 GCA_016871155.1 Acidobacteriota bacterium | reverse complement strand
CTTTTCGCAGAAAGCGCGCCGTCTCCTGCGACGGGGGAAGGACGGGCGGATCAGGCTCGATGTAGTCTACCGTCAGCAACCCATTGACGCGGACCTGCACGTTGTTCGCGGCGACGGCCACGTGCATGCGAATCCATTCATCGTCGTTCGCCACCTGGCGATAGACGTTGCGAATGCCATAGAGCGATCCGGTGCGTTTTCGTTCGCGGTACGCGCCCTCGCCGGTGGCGGTGTTGTTGACCTGGACTTCAAAGCCCTGCTTCGGAAAGCCGCCGTCCTGGAAGGCGGTGTGAAAGTACACGCCCGAATTCGCGCCTGGCCGGGTCATGACTTCGAACTCAAGCTCGAAATCGCGAATGTCTCCCGCGCCGGGCCCGTCATAGAACAAGTGGGAAACGGGGCCGCCGGCGAGAATCTCGCCGTTCTCAAACTTCCAGGAACCGGGCGCGTTCGATTTCCATTGTGTCATCGGCGTCCAGCCTTCCACCGCGTGAAGCAGCGAGGTGCCGGCCAAGCCAAGAATCGTCCTCCGCGAAGTAGGTGTCATACCGAATAGCCTACCGGATACCGCCGCGCCGGGCTCGTTCGGCGACTTGCCCACGAATTGCACTTGGCACCGAAACGAGCGCTCCTCTGTTTTGAGTAGCTGGCGAAGAAGAGTAGACGCTTCTTTTTACTTGACTCGCCGGCGCTTCAGGAGCACAATCGAATCGGACAAGGGACGGTACTTGTCCGCCACGCATGAAAGTTTCGGTGCGCGGAATCTCATCTCAAACAGGAGGTGTGTTATCGAACCGTGGAGTCAATTGGGCGGCGGCTGACGCTGCACCACTCTTGCGCCGTTGTTCGCCAATGCGCGTCGTTTGTGTTCTTCGACGCGCCGGGAGAGTAGCCTTCCCAGGCTATGGCCAGAGGGGTGCTTCAAGCCGCCGCCCATTTGTGTTTTACTAACGGCAATGCCGAAACGCCGAACGCTCTTTCAAATGGCCGCTGCAATGCCGCTTGCCGCCTCTGCCAGCGCGGCGAGTCCCTACGCGAGACTGGGCCTCCGGCCCGTATTGAACTTCGCCGGCCCTATCACCACGGTTGGCGCCTCCAAGATGCTCCCGGAGATACAGACGGTGATGGCAGAAGCGGCCCGCGAGTTCGCCGTCCTTGAGGAGGTGAAGGACGCCGTCGGCGCGCGCATCGCTAGAATGTGCGGCACCGAAGCCGCGCTCGTCAGTTCCGGTTGCGCCGGCGCGATCGCAATCGGCACCTACGGTTGCTTAACCGGCAATGATCCGGCCAAGATTCGCCAGTTGCCCGACCTGACCGGCATGAAGACCGAGGTCGTGATTCAGAAAGTGCACCGCAACGGCTACGACCATGCCGTCCGCAGCGCCGGGGTCCGCATTGTGGACGTGGATAGCGTCGAGCAGATGGCCAATGCCCTCGGCCCGAATACGGCGATGATCTATTTCCTGGGTGGTCAGCGCGGAGACTACGGGATGGAGACGCCTGTCTCGATCGAGGAGACCGTTCGTATCGCAAAACGGGCTGGCGTTCCCGTTCTGGTCGACGCGGCGAATCGCATGCCGCCCTGGAGCAACATTCCAGCGCTGGCTGCTCTCGGCGTTGACCTCATGGCGTTTTCCGGAGGTAAACATATTCGCGGTCCGCAGTCCTCCGGAGTGCTTGCCGGCCGGAGGGATTTGATCGACGCCGCGTGGCTCAACTCTTCGCCCCACTCGGACTCCAACGGCCGCGGCATGAAGGTCAATAAAGAGGAGATGATCGGTCTTCTTTATGCGCTGGAGCGCTACTCCAAACTCGATTTCGCCGCGCTGGATAAGGAGTACGAGCGAGCGTCGGCTTTTCTGATGGACGCCTGCGCAAAGCTGGGCCTGAAACCGGAGAAGGCGCCTTTCGACCGCGCGAGAAGAATCCATCGTGTTTTCGTGTCCTGGGACGAGGCCGCGAAGAAAGTGACAACGGCCAAAGCCGTCGAGGCGCTCATGAACGGCGAGCCCCGCATTGCCGTTTCGAGGAACCCCAGCGGACAAGGATTGGAGTTTGTCGTTATGATGAACGACGCGGGCGACGAAAAAGTGCTTGCGCGCCGCATGAAGGAGATCTTCGGATGAATTGGCGCCGCCGTGCGTTCCTGGGAGGGTTACTTTTTGGCGCGTGCTCCAGCGCGCGGAATCGCCCCAATATCTTGTTCGTAATGACAGACGATCATGCGGCAGGCCACGTCGGCTGCTACGGAAACCGTCTGGTCAAAACGCCGAATATCGATCGGCTTGCGGCGGAAGGCGTTCGCTTCGCCAATGCATTCGTCACGAACTCCTTGTGCGCACCGTCGCGTGCCACGATACTAACCGGGGCCTACTCGCATTTGCACGGCATTCGCGGCAACTCCGAGATGAAGGGTCAGGTCGAGAACATCAATCGCCAGATGAAGACCTATCCGGAGGTGCTCCAGGCGGCGGGATATCGAACCGGCATCGTCGGCAAATGGCATCTTTCCCATGACCCGGTTGGCTTCGATACCTGGCGCGTTCTGCCGGGTCAGGGTCTGTATTTCGATCCGGAATTCATCGAAGGCGGCACGAGGAAAAAGTATAGCGGCTACGCCACCGACATCACCACGGATTTCGCGCTGGAATTTCTAAAAGAGCCCTCCGATAAACCGTGGTGCCTGGTCTATCAGCACAAAGCGCCGCACCGTCCGTTTCTGCCGCCGCCCCGTTTCGCCAAGCTCTACGAGAACGTCGAGATCCCCGAACCCGCCACGTTTCATGATGACTTTAAGACACGCAAGGTAGCTGCTGAAGCCGCCGACATGAAGTTCGACGAATCCATCGCCGGCGACTACAAAGACCTGCCCGCGGGCCTTTCGCCTGCGGAAAAGAAGAAGTGGCTGTACCAACGGTTCGTCAAGGACTACTACGGCGCCCTCGCCGCGGTCGATGAGAATTTGGGAAAGGTGCTGCAGCACCTGGAAGCGGCAAATCAACTGGACAACACTCTCATCGTCTACACCTCCGACAACGGATTCTTCGTAGGCGATCATGGCTGGTACGACAAGCGGTTCATGTATGAGCCGTCTCTTCGAGTGCCGCTTATTGTCCGCGCGCCCGGCGCTCCGCACGGCTTGGTGGCGGATGGTTTCGCGATGAACATCGATATCGCGCCGACGATTCTCGACTACGCGGGCCTGCCGGTTCCGGCCACAATGCAGGGCCAGAGTCTGCGGGCGCTGCTCGAGGGACGCAAGCCGGCCGAATGGCGGAAATCGATCTTTTACGCCTACTACGAAAACTCCTGGCAGCTCGCCGGTAAGGGGCTCGACGCTCGCAGCGATCCGTCGTTTCAGTTCTTCACGCCGCACCGTATCGGCCCGCACTGGGGCGTCCGCACGGCCCAGCACAAGCTTATCCACTACTACGCCGAAGGCGATGTGTGGGAGCTTTTTGATCTGCACGCCGACCCCAACGAGTTGAACAACCTGTACGGCAAGCCGGGCATGGAGTCGACCTCCGAAACGCTCAAGGCCGAACTGGAGCGCCTGCGCGAGCAGTACAAAGCCTGACGATCAGCTACGCCTCTTACGCGATTTGGAAGTCACACACTTGGCGAAACGGCGTATCCTCCGGGCTGTTCTCCCATCCATCCCTTGCTTTGCTGGTCTTGTATTGGAATTCTCCCTTGCCTCGTCTCGACGCTAAAATTAGACGAGAGAGGGCAGGTTATTCGTGGCGAGGGCTGGATCTCAGGTGGTTTCTACGCCGAAGATTGCGCTGGCCGGCTCAAGCTCAGTCTTGAAAGCTCGATCTCCAATCCTTTAGAGGCATAATTGAGATGAAGACAACGGCGATCTTTCTCCTGGCGGCGCTGGCCGCAGCGGGCCAAACCAGCGGGACCATCAGCGGCGCTATTATCGATGAGTCTGGCGCGCGTGTTCCAGGCGCCAAGATCGTCGCCAGTAACGCCACGACGGGAGAAAAGCGCGAAACGGCCTCTAGCGCCAGCGGCCAGTACATCCTGCCGTTTCTCCCGCCGGGCGAGTATCGCATCGAGGTTACACTCGCCGGTTTCGCGCAGGCAATCGCCACCGCCGTTCTCGGAGTCACGGAGCGCATCGCCGTGGACGTCACGCTCAAGCCGGCGGCGGTCGCCGAGAAGGTGGAGGTTACTTCGGCAGCGCCCCTGTTGCAAACCGAATCGGCGGCGTTGGGCCGCGTGGTGGAGGGTACAGCCGTGAAGGAGCTGCCGCTGTCCAGTCGCAACTTCACGCAGTTGCTGGCTCTCTCGCCCGGTACGTCGGCTCCGCTGAACCACGCCGGAGCCCTCGGCCGCGGCACCCAGAACATCTCGTCCGGCGGTGCCCGCCTGGGTTCGAACTCCGTCTACATCGACGGCGTGGACTCGATCAACATCCATAGCGGCACCTCGAACGAGAACGCCTTCGGCTCGAATGGGCTGGTGGCGCCCTCGCCGGAAGCCATCCAGGAATTCAAAGTGCAGACCGGACTCTACGACGCACAGAACGGGCGCAGCGGCGGCGCGGCGGTGGTGTTGGTGACGCGCTCCGGCGGCCCTGAGTTCCACGGCATGGCTTATGAATTCTTCCGGAACAACGCCCTGAACGCCAACAACTTTTTCTTCAACTCCACGGGCCAGGCGCGCCCGGTACTCAAACAAAATCAGTTTGGCGGCAACCTTGGCGGTCCCGTTTTCCGCAACCGTACGTTCTTCTTTTTTTCCTACCAGGGCACGCGCCAGCGCAACGGTCTGTCCGGCTCCAGCTCTTTGAATTTGCCGCAGATTCCGCTGGATCGCTCGCGTGCTTCATTGGGCCAGGCGTTCACGGGATTGCGCGGCACGCGCGGCGGCCCAACGATCGCCCCCGACGGTGCAAACATCCATCCCGTCGCGGTTGCCTTGTTGAATCTCAAGAGGCCGGACGGCGGCTTTGTAATTCCCTCGCCACAACGGGCCGTAACGGGCGTCAACTACGCCGTCTCCATCCCCGCGCGCTATGAAGAGAATCAGTACATCGCGAACGCCGATCACCAAGTGAACGCGCGGAATCGCCTGATGTTCAAGTCAATTGTCTCAGCGCAGCCGGCATTTCAGCCACTACCTGCGGCGAACATTCCCGGCTTCGGCACCAGGCAGGACTTCAAGAGCCGAATCATGAGCCTGACCGATACGCACGCCTTCTCCGCGAGCCTGATGAACGAAGCGCGCATGGGCTTTTCGCGGCTGTTCGGAGTGGTGCAACAGGAGAATCAGATCCCGCTCTCCGCCATCGGCATGAAGAGGTTCAACTCCGCCGACTTTCCTGACATCCCGCAAATCGCAGTGACCGGCGTCTTCAGTGCGGGTTACAGCGTCAACGCAGATCAGGGCGTTTTCCAGGATACTTTCCATTTCGTTGACACGCTCTCCTGGATCCGGGGCAAACATCAGTTGCGCACGGGAGTGGAAATGCGCCGCTATGTGGATGACTACTATTCGAACAACCGTTTCCGCGGCACGCTCACGTTCCAGAGCTTCGGCGATTTTCTGACGGGCCTCTCAGGGGCGCCTATCACTCAAGGAGGTAACGGCACCGGCTTCAGCAACATCAACTCGTCGAGCGTTGCCAGCGGCGTAACGGACCGCATGGATCGCATTACCGATTTCGCTTTCTTCGTTCAGGACGATTGGAAAGTCAGCTCTCGTCTCACCATCAACGCCGGTTTGCGTTGGGACTATCTCGGCTACGCCGTCGACACGCTCGGCCGCAATGGACGCTTCGATACGCGTCTCTATGTGCCGCCACCGGCCGGTGGGTTCACCAGTGCGGGATTCGTACAAAGCTCGTCTTCGCAGAAGCCGCTGCCGGGCATTCCGAAGGTGAGCCCCACGCTGGTGGACCGGGAGCCGGCCCGGAACTTTGCGCCCCGCTTCGGCTTCGCCTATCGCGTGTCGGAGAAGCTGGCTGTGCGCGGCGGTTATGGCATCTACTTCGACCGGCTCTCGAATCAGTTGGGGCTGCTGGCCGCATTGTCGTTGCCGGGTTACGTGCGCACCGATCTTCAGGGTTCGGCCAACAGCTTCGCGACGCTGCAGGATCCGTTCCCGGCACTTCCGCAGCGGGCGGCGTTTCCGGTGCTGCCACTGCTCTACTCGCCGCCGTACACAACTGATCGGCCGGCCATCGGCCTCAACTCAGTCGATCCTACGGCGCGCACGCCGTATCTGCAACAGTGGGGCTTGAATCTCCAGCACCAGTGGAGCGCCTCGACGCTCGTCGAACTGGGCTATCAGGGGACGAAGGGAACACGGCTGGCCACCAGCCGCCTGATCAATCAGCCGATTCTCGCCAGTGAGTCGAATCCAATCAACGGGCAGACCACCAACACCAGCGCCAACGCGCAACTTCGCGTTCCCTACGTTGGCTTTTCCCCGACGGGACTCGTCTGGCAGGAGACCTCCACCGACTCGCGCTACAACTCGCTGCAGGCCAGCGTCACGCGCCGGTTCTCGAAGGGCCTGCGCTTGCTGACGGCCTACACGTGGGCCAAGTCGCTCGACAACAACTCGGGCTCGGGCACGGGCGCGGCGTTCACGCAGACCGACGGCGACCAATTGCGGCCGGCGCTCAACCGCGGGCGATCGGATTTCGACCGCGCGCACCGGATGGTGGTGAACTTCAGCTACAGCATCCCGAAATGGGGATTCGGTTTGAACCGGACCGCGATTGGGAAGCGGCTCTTCGACGGCTGGCAGGTGGCGGGCGTCGGCGTGATGCAAACCGGAACGCCCATCAGCATTCTCGATACCAGCGGCGCGGCGTTTTACGGGACCTCGAACAGCCGCGCCAGTTGGGCTCCAGGTGCGGCCGTTGAGACGGCCCGCCGGACCGGGCGCACCCAGGACAGGCTCAACGAGTACTTCCACAAGGCGGCCTTTGTGCGCGCGGGCAATCTCTGGGGCGACACTGGCCGGAACATTCTCCGGGGCCCGGCGCAGCGCAATATCGATCTCTCCGTTAACAAGCGGATACCGGTGAACGACCGGGTGTTCGCGGAGTGGCGCTCGGAGTTTTTCAATGTACTGAACATCCCGAACTTCGCCAACCCAGGTGGAAGCATCACCGCGGCCACCTATGGCGTCATCAGGAACACCACGGGCAATCCGCGCGTGATTCAGGTGGCGCTGAAGATCGGGTTCTGATAGGGAGCAACACTCTTCGATCCGTGTATCACAACTCAGTATGCGATCTTCATCTCCGGTGTCGCGAGCCAGCGCGACTCCTGCACGCGGGACTCCAATCCTGCCAACATGATTCCATTCGACAGCAACGTCCGTTCCGGTGGATAGGGAGTCCGTTTGGTCAGCACCAGATCCTCGAAATGCTTGACCATGAAACCCCAATGGTTGTGGACGTAGAGCTGAATGTAGAAGCAGGAGCCGCGGACACGCCCGCTCTTTTCCCGCGAGGCGAACAGGTAGTCCCGCGCCTGGCTCGTCAGGTTCAGGATCGTTGCCTTCAGCCCGTCGTTGTAGCGGACGAAGATGGCCTGCGGTTTGTCGGCGTTGTTCTTGGGCGGGGGATTCACGCGGTGCTTCAGCGCCTCTTCAAGCAGGTCGCGGGACCAGAACCTGTCCTGAAACACCGCGTCGCCTTCCACACATCGAACCTGGGCCACGCCGGTTTCGCCGCCCTTGCGTTTTTCGGCCATGGTCTGCATCAGTTCGATTGCGTGGTAGCCGTGCTCTTCCAGATCGCTAAACGAAACGGCTAACAATTCGTCCAGTTCGACGCCGCGCGGGAATTCCAGCGCGGGGCGCCGCCAGGTTAAGGGCAGGGACGAACCGCAGAAGAACGGAATCCGCCTCGCCTTCACCTGATCGTACATGCTCTTCGCGTCGGCCCATTCGTAGGCGTAGTACTTGTCGTTCATCAACGGCAGTCCTTTGCCGTGTCTGTCGAAAAAGTGCATCACTTCGTCGAAGCGCTTCTTGCGAGGGTACTGAATATTGCCCCGCCGCGTTCGCGGGTAGTCGCCGTGCTCGCCGATAATGGCGACTCCGTCCACGCCCATTGCCAGCGCTTCGTCCACGCTCTGGCAGATTTTCACGCCATATTCCTCGGCCTGCTCGCGGGCCATGTCGTTGACCGGGAACTGGTCGACGTAGAAGCTCACGGTTCGCAGCCTGGGGCGGTGGCTCACGCCATTCAAGCGGTATCCCTCCAGCAGCCGGCCCACAAAAACATCGGCGTGCGAATTCGGGTAGTAGGCGTTCAGAAGGCAAGCGACCCTGGGCTGGGACGGTGCGAGGGCGGAGGCGAGCAGCGCGCGCCGGGAGAGCATTAGAATACTATACGCGCTCCGAGTTGCACGCGCCGGGCGGGGCCCGCGTTCGCCACGATGCCATACCCGGGGCCTCCGAAAGTCGACCCCGGAGCATCGAAGTTCGGATGGTTCCCAAGGTTGAAGAATTCGCCGCGGAACTGTAGTTTCGCGTTTTCGCCGATCGGAAAATTGCGCAGAATCGACAGGTCGACATTCACAACGCCGTCGCCGCGCAGGGTGTTCACACCCTGATTGCCGAACTGAAACTGCGCCGGTTGCGTGAACGCACCCGTATCGAACCAACGCGATAGCGTTCGTTCCAGATTCGGCAGGTTGGGCTGACGAATCACGTCTGCTCGTTGCGCTCCGGAACTGAAGACGAAGGTGTTGTTCACCTGTGTGTTCACGGTAAACGGCGCCCCGGATTGGAGGGTCATTAATCCTCCCAGCGACCAATTTCCGAGGATTGCGCCCATCCAATGTGAACTCAAATACTTTCGTCCTTTCCCAACGGGGATCTCGTAAACGTTGGTCATCGTGAAACGGTGGCGAATGTCGTTGCCAGTCGGTCCCCAATCGGACCTCCGGTTGTAGAAGTTGGAGAAGCCTTCGTCGTCACCGATCGATCCCCCGTCGGAGTAGCCGTTGAACGCTCTTGCCCAGGTATAAGTGCCCAACGCGGAGAAGCCGTTCGCGAATCGCCGCTCCAACCGTGCCACGCCCGCATAGTAGAGCGCATCGCCAAAGCTGGGACTGGTAATCGTGACATTGGAAAACTGCGGGTACGGGCGGTCCGCCTGGGCCGGCACGCGACCCTGGGCGATGACCTGCGACAATCGTTCCGGAGTCACCTGATTGAGCGAAATCGCAGCCGACGCCATCTTGTGGGAGATGCTGCCCAGCATCTGTACCTCGGCCAGGAAGCCTCCGCCGATCTGGCGCTGATAGCCCAGGTTGAACATCTGCGAGTAGCCGGTGCGGCGGCGCAGCTCGAAGAAACTCACCGCAGTATTGGGTTGCTGACCGGCACGGACGGAACCGAACGAATCGTTCAACACCGGCGCCGAAAGGCTGAAGTTTACGCCGTTCCGGAGCCGGAACGGCGCTGTGATTCCGTTGTCTGGCGAGTTGATGTTCGCCGACAACTCGTAGCCCAACGAAGCAGCTGTCGGATTACCGGCGTCGAACGGATGGGCGAAAAACACGCCGTAGGAGCCGCGCAGCACCGACTTGGATGAACCGAACGGTTTCCATGCGAATCCAAACCTGGGCCCGTAGTTGTTCCAGTCCGTGTCGTACAAGGAGTTTCGCCACCCGTTCACGCCCAGGAACTTTACAACGCCGGAGGTGCCGCTCACCGGATTGATTTGGCTCTGGTCAAAGCTGTTGCCCCGGCCGTTGGCGTCGGTCATGACGGCATCGGTCTCCCAGCGGACGCCGATGTTGACGGTAAGGTTCCGCGAAACGTTCCAATCGTCCTGCGCGAAGGCTGCGGAATACCAACTGGACCGGTCCAGCAATTGGGTTTCTCGTGTCGAGAAACCAGTTACGAAACCGAGCAGCATCGTCGCCAAGCCGTTGCCGGAAGCGGTAACGCCCGGCTGCCCGGTTCCCAGCAAGCTGAAGTTGAACGAGCCCGCGAACGACGGCCGGTTGACCTCGAAATTATAGGAGGGGCGCAACTCCATTCCGAACTTAAAGCTGTGCTTGCCTCGAATCCACGAAAGATTGTTGACCCACTGGTACTGTTCGATCGGGAATTGGCGGCGTTCCATGCCAGTGGAGCCCAAGCCCGTGAACCCGGCCGCGCTCATGTTCGGGAATGCTCCGTCGGGCACGCCTCGCAATCCCAATTGCGTAGCAAATGGACGTCCCAGCCCCTGTGTCTGGGAGTGATTCACACGGTTGGAGTAGGTCATACGGAAATCGTTGACGATCGAAGGCGAAAATATGCGCGTCCAGTTCCCGTAGAAGTAGTTCTGGTGGCGAATCGCGACGTTGGAAGGGTCCGCGCCGGGGTCAGGAAACGGCGAACGGATTGCCGTGTCGTCGGAATTGTACAAATAGCGGCCTGTGATCTTATCCTTGGATCCGAAGTTGTGGTCGATTTTCGCAGTGTAATTGCCGCGCTCGAGACCGTTGACCTGATTCGCGCGAAAGTTGTTCGCGCCTGCCAGCGAGTCGGCCGGACGGTTCTCCACCGGATAGAACGGCAGGACTCTCATCGCCACCGGATCTAGCCGTGAGGCCGGGATCCGGTTCCCCGGAAACTGCGTGCGCGTCTGTCGGCCGTTTACAAGCTGCGTCGAATCCGGATCGAATACTGGAAGCACGGCGCCGCGGACATCGGTCGTCTGGGAAAAATCCCCGGTTTTCTGCAACGCGGTCGGCACAGTCAGCGTGCGGATCACGCCGTCGCGCCGCTTGGATCCCTCATAGGCGAAGAAAAAGAAGGTCTTGTCGCGCCCCTTGTAAAGTTTCGGAATCACCACAGGACCGCCGATTGTTCCGCCAAACACGTTGTACCGGAGCGGTGCCTTGATCTTTTGATCGCCTCGCGTCGCCGCGAAAAAATTCGGCGCGTCGAACTTGTCGTTGCGAACGTATTCGAACAGCGAACCGTGCAGGTTGTTCGTGCCGCTCTTCGTTGTCGCTACGATCACGCCCCCGTTCGATCCGCCATATTCCGCCGAATATCCGTTGGCCATAATCTTCACTTCCGCCACGGTTTCGACCGGCGGGTCCAGATCCACCTGGCCGACGCCGAGCCGCATATTTTGCCCCGTGCCGCCATCGATCCAAAACATCTGCGACTGTTGCCGCGACCCGGCCAGCGAAAAGTTTGGCTTCGCGCCGCTATCATAGCCGATGAATACGGCCGCGCCGGTCATCTGAATCAGATTTAGCGAACGGCGGTCGCCGAGAGGCAAGTCTTCCACCGCCTTGGCCTCCACCAGTTGCGAAACATCGGAGGTTCGCGTTTCGAGCAGCGTCGCAGAGCCAGTAATCGTCACCGACTCGGTGACCGCTCCGATTTCCAGGGCAATGTCCAGCTCCAGGTTCTGGCCCGTCGTGAGCGTCAAATCGCGCCGGATAAACCTTCGGAATCCCGTCTTCTCCGCTTCCACCGTGTAGCGGCCGATCGGCAATTGGCGTAGCGAATAGAGCCCTTCGTCGTTGGTCGTGTAAACGGACTTCTGTTGCGTCGCCAGGCTGGTCGCGGTCAGTTGAACCCCGGGGACAATCGACCCTTGCTGATCGCGAACGATTCCGGTAATCGTCGCGGTCGGGGACTGCGCGTAGGCCGCAAGCGCGGCGAAAAACCAGAAGCGGTGCATACCCGCATTCTAGTCCTTTTTACCAGTCGGCTACCGATCCGTCCCGGCGGAAAACGTCCATGGTGACTTCAGGCTGCCACGGATGCTTATCGGCCTCGGATTCGTTGATATCGATGCCAAGTCCTGGAGCCGTAGGCGGCAGCGCGTGCCCTTCGACAATGGGCAGCTGGCCGATCACAACGTCCTTGCGCCACGGAACGTCCTTCCGTACGACTTCTTGAATCAGGTAGTTGGGCGTGGCGAAGGCAATATGCGTACATGCCGCCGTCGAAATCGGCCCCTGCGGGTTGTGGCAAGCCACGGAAATGGAGTACGTCTCCGCCATGGCCGCGATCTTCCTGACCTCGGTGATCCCGCCGGAGTGCGAGGCGTCGGGCTGGGCCACCGCGCACGCGCGTTTTTCGAACAGCTCCCGGAACTCCCAGCGCCCCACCAGCCGTTCACCCGTCGCGATCGGGAAGGGAAGCGCCCTGGCTACTTCCGCCAGGCCGTCGATCGACTCCGGCCAGCATGGTTCCTCATACCAGTAGAGGTTGTAGTCCACCAGTAAGCGTCCGAACTGGATGGCCGCCGCCGGCGTCGTCCGGGCGTGCAGGTCCAGCATGATATCCATCCCGTCGCCACCGGCCAGCCGCATCGCCTCCACGCATTTTGCCGCGCGCTTGAGAGTGTTTGCGGATTCAACGGGGTCGCTCACCGGAATCGGCATCGACTTCACGGCCGAAAATCCTTCCTCCTTGCTTTGCAAGAGCCGCTGGGCGAACTCGGCCGGCTCCAGCGTTCCGTAGATGTCCTCCAGTTTGCCCCCACCCAGGTGATCGTAGAAGCGGAGCTTGTCGCGCACCGGGCCGCCGAGCAGTTCGCAAACGGGCCGGTTCAGTTCCTTGCCCTTGATGTCCCAGAGAGCCTGGTCGATGCCGGAGATAGCCGAGTAGTTGATGATCCCGCCCCGCCAGAAATATTGGCGGTGCATGATCTGCCACAAGTGCTCGATTCGCCGCGGATCCTGGCCGATCAGGAGCACGCTCAAATCTTCAACGGCGCCCACGACGGACTTGGTCTTCCATTCCAGTGTCGCCTCGCCCCAGCCGTATAGGCCAGGTTGGTCGGTCTCCACCTTGACGAAGATCCAATTGCGCATGCGCGCATGCACGACGCGCGTGAGGATTCGGGTGATTTTCATGGCTCCAAGGGGCGCCTGCCGGCAGTTCGGAAGACTATTTCGTCGACAGCGACTCGCGCGAGCTGATGACGCGATCGATAATGCCGTATTCGACGGCCGACGTTGGATTCATAATGTAGTCGCGGTCGACATCACGAGCGATCCGGTCGACGGGTTGACTGCATGCGTCCGCCAGAATCTGGTTCAAGGACTCCCGCATTCGCAGAATCTCTTTGGCGTAAATGTCGATGTCGGTCGCCTGACCGGCCAAACCATGCATGGACGGCTGATGAATGAGAATTCGCGAATTTGGCAGGCTGAATCGTTTGCCCTTGGTCCCGCATGCTAGCAACACGGCGGCCATGGAGGCGGCCTGGCCCAGGCAATAGGTCGTGATATCCGGTTCGACGAGATTCATCGTGTCCAGAATCGCCAATCCCGCGGTGATCGATCCGCCGGGAGAGTTGATGTAAAGCGAAATGTCGCGTTCCGGGTCTTCGGCCGCCAGGAAGAGGATCTGGGCGATGATTAGGTTTGCGACGTTGTCGTCGATGGGTGTACCCAGGAATATGATGTTTTCCTTGAGCAGGCGCGAGTAGATGTCGTAGGCACGTTCACCGCGCGAATTCTGCTCGACGACCATGGGTACGAGTACGGAGTTGTCGATTCGAGACATGCACTTACCATCATACCGTCATGGGCTATCACTCGGCCAATTCTGGGGAGGAAGAATTCTCGAAACCGGGAACGGCCCCACCCTCCACCCGAATGGCCCGTAGTCTAGCGCTAAAATCAGGGATATAGCCTGCGCTCGTCCTTGGGGCCGTCGCGAAGCTTTCGTTAATTCCGCGTTGAATGTCCAGAATTTCAGAATTTGTGACGATAAAGGTAATAGGAGTTCGGTCCAAACGGTTGCGTCGAAAATGAGAATCCTAATCGCCGATGACAGCACTGTATCCCGTCACCTCTTGGAAAGCATGGTCAAGAAGTGGGGCTACGATGTTGTCAGCACATCTGACGGTGTTCAAGCATGGGATGTCTTGCAACAGCCCGATGCTCCTCGGCTCGCCATCCTGGATTGGATGATGCCTGGCTTGACCGGCCCGGAGGTTTGTAAACTCGTCCGGGAGAAGGCCATTGAGCCGTACGTCTATATCTTGTTGCTGACCTCCCGGACGCAAAAGGAAGATGTAATTGAGGGGATGATGGCGGGGGCGGACGATTATGTCGTCAAACCCTTCGATCAGCAGGAGCTAAACGTTCGATTGCGGGCGGGCCGCCGAATCGTCGACCTGCAAAGTCAACTCATTCGCGCACAGGCCGCACTGCGGCATCAGGCCACGCACGACGCCTTAACCGGCGTCCAAAACCGGGGCCGAATCACCGAAATTCTCGACGAAAGCGTCGCCGAAGCCGGCCCGTTAGGCGTCATTATGTTGGACGTGGACCGCTTCAAGTCGGTCAATGATACCCACGGACACGCCGCCGGAGATACGGTCCTGATTACCGTCGCTGAGCGCGTGAGGGACGCCTTGGGGACGGTGGACGCCATGGGCAGGTTTGGCGGTGAAGAGTTTGTAATCGTATCCAGGCGGGAACCGGAGGATCTGGCGGCACTTGCGGAGTCCATTCGGCAGGCACTGGCGGCAGAGCCCGTTGTTGCCGAGTGCGTCCCGCTGCAAATTACCGCCAGCTTCGGCGTGGCAAGCCGTCCTGACGGCGCTGAATGCTCTGGGCACCTCCTTGTGAAATCCGCGGACGAAGCGCTGTATCAAGCCAAACAAAACGGACGAAACCGCGTCTGCATCGCCAAGGTTCCGGCTCTGGAAGGTGTGGCCTAGGCTAGCCGATTTCTACTTCGACTGTAGCCGGTCAACGCGGGCCCGCCGGTCTTTGCGTTGGGAACGAACGGACTCGATTGCGCAAGCGTTGCGGCGGATGCGAGGATGAGGGCGGACGGCGTGTCATGTGCGATTTGCTTGCTGCCGTTTCGATCCTGTGAGTTATGGGGCCACCGCCTTGATCGAATCGCTCAACATTTCTGAAGTAACGGCGTTACTCGCCGCTAGCCAGGGCGAAATCTACTCCTGGTAACGCCATTTCGTTGCCGTACAACCGTAGACTCCGTAATACCCCTGGGGCCAAAAGTGGTCCCAGGAAATAGAAGTCGGCCTCGGTCGCTGGAAGTCAAAACCGAAGGCCGGAAAGCGTACCAGGAAAGGAGTCGTGTCATGGCAACACGAGAAAAGGCCAAGTCCGGCGCACCAGAGGAAGGATCCACTGCAGGCGAGTCCTGTTGGTTTCGCTCCTCCGATGATGTCCGGCAAGGATTCGTGTCCGGTATTCAGGCGTTCAACCTAAAACCGGTCGAATTCTCCGCAATCAATGGAATGGCGATTTTTGAAGGAGACATCTGCTTGGGCGAGGCGGACCGGGTGGCGGCCGCCGCCGCCGAAATTCGGACCAGCGGAGTCACCGAGGACGGGCTTTCCGTCAGCGGGCAGACTTCATTATCCGAAATCGCGCACGGAGTTGGTATCACGGGCGAGCGTTTCCGATGGCCGGGAGGGCTGGTTCCGTGGGAGTCCGTCGCACCTCTTCGCACCCGAGTCCAGGATGCGATTCGGCACTGGGAGACTCGAACGAATATCCGGTTCGTCGAACGAACAGCCGCGAACGCCGCGCAGTACCCCAATTTTCTGTCGTTCCGGGAACTGGACGGTTGTTGGTCTCATATCGGCATGCGGGGAGGCCTGCAGGAGGTATCGTTGGCCGCGGGCTGCGGTTTCGGCGCCGCCGTCCATGAGATCGGGCACGCGATCGGGCTTTGGCACGAGCAAAGCCGGGAAGATCGCGACCGGAACGTTCGTATCAACTGGGCCAATATTCAACCGGGCCGGGAACACAATTTCAACCAGCACATCACCGATGGCGATGATATCGGCGGTTACGATTTCGGTTCTATCATGCACTACGGCGCGACGGCGTTCAGCCGGAATGGCCTGCCTACGATCGAGCCGGTGGGCAGCCAGGCGATCGGCCAACGAGCCGGTCTGAGCGACGGCGACGTCGCGGCGGTGCGTGCCTTGTACCCGAATCTGGAACGCTCCAATTCGTGGTCCGGCGTCCAGTTTTCCGGATCGCTAGCGGCCAACCAGACCCGAACCTGGTTTACCCACAGTTGGCCGGCTTACTGGTTCGTCGTCTGGTACGTGGTCCCCACCGCGCCCGTGGTCGATGGGAACGCGCAGATCGACTGGAATATTAAGGTCACTCGGCAGACCGAAACTCTTCTGAAGTACTTCGTGGAGGTCAAAAACCTCACCGGCGGTCCCGTTCAATTCGAGGCCCGCTTCACGGTCCTCGGCTGGAGCCGGTGGTCCCGCTAAAGAAAGGAACGTATCCAAATGCGAATCACAATCAACACCGATCAATCCGAAAACAAACCGGCGGCGGTGGCTGCCGCAACCGTTGCGGAAAGCGACGGGGGAACGGCGCCCGTCGGGGCGGCGTTCCAAGCTGACGATTTCGCGGCCGACGGCGGCGAGCCTCCCGCATGGCTCGTGTCCGAGATCGCCCGCGCCAGCGGCGCGGGCGATCCCGAAAGCGGCCATGAAGACGCCGGCCCGGGTCCGCAAGCGCAGTAGAAATCCGAAACAAGGCAAGGAAAGGAAAAACCATGACTCTAGGAACTCAATTCAGTGGAACCGTCGCGGCCAGTAGCTCGCGCCGCTGGTTCACGCACAGTTGGAACGCCGCCCATCGCGTGATTTGGATGGTGGTGCCGAAGGCGCCCGCGGTCGATGGCAACCCGCAGATTGAATGGAAGGTGCAGGTGGACCGCCAAGCGCCCAACCTGCTCAAATACTTCATCGAAGTTCGAAACCTGACGGGTGGACAGGTGGAGATTGAAGCCCGCTATGCCATTCTGGACTAAGCAAGGTCCAATGGTTTGATTCGAGGTTCAATTCTTTTCGATGGGCCGCCGCCCTCCGGTTTCCGGAAGGCGGTGGCCCGCGTACAATTACTCGATGCCAACCGGGCTGACGCGCCATCCCTGCTGGTGGCCGAAACCGTTTTGCCGCCCGGTATGTGGTCCTTTGCACTTCCCCCGCCGGCCGGCGGGCCGCCACTAATCCTTCGCGCCCATGTGTCTCTGAGCGGATCCACGGAGGTCAAAGACGGAGACTACGTCACTATGGAAAGCTACCCGGTCGTAGCGCCGTACAGCGATGAGACGGACTTCCGGCTTACGGTTCGCCGCGTCTAATTCTCCAAGTACTGCTTCAAATCCGGCTCGACCTGCGCCTTGATTTCGGGCGTATCGACGTTGGACTTCGTGACCAGCTTAGGAGCCAGCGGCTGGTCCTTCTTCACTTCGCCACCGTCCAGTTTGGCGACGGCCGCGATCAGAGAATCGTAGCCCATTTGGAAGGGATTTTGAATCACCAGCGAATCGATGGCACCGGCGCGAACGTCGGCCAGCAGCGTCTGGCTCCAATCGAAACCGACCATCTTTACCTTGGAGTCTTTTCTGCCCTTCAGCGCCTGGGCGGCACCCACGGCGCTGGATTCGTTCGATGCGAAGAGTCCCGCGGCGTCCGGATGGGCGGTCAACATGTTTTCGGCCACCTGAAGCGACTTCGCGACATCCGCCATGCCATAGCGCTTGTCGATGATTTCGATCTGGGGAAACCGCTGCTTAACCTGCTCTTCAAAACCACTCTCGCGCGCCATTGTGGACGCGGCGCCTGGCTGCACGGCCACCATAATCACTTTCCCTTTTCCGCCGAGGATTTCTCCCATGCGGTCCGCCGCCAACTGGCCGGCCGCATAATTGTCGGTGGCCACCATGGCGGCATAGGTCGGGGTGTCGATACCGGAGTCGAAGATTACCACGGGAATTTTTGCGTTGAAGGCCTTGTCCACTACGCCGATCATCACCTTCTTATCGATTGGAGCCAGCACGATCGCGTCGACGTGCTGGTTGATCATCGACTCCACGATCTGAATTTGCCCGTTAAAATCCGTCTCCGTGGCTGGGCCGTTCCAAACAATCTCGACATTCTTTTCCCGCGACGCTTTCACCGCTCCGGCGTGAACGGATTGCCAAAACAGATGCGCGCGGCCCTTGGGCACCACGGCGATGCGGCGTTTGCCGCTTGGCGCACATCCGGCCAAAGAGAACGCGGCGGCCGTTAGGCCGCCGCGCAGAAAAGAGGAGCGTGTCATTACCTTGGGAATTCCTTTGGCTCGGTGATGTGCTGCCAACCCCGGCCGCTCAGCGCCTTCATGAAGGCCACCAAGTCCGCCTTGTCGGCGTCCGTCAGTTTCAGTGGCTTCATTTCCTCGTCCAGGTTCTTGTTCTTGATACCGCCCTTGTCGTAGAACTCCACGACTTCTTCGAGCGTTCGTAAACTGCCGTCGTGCATGTAAGGAGCTGTGTGCTCAATCTCACGCAGCGTCGGTGTCTTGAAAGCGCCGAATTCGGCGGGATTCTTGGTGACGGCGAAGCGGCCTGGATCCGGCTCCGCCTTGTCCTGGCCAACGCCGAGGTTGTGGAACGCGTTGAGCGTGAAGTTGGGACCCTCGTGACATTTATCGCACTTCGCTTTGTTGAAATAGACGTTCATGCCGCGCACCTGCTGCGCGTTCATCGCGGTCTTCAAGCCGGCTTTGTAGCGGTCGTAAGGCGCGTCGCCGCTCAGTACCGTGCGTTCAAATGTCGCGATCGCCTTTGCGATATGGTCGATGGTGAACTCCTCGGTGCCGAAGACCTGCTTGAAGCGGGTGCGATAGCCGGCGATGCCGCGCAATTTTGTCACGCAGGCTTCATGAGTGTTCCCCATCTCGATCGGATTTTGAATCGGTCCCTTCGCCTGATCTTCCAACGAGGCGGCCCGGCCGTCCCAGAACTGCAGCAGGCCGTAGGCACGGTTGAAAACTGTGGGAGCGGAAATGCCGCCTTTTTGACCGCGAATTCCCGTGGAGACAGCGGCCTGATCGGTATAGCCTCTCTTGGGATCGTGGCACGAGGCACAGGCGACGGTGTCGTCTCCCGATAGACGCTTGTCGAAATAAAGCAGGCGTCCCAGTTCGGCCTTGCCGGCCGAATACGGATTATCCCTTGGCCACAACACCGCCGTCAGGCCACGAGGCACCGCTGGCACGGCCGCCTTAGGGGCCTGTGCATGAAGGAACAAAACCGGCACCGCGGCTACGGCCGCGATGCCGATCCAGAGGGATTTTCGAGCGATCATGTTACTTCTTCACGTAGCCGGCGACATAGATGGCGCGGAAGCCGCCGTGGGCGGCAAGCGTTCCGCTCACTTCCATGACGTGCGCCATGTGATCGGCGGCGGCCTTGCGGAAATCGGAGGTCTGTCCGTCGCGGCGCGGGTCGTGCTCTTCTTCCATCAACATGTAGAGCGTTCCGTCAGCCGTCAGCAGGCCGATGGGCTGGCCGGTGTTGGCACACTTCTGGCCGCAGGCGCGGTGCTTTTCGCCGTGTTTGCCGAGCTGCAGATAGCAGGAGAATTCCACGATCTCGCCTGTGACCGTAACGGCGCGGCCGTCGCGTGGTTTCCCATCGATGCCAGCCGCGACCGTGGTCTGGGACCATGTCTCGCCCTTTGAGCCCATCGTGCCCATTGCCTTCTTGTAAGTCGTGTCGCCAACCGGCGTCATAGCCGGGGCCAGAATGCCCGGTCCGCCGGCCTTCTTTTTGGCTTCTTGCGCGAATAGGAAGCTGGCCGAGGCCAGCGCGAGGATTGTGAGTGTTTTCATGAGGGTCTCCCTAGTTGTTGCTTTTAATGCTTAGCCGCGGACGGGGGCCGGCTGGTGTTGAGCGTGTCCGTTCTGCCGTGAAAAATTCGGTTGGGGGCGATTCTCAGCGACAAGTTGCGGCGCTTCATGTCCATTCTCATCGCTTCTTGGTACGATATCACGGCAATCATGTTCCTTGTACTGGTTCTCGGATTCTCTGCGCTCGGCTTCGGCCAGGAGCGATGGCAGGCGCGCTCCATGACGATTTCGTCGCGCGGCATCGCGGCGGCCAGCCAGACGCTGGCGTCGCAGGCTGGCGCGCAAATATTGGCACGGGGCGGCTCCGCAGTCGATGCGGCCATTGCCGCCAACGCCGTTTTGAGTGTGGTCGAACCGATGATGTGCGGGATGGGCGGCGACTTGTTCGCGATTCATTTCGACGCCAAGACAGGTAAGTTGGCGGGCCTGAACGCCAGCGGGTGGTCCGGCAAGGGTCAAACGCTGGAGGCGTATTCAAAGAAGGGACTCTCGGGCGTACCCTACACGGGAATCCATACGGTCAGCGTGCCCGGCGCGGTGGACGGCTGGTGGCAATTACATCAAAAATTTGGAAAGCGGCCGTGGGCGGAACTGTTCCAGCCGGCGATCTATTACGCCCGCTACGGGTTTCCAGTGACCGAAATTATCCAGGAAGACTGGGCGGGTACGACGTCCAAGCTTCAGAACGACGAGAACGCCCGGAAGTACTGGATGGTGGACGGACGGGCGCCCAGGGTGGGCGAGGTATTCCGCGTACCGGCCCTGGCGGCGGCCTATGAACTGCTGGCCAATGGCGGGCGCGACGCCTTTTACTCAGGGCCGATCCTTCGGTCGATCCTCAAGACATCCCGCCGCCTGGGCGGCACGCTCGTGGCCGAGGATTTCCAGCAGTTCCGCTCAGAATGGGTGGACCCGATCTCCACGGACTATCGCGGTTGGAAGGTGTATGAGATGCCACCGAACGGACAAGGCATCGCTGCACTAATGATGCTCAACCTGATGGAAAAGTTCTCCCTCCCGCAGTTGGATGTGCGTTCCGCCGAGGCGATGCACCTGAAGATCGAGGCGCAAAAGCTCGCGTACCGGGACCTGTACCAATACGTGGCCGATCCGCGCCGGGCCAAAGTTCCGGTGGCGGGAATGCTTTCGAAAGCCTATGCGGCGGAGCGCGCGAAGGCGATTCTCGGTGACCGTGCGACCTGCGACACCCGCCACGGCGACCCGGAAAAAGGTCACACCGTGTACCTGAGTGTCGTGGATAGCGGCGGCAATTCCGTCAGTTGGATTCAGAGCATCTCCGACCTCTGGGGATCCGGTGTCGCGGTGGACGACTTCGCGTTTCACCTGCACGACCGCGCCGGCGGTTTCTCGTCCGATCCCGCGCACCCGAACGCGCTCGCGGCTCGCAAGCGCCCATTTCACACCATCATTCCCGGATTCATGGAGAAGGGTAATCAGAAGATCGCGTTCGGGATCATGCGGGGTGGAAACCAGGCGCAGGCGCACGCGCAATTCGTTTCCAACGTCGCCGATCATGGCATGAATATTCAGGCGGCGTTGGAAGCTCCGCGGTTTACGCGGCGGAGCGTGGAGGGCTGCGGCGTAATGATCGAGAACCGTTTGAACGAAGGCGCTCTGGAGAAACTGCGGGCGATGGGCCACATTGTCGACCTGCGCGCGGAGTACTCGGCCCAAATGGGCGGCGGGCAGGCCGTTCTTGTTGATACAGTGACGAAGATCCACTATGGCGCGTCTTCCCCACGCAAGGACGGCGCGGCGATTCCCGAACCCGATCCCTACTTTTCCACGAAACAACCATGAAGCTTCTCGTTCTTTCTTTCTGTTTGACGATCGGCGCCGCCGAGCCGGCCGCCGAGTTGATTGCCCTGGCCCAAAAAGGAGTCCAGTCGAAAGAGTTCCGCGCGAAATTGGAAACGTTGACCCGCCCGGAAGACCGGAAAGCCGGCCGGGCAGCCGCCGGCTACCTCGGCGATTTCGTATTCGCCGTCGAGACGGCGTCGACGCCTGTCCTCGCCATAAACGACAAGCCGGCGAAACCTGTCCGATTGAAGGGTTCCGATCTTTGGGTGGCGACGTTCCGCGGCGCCACGGGACGCTCCCACAACTATGTCTGGTCCGTCGATGGCAAACCGATGGTGTCCGGTCCATACTTTTTGCCGAACGACGTGGCGGCGTTCGGTCCACTCAGCTACGAAAAGCCGGGAGTGCCGCAGGGCAAGGTGAGCGAGAAGATCGTACACGAAAGCAGGATCTATCCGGGTATGAAGAACGACTACTGGGTCTACGTACCGGCGCAGTACAGCGATTCGGCCCCAGCGGCGCTCATGGTCTGGCAGGACGGCGAGAAGTACACGCAGCGGCCCGGCGGTTCGCGGCTGTTGGTTGTGCTGGACAACCTGATGCATGAGAAGAAGATCCCGGTGGCGATTCAAGTGTTTATTTCGCCCGGAATGGCGGGCGAGCGCCGGATGCGCTCCGTACAGTACGACTCGGTGGACGATGTGTACGCCCGTTATCTGCGCGACGAGATTTTGAAAGACGTGGAATCGAAATACAAGATTCGCAAGGACGGGTACTCGCGGTTCATCGCCGGCGAGAGCTCCGGCGCAATCTGCGCTTTCAACGTGGCGTGGTGGCACAACGAACACTTCACCCGCGTTCTTTCGCGAATCGGCAGCTACACCAGCATTCAATGGGACCCGTGGAAAAAGGAAGGCGGCAACATTTATCCGTTTCTGGTCAGGAAATCAGAACGCAAGAATATTCGCGTCTGGATGTCCGACGGTTCGAACGATTTGGAGAACAACCACGGTTCGTGGCCGTTGCAAAACATCGCGTTGGCAAACTCTTTGAAGATGAAGGAGTACGACTTCAAGTTCGTCTTCGGCAATGCTCAGCACAACACGCAGCATGGCAATGCCGAGTTGCCAGAAGCGCTCACCTGGATTTGGCGCGGCTACGATCCCGCAAAGACATCGGAAGTCTTCACCATGGATCTAGCCGAGAAGTCGAAACCGTACTGGCGCGTGAAAGCGTTGAACCGGGAAGACTAGTGTTCCAGGTGCGGATACCGGCGCCCTCGGACCCGGATCTCTATGTCGAATGCGAGGGTGTGCAGGAGCATGACGGTTACTGGCTGCTGTTCTTCTTGTCGCAGGAGCAAGCCAGGCAATGGGGAGAGCCGGAACCGGTTGCGGAGGAGAACTGGTCCGCGGCGTGGCAGGCCGGGTGGCGGCCGAGCGAAGTTGGCTCCCGCTTCTTTCTTACGCCCCCCGGCTACTCCGGCGAGGTTCCCGTACACCGTCTGCGTTTGGAGATGATTCCAGGAAATGTGTTCGGTGGCGGTGATCATCCCACCACGCAGCTTTGCCTGGAGTTGCTGGAGACGCTTCGCTTCACCCGCGTGGCCGACATCGGTGCCGGGACCGGCATCTTGACGCGCGCGGTCCGCTTGGTTGGCGCCTGCGGGGTGGGTTGTGATATCGATCCCGCGTCGGGACCCTTCGTCGATTTCCTAGGCTCAGCGGACGCTCTGCGCTCGGGCACCTTTGATTTGGTGATTGCCAATATCCATCTCAGCGTGTTGCGCGAGCTGCGCGGCGAACTCCTGAGAATCCTCCGCAACGACGGCCACTTGCTGTTGAGCGGCTTTCTGCCCGGGCAGGCGCTGGAGGTCGCTGCACTATTCGGCCCGCCCGTCGAGATGCGTTGCAAAGGCGGCTGGTGCGCCGGCGTTTACCGTCCGGCGGCCGAAAGATCCGGCCATTTGTTCGATGTCATCCGCGTTTGATTCTTGCCGTCTGCGTCCATCATGAACAGCTCCAGGTTGGGG
This sequence comes from Acidobacteriota bacterium, assembly GCA_016871155.1. Classification (GTDB taxonomy): domain Bacteria; phylum Acidobacteriota; class Terriglobia; order Bryobacterales; family Bryobacteraceae. Next base: position 14,095 of record VFZO01000028.1, on the reverse strand, counting down.
TTTGGCGTCTCATCGTACAGCGGGGCTTCGTCCTGAAATCCGTTCCGGTCGCTCGAAAACAAAATCCGGGCGCCCTTTGCCGCCCAACTGGCGTAGCGGTCCACACCGATCGTCGGAGTTATGCGCCTGCGGCCCGTGCCGTCCGGTTGAATCGTAAACAGGTCGAAGTCGTTTTCCGCGTATCCGGTGAATACAATGGCGTCTCCAGCGGGCGACCATGCCGGATAATCGTCGCGCTCGCTGGTCAGTACCGTGGCCTTGCCTTCCGCGATGTCCACGATGCGCAGCCCCTGGTGCACCCGGCCGGAAACGCGGAACGCGATCCGTTTGCTATCGGGCGCCCAGCTTGGAAAGGCCGCGCCGGCCGGCTCATTGGTAACCACTGTTAGTTCCGATCCATCCGGGTGCACGACGGCGATTTGACTCGTGCCCCAATCGGCGTCGAATGACGCGCCGTATGCCGTCGCGATCCATTGCCCGTCCGGAGACCAACTTGCGCCCAGCGCCTTCTTCTCCCGGCTGGGAATCACAACCCGGCGATCCGAACCGTCCAATGCGTAGGTCACCAGCGCTCCGCTCTCAGTCACCGCCACCCGCGTGCGGTCCGGCGACAGCGCCGGGTGCTCGGCTGAGTAGGTCAAGTCGAATCCCGGTTCGGAGCTCAGCAGTCTTTCGCCCTGCTTGCGTGCGCGCGGGATCCGCTTTTCATAGACTACCCATTTGCCGTCTTTCGACCAAACCGGATTGCGCGCCGCGCGTGGCACGCGTCGGCCGTTAGTGTAGACGAGCCCGAAAGTTTTGTTCAGGTAGGCGATCTGTTCAGGACCGGTATACTGCGGACTTGTCTTAAGGCCCACGCTGGAGGAATGGGACTTCCGCTCGCCGGACTCAATGTTCAAGGACACGATCTGCGAAATCACATCTTTCTGCTCCTTCGCGTCGCGGCGGGCTGGCGCCGTCGCTTCGGGCGTCATTTCGTAGAAAACCACGCGCTTGCTATCGGGCGACCATTTCGGCGAACCGGCGAACATCCCCTCCTCGGTGAGCCGCCGCGCCTCGGTGGCGTCGGGGCGGACGATGTAAAGCGAAGTCTCCTGCAGCGGTTCGGCACCGTTCAGAACGGCGCGGGGCTTGGTGCCCCGGTCGGACGAGAACGCGATCCATTTGCCGTCGGGCGACCAACTGGGACGAAAGTCGCCTCCGCTTGCGGTAGTCAGATTTCGGGTGTTCCTGGAAGCTAGATCAAGAATCCAGATGTCGGTGATGTCGGCGCCGCGGGTAGACACAAAGGCGATCTGCTTTCCATCGGGGGAGTACGCCGGCTGGTCCTCGAAGTGGGCGAAGCGAGTGAGCCGTTCCAAACCGGTGCCGTCCGCTTTGATTCGCCATAGGTCGGCTGATCCGCTCTTTTCGCTGGTAAACGCGATCCATTCGCCATCCGGAGAAATGGTTGGACTGTAGCTCAACTCCGATTCCGTGTTCAGCCGCCTCTCGTTCGTCCCGTCGGCGTTTGCGATAAAGAGCCCGATCGACGCTGGACCCTGGCGATGAAGAAGCAGTTGCGGCGCGCCCTGCTGGGCGGCGAGTGCCAAGGCGCAGGCCCAAGCGGAAAACTTACTCATTGGAATCTATTTTGCCAAGCGGGTATCGCTTCGCGCAGCAATTGCGCGCAATGGTCCCGATTCCCGGCCTGAATACCCAGAAATTGCAGGGCTTGCCGAAGGACCTGAGGCGCGGCCGGGAAGGGAATGGCAGGTGCCTGCGTTTGTTTGCTGAGCTTAAAGCCCGCGGCGTCGGTCGCGACCGGCAGATGCAGGTAGCGCGGCGTGGGCACGCCCAAGGCGGACTGCAGATATATTTGCCTTGCCGTCGAATCCAAAAGGTCGGCGCCTCGGACAACATCGGTAATGCCTTGCTCCGCGTCGTCAACGACGACGGCGAGTTGATACGAGTAGAGCCCGCCGGCCCGGCGGAGAACAAAGTCACCACAGGACTCCTCGAGAATTTCGGTCTGCTCGCCGTGCAGGCGATCGACGAAGCGGACCGGTTCGCTCGTAACCCGCAAGCGAAGTGCCCTGGCCGCCGCGCCCGCCGGCAGACCGTCTCGACACCTTCCGGCGTATCGTTCTCCCACCTGCTTCCGCGTGCAAGCGCACGGAAACACACGGGCCCCGAGCCGTTCGATGGCCTGGCTATACTGCGCATGGCGGCGCGTCTGCCACACAACCTCCTCGTCGGAGTCGAGTCCGTACGAGTGCAGCGTGCGAAGGATCTGCTCGTCCGCGCCGGGCTGGTTGCGCGGTTCGTCGATGTCCTCCACTCGCACCAGCCAGACACCGCCGTGCGCCCGGGCATCAAGCCAGGAGCCCACAGCTGCGACGAGCGAGCCGAAGTGCAATGTTCCAGTTGGGGAGGGAGCGAAGCGGCCGCGATACGCGCTAGGCATTCACCTTCCACGTGTCGCGCAGATACCGCAGGCTGATCGCGGCGCTCTCCTTCGGTGGACGCATGGGAGATGTATCGAGTTCCACGGTGAGCCAGCCCTTCCAGTCCAGCCGGTCGAGGTGCTTCTTCAAGCCGTCGAAGTCCACGCCGCCCGCGCCCAGCGGAAGAAACACGGGGTCCACCATCATATCCGGGCGGTCCATCCGCTTCTTCGCACCGCCGTAGAATTCCGGCTTGGTGTCCTTCAAGTGATATTCGATCACTCGGTTGCCGAGTTTGAATGCCAGCGCGACCGGGTCCATGCCGGCAAGAGTAATGTGACCGGTGTCCAAAACGAATGCGACATCCGCCGCGTCGGTATGCGACATCATGTAGTCGATTTCGGAGCGGTTCTCAAACTGGTTCCACATGTGCGCGTGAATCGCCAGCCGGATACCTTCCGCCGCGGTCTTCTTACCAAGTTTGTCCACAGTGCCGGCCATGACCTTCAGATCTTCGGCCGTCGTCCCGGTGGCGCGCCTGGGGCCCAGATTGATCTTCATGTGATTGCCACCCAGCGCCCGAATGAACTTGGCCAACTTGACGTGGTCCTCGATCACCTTCGCCTGTTTCGAGCGATCGTGAAACGAAACCTCCATCGGCCCGGAATTCGATACGGTGATGATGCCAACGCCGATCTGCGCCAGGCGGCGTTTCACCTCTTCCGGCTTGTCTGCGAACTCCTGCAGAAAGCTGAAGAAGGTCTCCACGTGGCGGTAGCCAACCTCATGAGACTCTCGTGTGGCCAGCCAAAAATCCTTCTCCCAGCCACCGCGAGTGTTATTGGTGATGCCGACCTTATACTCCGGCTTTCCCACAGCCAATAACGGCGCGGCGGCGCCAATCAATGCTCGACGTGACCACATCATGATCCCTTTATATTACTCCCCGCGAAGTACGTCCGCGGGGTTGATTGCGGCCGCGCGCCGCGCGGGAATCCACGCCGCCAGGAGCGCGATGGTACCAATGCCGGCGATCGCGCCTGTCCAAGTTAGAACGTCGTGCGGCTCCACTTCGAAGAGAAAGGATTGCAGGGCGAACTGGGCCCAAATCGCGAGTCCAAATCCAATGGCGAGGCCTAACGCGGCCAGCTTCAGCGCGCTCTTCAATGTCAGCCGGGAGAGATCGCCCTGAGTCGCTCCCATGGCCAGGCGGACGCCGAACTCCCCTCGCCGCTGTTCCACCACGTACGCCATCACGCCATACACACCGGCCAGTGCCAGAACCACCGCGAGCACGGAGAACACTCCCAACAATACGGTGCGGAATCACGGCATGGCCACCGAGTTGGCCACCATGCCGTCGAGTGTTTCGAACCGGATGGCCGCCGACGGCTGCTCAGCCAGAATCGCACGACGGACAGGGTCGGATACGGTAGCGGGCGGCACGCCGGTACGGACAACCACCTGCAATTCGTCCGCATAAATCGGGTGTTGCAGGTACGGCATGTAGATTTCCGAGCGCGGCGAAAGGGCCGGCGAATAACTGCGCACATCGGCCACAATGCCCACGATGGTCATCCAATCGGGTGAATCGAGGCCACACTGAATGCGTTTGCCTATCGGGCTTCGTCCAGCGAAGACCCGGCGCACCAGAGCCTCGGAGACGATCACAACGCGCGGTGCATCCAGATCGTCGCGAATGGTGAAATCGCGCCCCGCCACCAGCCGGATGCCTAACGTCTGAAAGTAATCGGCGCCGGTCAGACGAAATGCGGCCGAAGGGAGTTCGCGCTCACGAGCCGTTTTCAACTCGTGCCGGCCTTCGACTGCGAAAAAGCCGGAGGAACGATACGTCCCGCTCGGAACCCCCATTGCGGCGGAGCTTACTAGAACGCCGGGAATCTGGCCAAGTCTTTCGGGCAGCCGTGAGAACCAGCGACCCACTGCGCCATTGCTCTCCACGTTGCCGGCGGCGGGCACAGACGTGTACGCAACCAGCACGCCGGACGGCTGAAATCCAAGCTCGACCTCGCCGAGTTTCAGGAAACTCCGGAAGATCAGACCGGCCGAAATCGTAAGAGCGAACGCAAGCGCAATCTCGACGATCACCAGAGTTTTCCTCAGCCGGTTGGAGCCGCCCGAGACGACGCCCCGCAGCCCGCCGCCCTGTTTCAAGGTCGTCTGAATATCGACCCGCGTGCTCTGCCAGGCCGGCAGCAGTCCGAAAAGCAGCGTCGCCGCCAGTGCGATGCCGGCCGTGAAGAGCAGAACGGCGCCGTCAATCGTAACGTCGTTCGCACGGATAGTGCCGGTAGGCGCCAGCGCCACTAACGTTTGAATACCGGCCTTGGCCAGCGCGATTCCCGCGAGTCCCGACAGTGTGGCGAGCAGGAGAGACTCGACCAGAAGCATTCGAACGATCACCCATTTGCCCGCGCCTAGAGCACCGCGCACCGCGATTTCGCGTGCCCGAGCCGCGCCGCGGGCGAGCAGCAAATTCGCCACGTTCGCGCAGGCGATCAACAGAAGGGTCAGTACTGCGGCCAGCAGCGCGCGCAAGGTCGCTTGGGTGCCGGAGGTCAGCGCTTCGTGCAGGCTGGTTGCGGTGAATCGGCGTCGGTCGTGGGTGGATGGAAATTGCAGCGCCAGCCGCGCGGTGAGTCCCGCTAACTGCGACTGCGCGGACCGGATGGTCTCGCCCTTTCGCAGCCGGGCCACGCTGAGATAGTTGAATGCGCTCCGGTTGGAGAAGGCCGGCGTAGCCGGTGCCATGACCCAAACCGACGTAAAATCTGGAAACGTAAACTCAGAGCGGGTCACGCCGATAATCGGATAGTCCTTCTCATACAGGTTGATGACTTCGCCAATGGCTGCCTCCGGCCGCCCGAACTTTCGCGCTGCGAAATCGGCTGTCACTACGGCGGCCGGCGAAGTGTCCTTCGCGCCAAACGGCCGGCCCGCCACCAGGGATGTCTCGCCCAGGACCTGAAAGAAATCCGGCGACGCATATCGCGATCCGGCGAACTCCGCGCCGTTTCGAGTACGGACATTCAGCAGCCCGCCGTGGTAATAACTTACGAACTCAAACGCAGGGAGGGAAGGGAAGTCCAGGTAGTCGCCGCCAGTGACTCGCGGCGACGGTGCGGTTGTGATGGTTACGATACGTTCAGGTTCGGAGTAGGGAAGCTCCCGCAACAGAGCCGCGTTGACGACGCTGAATACGGCCGCCGCGCCGCCAATGCCCAGCGCGAGAATCAGGACAGCGAGCAGCGTAAAGCCCGGGGACCGGGCCAGCGAACGGAGCGCGAGCCGGATGTCGGCGATCATTACGACTTCTTCGCGGCGGCTTTCGCTTTGGCGGGTGCGGCCGTACCTTGCTTCAATAGCGGCAGCAGGATCTCTCGCAGGTTCTTCTCTTCGTTCTCAAAGAACGGATCGTTGCCGGGGTACTGGTAGCGGATCACGCCTTTGCGATCGATCACGACCAGTTGAGGCATCATCAGGCTCATCATGACCGGATGTTGCAGAAATTCGATCACAGGGTCGCGGGGAGAGAACCCGACCGGATAGCCAAGATTGAACTGTTTAACGTAGTCGTCCACGAACAGGTTCGCCATCTCGTTAATCGCAACGCCGACAGGTTGCATGCCCTGCGGGCCCAACTCCTTGTAGAGGCGGTTCATGGTCTGCGAGGCTTTCTGGCAGTGCGGACAGGTAGTGAGAAGAAATTCAAGCACCACCACTTTGCCCTTGTAACCGCTGAGCAGAATGTCCTTGCCGTTGGTCATGCGGACCTGAAATTCTGGGGCCGTACGCGGAAGATCCGCGGCGGCAACGGAGAGTACGGCCGCGATGGCCGCTGCGAAACGAGCTAGCATTGTGTCTATTCTAGACCTTCAATGACGCGGACGCGGGCGCCACTGGTTTCGACGCGCGGTGTTCCTTTTCGTTTGGTTTTCTTTGGCAACACCTTATCCCGGTAGAGGCCGGCGAACTCGCCGGCGGCGGAGGCCGTATCGAAGGCGACGGCGAAATGGAGCACCGGTTCCTTCGTGCTTTTGTGTTCGGATACGATGTAGCGCCCTCCGCGCCAATGGGGGGCCAGGCGGTCAGCCGTCGGCTCGTCGGTGAACTGCCGGATCAGGATGTGAATATCGAACTCGCCGAAATCGCCCTCGATCAACTCTTGGTAACCCTTTGGTGTACTGGCCAGCTTTACGCCTTCTGGCTTGGTATGTGCGAAATACAACTCGGGATGAAGAATCTGGCGGGAGTTTACTGGGGGCTTCTTGAAGACTGCGCGGAAACCCCTGTTGCCTAGTTTTTCGATCACCTGCTGCTGAAAGTACAGGCCTTTGGTGTAAGGAAACAGCAGGCTTTCCCGCATGTAGAGGGGCGCGTTGGACAGTTCCGGGTAGTCGCTGAGGCCCGCGCTGGACGCGTTGACGAACATGCGCACCATCGTTGGATCCTTTCGCAGGGACTGGCCTGCCTTGGCGGCCATCACTTCGTACATTAACCACTGGGCCTGGCCTTCCATTACAGCCATCCGAGCCGTCGCGGAATCGTCGTTCTTGCCCTGTTTGATGAATTTCTCGAGGTGGAAATGCTGGTCGGCCAGCGCGTGCGCAAGCTCGTGAATCAGTACGAATTTTTGCGAGACTTCGGGCGCGCCTTCCAGCAGAAACATCTTCTTTTTCCGGTAGTCGTAAAAAGCCGCGGCCTGCTCTGTCAGAAGACTGACTGTCGCTTCTTTCAGGTTGTAACTCTCCGGCACGAAGCCGAAGAGCTTCAATGTCAGCTCTTCCACTCGAATCTCTTCCGGTTTCACGGCTTCGTCGATACGCGTCTTCAGGAACTCTTTCAGCTTGTCGCGTGTTATGAAATCCCGGTCTACTTTGGACCGCACGGGAAGCCCGGTTACCTTCGACAGGTCGGAGAGCGACTCGTCGATCTGATCGAACAAAGCGCGATTCGACGGCTGCGCGGGAAGCGTGCCGGCGTACAGAAGGACCGCTGCTAGGAAGCGTTGCATGGCGAGACGTCTATGGAGCGAGTGTAGCGGAGAAATGCCGCGGCCGCACAAACGGCGCACGCGCACGAGACGCCCAGTACGATTCGCGGGCCTCCGAGTTCCGCGCCCGCACCGGCCAGCAGCCCGCCCATGGGCAGCACGCCGACCGCCATCATCGTATACAGCGACATCACGCGGCCGCGGTATCGCTCCTCAACGATGGATTGAATCAGCGCGTTGTTGGCGGCGTTTTGACGAAAGAACGCATAGCCTCCCAGAAAAGCCGCTCCCACAACGATCCAAAACGCGGGCGCCGCCGCGTAGAGGCCCAGCGAGAAAGCGTACAGCGCCGCACCGCGTCCGGCCACATCGCGCATTCCCCGGCTATGCTTCTGGCTGGAGAGTTGCACCACGCCGGCTGTCGCCCCAAGCCCGAAAGACGCCATCAGAACCCCAAGTCCCGCCGCGCCGCGGTGAAACAGCCCCTCGGCGATCGCCGGTCCCAACACCAGCGGCGGCGCGTTGGTCAGCGTCATCGCCCCGCATAGCAGCAGCGCGTTGCGAATCGGTGTCTCCCGCCAGGCGTATCGAAGCCCTTCGCCGATACCGCCCCCGGCGGGTCCCGGCGCCGCCGCTATTCTCGGAATGCGGATCAGCAGGAGCGAGCCCAATACCGCGACGAAGCTGACGGCGTTGACCGCAAAGCAAACTCCTTCGCCGAAACGGGCTACCAGCAGGCCGCCGATCGAGGGTCCCAACGTTCGTGCCGTGTTGAAGGCGACCGAGTTCAGCGAGATGGCCCCGAGCAGGTCCTCCTTTGATGTGAGTTGCACCATCAGGGACTGCCGCGCCGGGATGTCGAAAGCGTTGGCGCAGCCCAACAGCGCGGCAAGAATCAGGACATGCGAGGCCGCGACTCGATCGGTGAGTGTCAGCCACGCCAGCGCCGAGGCTTGCAACAGGAACAGTGACTGCGTCAGCAGTACAATGCGATGCCGGGGCAGGCGGTCGGCCGCCAAGCCGGCAATAGGACTCAGCAGCAGTACGGGGGCGTGCGCGCAAAACGTAACCACGCCTAAATACCATTCCGAATGCGTGAGCCGGTAGATCAGCCAACTTTGGGCGATGCTTTGAATCCAGGTGCCGATAAGGCTAATGCCAAGCCCGGCGATGAAGAGCCGGAAGTTGCGATGGCGCAACGCTCGCAGCGCGAGCGTCGGTTCACTCACTGCCCCTCAAGCGTTTGCACGTCCAGGTTGGCGGTCGTGCGGGGATCGGGGGGCAGCGGTGAGACGCCTTTCACCGTCACCGTCTTCCCATTGTTTGAGCGCAGAGCTCGAATCGTGTCATTTCTCGACGCGGACATGTTGAAGGTCTGCGCAATTCCATCGACATCGAAGCGCCACTTGCCGTCCGCCGTCACGGCCTTTCCCTTTACCGTCACGTACGCGGTTCGCGGCGTAAAGCCGACGCCCTTGATGGCATCGCGCAGCCGGTCCAGCGTCACCCGGTTGCCAGGCGTGAGCGTGAACTCGGCACCGTTTGCTGTGGATACCGTGACCTTTTCTACGCCGCGGATCCGTTTCAGCCCGGCCTCCAGCGACCGCACGCAGGAGGCGCAATCCATCTGCTCCACCTCTAGACGAACCGCGAGAAATTCCGCCGACAGCGGAGCCGCCAGCGCCGTAATCAACACGATAAGCCGCATACCTCGATTATGGCGCGGTTTGAGGGAAACGGCGCTCTGCGTCGAGTCGCGTGCTAGACTCCCCTTTTGCCGATGTCGCGCCTTAAGGATGCCGTACTCGCGGTTTTGATCTTCGCCCTAGTTTTTGTACTGCAGGGCTTGAGCCCGATCACGCAGTCGGCGGATTCCCGTTGGGCCGTGCCGCTCATGCTCAGCCTGCTGGAGCGCGGTGACCTGAATCTGGATGAGTACGTCGAACTGTGGACACCGGAAACTCTCTACAGCATCGAGTGCGCCGGGCCGGGCGGCGAGGTTCGAAAGCCGGCGATCTCCGGCTGCCCGGAGCGGTTCCACGCCTACTCCTTCTACCCGGTGGCCACTCCCGTTCTTTCGATTCCTCTGTTCCTGGCGATCGACAGGTTTATTCCGCTGGTGCCAGCCGTCTCGCCGGGCACCGAACTGCTTCGCCAACGGGTGTATTTGCAAGCGCACCGGCAAATGGAAATTCTTGTCGCTTCGGCTACTGTGGCGCTCACCGCCGTGTTCTTATACGCTCTTGCGGGCGCCGGTTGGCAGGGCTTCGTCTGGTCGCTGATCTTTGCCTTCGGCACAAGTCTTTGGTCGACAGCCAGCCGGGCCATGTGGCATCACGGCATGTCGATCCTGTTGCTTTCAGCCGCGCTTTGGCTTCTGACCCGCAAGAATCCACGCGTTTTTCTGGCCGGAATTCTGCTGGGTCTGGCCATCTGGAACCGGCCTCTGAACATCCTGGCTCCACTCTGCCTGGCGCTCTGGCTCCGGCGGGATTCGCTCTGGATGCTGGCCGGTTTGGCCACCGCTTCGATTCCGTTTCTCGCATGGAACCTATCGATCTATCGAATGCCAGTGCAGCCGTACTTTTTCCTCGGTAGCCGGTTCGTATGGGAAGTTGAGCGCTTCGCGGGCGTTCTGGCCGGTCAACTGTTCAGCCCCGGCCGCGGGCTGCTTGTGTATTCGCCGTTTCTTGTAGTCGCGGCGTTCGGCCTCTGGAAGCTTTGGAAGGCGGACCGCGGACTGGCGCTCGCGCTTGCGATGTGGGCCGGCGGCCACGCCGTGGCGATCTCTCTGTGGGGTGATTGGACAGGTGGTATCGGCTACGGTCCGCGCTACTGGCTGGAGGTGCTGCCGCCGCTGGCGCTTCTGGCCTCTCGAGTATGGCCTCTGCCCAAGTGGGTCTGGCCGCTGATCTTTGTCGCGATCATCATCCATGCGCGCGGCTCATGGGATTCGCGAACGCAGGCATGGAGCCAACGCTGGACCGCCGGCCAGGTCTCCGTCTGGGATTGGAAAGGAGCGCCGTTCCTGGCCGGTTGGACTTGATAACTTCGAACCGGTTGGGCTGCTACGCGGGCGGGCCCATCCCGCGTGGCGATAAACTGCGTAGTAGAGAGGGGGCCCTGAACCATCCAACGCGATGCTCTAATCCTCGAGACCGGAATCATCGTGCTCGGCGTCGTCTTGTGTTGGATTCCCTCTATTCGCATTCCTGCCGCGTTTGGCTGGGTAATCGCCGGCCTGGCCGCTTCCCGCAGCCGGGCCATACTTTTCGCGGCGCTCCTTCCGGTCGCAATCCGTCTGGCCCTGCTACCCTGGTTCCCGCCGCCTGAACCGTTCATTCACGATGAATTTGGACACCTGCTGGTGGCCGAAACGCTGGCCAGCGGCCGTCTAGCCAATCCCGTTCCCGCCGGCTGGGAACACTTCGAGTCGTTTCACATCTTTTTCCAACCTGTCTACAGCGCGGTCTATTTCCCAGGAAACTCCATATTTATCGCTGCCGCATTAGCGCTCACCGGCCATCCCTGGCCGGGAGTGTTGTTGTCGATGGCAGTCCTGTGCGGTGTTGCTGTCTGGACGCTGGAAGGATGGATGCCCAGACGCTGGGCACTGCTGGGCGCCATTGCCCTGGCGCTGCGCTTCGGCATCTGGAGCTATTGGACGAACAGCTATTGGGGCGGCGCGGTGGCGGCCACCGGCGGGTTCCTTCTCATCGGTTCAGCCGGGCCCAAGCGGAAGTTCTCGCCCGTGGCGTTCGGAGTTGGATCGGCCATCCTGCTCTTCACTCGACCGTTCGAGGGCTTGATCGCCGGAGCGGCGATCTCTGCCGCGGGCGCGATCTGGAGGCGCCGGCTCGGGCCCGCGTTAGCCATCGTCGCCGTTGCGGTTCTCGCTCTGGGCTACTACAACTACCGGGTCACCGGAGACCCCTGGAAACCGCCTTACAAGGTGACGATGGAATTGTATGCCGACGGCAATGTCATTCCTGGTCTTTCCCCGCGAAAGACCGTCGAGTACCGGCATGACGTCATGCGCCGCTACAACGAAGAGTTCGAAACGCACAATGGCTTGGCGTTCCAGTCCGCCACCGCATTTTTCGAACTGACTCGGATGAAGGCCGATGTTTGGCGAAACCGCCTGTTGGGTCCCGCGCTGCTGCTTCCTCTCGTGGTTGGCGCATGGCTCCGGCGGCGTTGGGGTCTGGCCCTGGCTGCCGCCCTATCGGCATTTTCGATCCATCAGTTTATCGTGGCCCACTATTTCTCGCCCCTTTTAGGGCTCCAATGGGTGTTGGCGCTCATCGGCTTGAGATGGCTCACCCTAGTCCAGTTCACGCGGAACCTCGGAATCGTGCTGGCTTTGGCGGTCGTGGTGAGCTGCCTCTCGACTCACAAAAGCACGTTCGTCGACCATGTTTGGGGCTGTTGCCCAATGCAGGGGAACTTGGCGCGCGCCGCAACCGTTCGCGAGTTGGAGGCCATGGGTGGCCGGCATCTCGTTCTGATCACCTACAATCCAAACCACTATGTTCATCACGAATGGGTGTTCAATGCCGCCAGTATCGCAGACGCCCGGATTATTTGGGCCCGTTCGATGACGCCGGAAAAAGACGCCGCGCTTATGGCCGCCTACCCGGACCGGACCGTCTGGCGCATGAATCCGGACCTCAACCCGCGGGCGAGGGAGAAAATCCGCTAAGCCGCAAATTCGAACAGTAGGTCCCAACGCCATGACCGGCCCGGCTCCAGGATCACCAAACCCTGCTTCCGGTTGAACGAGTTCTGCAACCCGACCCACGGCTCCGGACTTACGCATTCCGCCGTGCCCCAAAAATTGAAACGCAGTGACGGCTCCCCAGGCACCGAACTCGCCGAATGACGAAGCGTAATGGCCCGCTTCCGCGCGTCCGTCAGCCTAAGCCACGCTTCACCCGCCGAATACCCGCCCAGCGAAAGCGGATATTCGCGGACTACCCTTGAAACTGGCGAAGGGTCCCAAAAACGCCGTGCCTGCGTTTCTCCGGAAGGCAATCCCTCCGGACTCTTCCGGATCACCGTCGAAGAGTTCGTCGACCAAAGCATCTCGCCGCCATCGGCGGCCAAGGGATAGTTGAAGCTGATGTGGTTGCCCGCGGAGAAGGGCATCGGCGACGCGTTCGTTTTCGACGCCGCTACCTCATAGATGGCGCGAATCTTGCCGGACTCCACCCGGTAGCGGACCGTCAATTCGGCGGCCCACGGATAGATGGCCGGGTCCGCTTGTACCGTCAGCCGCAGTTCGGCCTTCGACCCTCGGGCCGAGGCCACAGTCCAGGGCCGCGTCCTCACGAACCCATGGATCGGCATCCGCAGCCGTTTGCCGTCCCAAACGTAGGAGCCCGTGACATTGTCGCCGCCGTCTGGCTTGTCTCCCGGCGCGAAGTTGCGGCCTACCGCCGGCCACAGCCACGGAGCCCGCCCGCGCCATCCCTTGGGAGGATCCGGCTGGAGCGCCCGGTATATCAGCTCTAAGCCGTTATGGCGAATACTGGCGATCTCACCACCCGCCGCCGGATCGAGCGTAACGGTAAGGTCTTTGGACCGAAGCACCGGCAGCCGGTCCGCTGCGGCCGCCAAGGCCGAAAGGGCAAAAAGGTCTCGACGCCGCATTAGAATATGAAGGCTAGTCCGCCGCGCAGCGAACGAGGCGATGGAACCAGCAGAACGCGCCGGCCGCCCACGGAATTCACCGGCAGGTACCCTTGTTGCAGCATGTTGCGAAGTTCTGCGACCGCTTCCACGCGGCCCGTCCAAAGGCCGAAATTCGGAATCGGTTGCCGTACCTGCATGTTCAGTCCGAGGTCGGGCGAGACCCGCTGCGTCATGTAGCGGTGAACCGGCAGGGCCGCCCGGTAGTCCGTGAATAGGTAGCTGGCGATAAAGCGCGTTCCGGAGTAGGGAACCGCACCGTTCACTCGCACGCTGATCCAGCTTCGTTCCGTTTTGCGCAGAGCGCCGCGCAGATCGGACGCGTCGCCGTCGCCGATCAGGTTTCCGTTCGGCTGCAAAGTTCCGCCGTGGCCGAACGCCGCCTGCGCGCTCCATTGGTCGCCGAAATGGCGATCCAGGCCCACCATGGCGCCACGCCGGCGGTAACTGCCGATATTGAAGATGCTTGCGCGGGTAAAGATGTCCGGAAGCATCTCCGACGTGGAGAACGCCTGCGTGTCGCCGCTAGCCATCAAAGCGGCGTTGTTGACGGTTTCGAAGAACGCCGCCGCGACCACGCGAGTCTGAGAATCCAGGTCGTGATTAAAGGCCAACTCGGCCTGCTCCATCCGCTGCACGTGCGCGCGGCCGTCCCGCATCGAAACACGCGGGAAGGTACTGAGGGCGGCCAAGCCGCCTTGCAAATCGGGATCACCCTTCTGCGACGGAGCCGACAGATAGAACTCATCGGGAGCGGCTCCGGACGCCCAAGCCACCTGCACCGAGTCCCGGCTGGACAATCGAACATCGGCGCGCGCGAACGGGCTCAAGACGTTCAGCCGGTCGAAAAACGTCACAGACTCAAGTTGCGCGCCGTAGACGAACTGAATATTGTCGCCGATCTCCCCCCGGTCCATTACGAGGCCAGCCATGGAACCGAACGCTGGCGAGTTCGAACCGCCGC